>CAYPSU010000113.1:0-8832 GCA_964413475.1 uncultured Polaromonas sp. | reverse complement strand
ATGCCGGCTCGGCCCTGGAAGCCAACGGCTTTGCCGCCCTGGCCTTCATGAACACGCTGGCCGCCACCGCGGGCGCCGTCCTGACCTGGTGCATAGGCGAGGCCATGCTCAAGGGTAAGGCCTCGATGCTCGGTGCTGCCTCTGGCGCAGTGGCGGGTCTGGTGGCCATCACTCCGGCGGCGGGCAATGTGGGCATCGGCGGCGGACTGATCATTGGTCTGATCGCAGGCTTTGCAGGACTGTGGGGCGTCAGCGGCCTGAAAAAGATGCTGGGCGCTGACGACACCCTGGATGTATTTGGCGTCCACGGCGTCTGCGGCATTCTGGGCGCTGTGCTCACTGGCGTCTTCAACAGCCCCAGCCTGGGCGGCCCCGGCTATGTGGCCGATTGGTCCACCGCCACCATGGTGACGGCGGCCGACTACTCGATCGCCAGCCAGGTCTGGGTCCAAATCAAGGCGGTGCTCATCACCCTGGTGTGGTCGGGTGTGGTGTCGGTCATTGCCTACAAAATCGTGGACATGACCATCGGACTGCGCGTGAGCGAAGAGGAAGAGCGCGAGGGTCTGGACATCAGCTCGCACGGCGAAACAGCGTACAACCGCTGATCGCCAAGCCCCGGGCGTGGCCCCGCGCCCGGGTGAATTAGAGAGTCTCCTTTGGATATCGGCCCGTCGGCGCAAGCTGACGGGCTCTTTTTTTGGGCGACGCTCAAGAAACTGCAGCGACCCCATAAAAAAATATCAAACGACTGAGCCTGAAGGGCCGTTTACCATCGGGCCCATGAATGAAACTGCGACCTTGATTGAGGCCTGGTGCGAACAGGTGCGAGAGGCCGCGCGCACCGGCCAGCGGCTGAGCCTCAGAGGCGGGGGCAGCAAGGACTTCTGGGGCAGGCACTCAGGACAGAGCTTGGAGCTGTCCACCCGCGCCCTCGCCGGCATCACCCGCTACGAGCCCAGTGAGCTGGTGATCACCGCCCGCTGCGGCACGCCGCTGCCGGAGGTAGAGGCTGAGCTGGCCCGGCGCGGCCAATGCCTGGCCTTCGAGCCGCCCCATTTCGGTCCGCAGGCCACGATTGGTGGGGCCGTGGCCAGCGGCCTGAGCGGACCGGCGCGGGCCAGCGTTGGCGCCCTGCGGGACTATGTGCTTGGCCTCCAATGCATCAATGGCCGTGGGCAGTTACTCACCTTCGGCGGGCAGGTGATGAAGAACGTGGCTGGCTACGATGTCTCGCGCCTGCTGGCGGGCAGCTGGGGCACGCTGGGCCTGATCACCGAAGTCTCGCTCAAGGTGCTGCCGGTGGCCGCAGGTCAGGCCACGCTGCGTTGCGATGGCCTGGCGCAACAGCAGGCGCTGGACCTGCTCAATGGCTGGGGCGCCCAGCCACTGCCCCTGCACGCCAGCAGCTGGCTGCCCGAGCCGGGGCCGGGCCAACTGACGGTGCGACTCAGCGGCGCAGCCGCTGCAGTGCAGGCCGCCATTGGACGGCTCAGCCAGGACGTCAAACGCAGCGGGGGGCAAGCAGCCCTGATCGAACCCGACCGAGCGCACTCGTTCTGGCAAGAGTGCCGAGAACAGACCCTGGCCTTCTTCACACCGCCCAGCGATGAGGCCTGCCTTTGGCGCCTGAGCGTGCCTCAGACCACACCGGCGATAGACGGGCCATCCCCGCCTCTGATCGAATGGCATGGTGGTCAGCGCTGGCTGTGGGCACCGGCCGCCCAAGGTCCAATGCTGCGCCAGCTGGCCCAAAACGCTGCGGGGCATGCCACCCTCTTTCGTGCCAGCCGCCTGGGCGGCCATAGCGACAAGGCCAGCGGCGTGTTCAGCCCGATGGGGGCGGCCGTCCAGACCATCACCGGCGAGCTGCAGAAGCAGTTTGATCCGTCCGGGGTGTTCCAAACGGGCCGACTCGGCCCTTGACTTCTGTGACGGTCCCCCATGCTGATGCAGCCCCCACCCCGAGCCACCGGCTCACCCTTGAACCGATGCCTGGACAAGACCCCACCGCGTCCACTCGACCTGTCTGAGGCCGCCTGAACCATGCAAACCCATCTGGCCCCCGCCTACGCGCACACCCCCGAAGGCCAGCAGGCCGAGGCCATCTTGCGCAAATGTGTGCACTGTGGCTTTTGCACCGCCACCTGCCCGACCTACCAGCTGCTGGGCGACGAGCTCGATGGTCCGCGCGGCCGCATCTACCTGATCAAGCAGGTGCTCGAGGGTCAGCCAGCCACCCGAAAGACGCAGCTGCATCTGGACCGCTGCCTGACCTGCCGCAATTGCGAAACCACCTGCCCCAGCGGGGTGCAGTACGGGCATCTGGTGGACATTGGCCGCAAGATTGTGGAGGAACAGGTGCCGCGACCGGCCAGCGAAAAGGCGGTGCGCTGGGCGCTCAAGGAGGGACTGCCCTCGCCCTTGTTCGCGCCGGCCATGAAACTCGGTCAGGCGGTGCGCGGCCTGCTGCCACCGACGCTTCAGGGCAAGGTGCCTGAACCACGAACCACGCGGGCCTGGCCCACCCGCACCCATGCGCGCAAGATGCTGATGCTCGCCGGCTGCGTACAACCTTCGATGGCCCCCAACATCAACATCGCAACGGCCCGCCTGCTCGATGCGGCCGGCATCCAAACTGTGGTGGCAGCCGCGGCTGGCTGTTGTGGGGGCGTGAAGTTCCATCTCAACGACCAGGAAGGCGGTTTGCAAGAGATGCGGCGCAACATCGACGCATGGTGGCCCCAGGTGCAAAGTGGCGTCGAGGCCATTGTGATGAATGCTTCGGGCTGCGGAGTCACCGTCAAGGAGTACGGTCACCACCTCGCGCACGACGCGGCTTATGCCGACCGGGCCAAGCGCATCAGCGAGATGACCCGCGATCTGAGCGAACTGCTGCCCGAACTGCTGCCGCACCTCAAGGCACGCGTGCGCGCCGAATCGATCGGACCCCTGGCCTATCACCCTCCCTGCACCCTGCAGCATGGCCAGCAACTGCGAGGCGGTGTCGAGCAATGCCTGAGCGAGCTAGGCTTTGACGTGGCCAGCGCCCGCGTCGAGCCGCATCTGTGCTGCGGTTCGGCCGGCACCTACTCGGTGTTGCAGCCGGAGATCGCCACCGCGCTGCGCGACCGCAAACTCGGCCACCTCAGCGAACGCAAACCCAAGCTCATCCTGTCGGCCAACATTGGCTGCATCACCCACCTGCAAAGCGGCACCTCCACCCCGGTGCGACATTGGGTGGAAGTGCTGGACGAGGCTCTGGGCTGAAGGCCGCATCAGGGCCTTCAGCAGGAGGGTCTGGGCCTAAAGTGGCAGCAGCGCCGAGCTCGTCTCGGTGGGGGCTACACCTTCAAAAGCAGCCTCAGCCCAGATGCTTGGCAAAAAACGCCAGCGTGCGCTCACGGGCCAGCTTGGCCGCTGGCGCATCCCAGGAGCCCCGCTGATCGCAGTTGAAACCGTGATCGGCCGCATACACATGCACCTCGCAGCCAGGCTGGGCCTTGGCAAAAGCCTGCACCGTATCCATGGGGATCCAGTGATCCTTCTCTCCGAAATGAGCCATCACGGGACACAGGGGCTTGCGCGCCGCCTCGGCTGGGGTGGTGACCCCGCCGCCATAGTAAGGGGCGGCAGCGCTCACGCCCTTGACCATGCAGGCAGTGCGCCAGGTCAGCAGGCCGCCCCAGCAGTAACCAACCACGGCCACCTTGCCGGCACGCGCAGCGTGGGCAACGGCCGCCTCGATATCTGCCATCACCCCTGGTGCCGGCAGCGCCTCGACCGCTGACTTCAGGGCAATGCCAGCCGTCATGTCCTCGCCGGTGTAGCCCAGCTCCACCCCCTGCTTGACCCGATGAAAGGTGGCCGGCGCCACCGCCAGATAGCCTTCGGCGGCATATCCGTCGGCCACTGCACGGATGTGCGAATTGACCCCAAAGATTTCCTGCAGCACAACGACTGCACCGCGGGGCTTGCCCGCCGGCTCGGCCACATAGGCGGGAAACACGAAGCCGTCAGACGAAGTGAGCTGAATGATTTGACCCATGATGCTGTGCCCTTTCCTTGAACTGCTGATGAAAAATCTGCCCGCGGGGAACGCTCGATGCGCTGGCCGCTCATTGTGCAGCCAGACGGAGTTCGAGGAAATCGAGTCGATCCTGACCCCAGAAAATCTCCCCGTCGACCACATAACTGGGCGCTCCGAACACGCCGGCGGCCAAAGCCCGTCGGGTGTTGTCCTGATAAGCCTGCTCGACAGCCTCACCCCGCGAATCGTCCAGCCAGGCCGCCGGCAGGCCACCTTCGGCCAGCAATTGCGCCAGCGTCAGAGGGTCGGCGATATCGCGCTGCTGCGCCCAGACGGCGGCCAAGAGGGCTGCGCTAAGCGCCAGCGCAGGCCGAGCTCCACCGGCACGCTCAGCCGCGATGATCAATCGAGCGGCAGCATCGCCGGACACTGGGAAAAACTGCGGCTGCAAATTGAGCGGCAAGCCAAGGTGGGCGCTGAAACGGCGCAGTTCGACCAGACGATAGGCCTGCCGCTGCGCGGCCCGCTTGGCCAAGGGCAGGCCGCCGGAACTGGCAAAGACTTGAGCGAAATCCGCTGGCAGGACCCGCACCGCTGCGCCGGCAGCCTGCGCGATACCCACAAAGCGCGCGTGCCCCAGATAGGTCCAAGGGCTCTGAGGCGTGAAGTAATAGTCGATCGTGAGCATCCAACCCCCAAGCGGACGGGCCGCCACCGGGCCTGCCGATCAGCGATTCTGGCAGAGCTGCCGCCTCCATCCCTAGGCGGACACCCCGCTGGCCGGGGTTTGACACAATCGGGCAGGGCGCATTCGCCCGCCGCAATTTCGCAAAGCATTGAACATGAGCGATCCCGTCTTTGACTACATCATCGTGGGCGCAGGCACGGCCGGCTGCCTGCTGGCCAATCGCCTGAGTGCCGACGCGGGCAAAAGGGTGCTTTTGATCGAAGCCGGCGGCAAGGACAACTACCACTGGATCCACATCCCGGTCGGCTACTTGTACTGCATTGGCAACCCCCGCACCGACTGGCTCTACAAGACCGAACCGGCCGCAGGCCTGAACGGACGCAGCCTGCGTTACCCCCGCGGCAAGGCCCTTGGCGGTTGCTCCAGCATCAACGGCATGATCTACATGCGCGGTCAAAGTCGCGATTACGAGCAATGGGCCGAACTGACCGGCGACGAGGCCTGGCGCTGGGATCGAGTGCTGCCCGACTTCATGCGTCACGAAGACCATTACCGGCTCGATGCCGACGCGCCGCCGGTCCATCCAAGTTTTGCGGCGGTGCACGGTCACAAGAGTCGGCAGGGCGGCGAATGGCGCGTGGAAAAACAGCGTCTGCGCTGGGACATCCTGGACGACTTCGCGCAAGCAGCGCAGCAGGCGGGCATACCGCCGACCCAGGACTTCAATGCGGGTAACAACGAGGGTGTGGCCTATTTCGAGGTCAACCAGAAAAGCGGTTGGCGCTGGAATGCGGCGAAGGCCTTCCTGCGACCGACCTGCTACCAGCGGCCCAACTTCGAAATGTGGACCCGCGCGCAGGTCAGCGAGCTGCTGCTGGAGAGCCAGGCCGATGGCGCGACGCGTTGCAGCGGTGTACGGGTGTGGACGGGTACCGCTCTGGTGGATGCGCGGCTCAAACCCGGTGGAGAGGTGCTGCTGAGCGCCGGCAGTATCGGTTCTCCACAGATCTTGCAGCTATCGGGCATAGGCCCAGGGGAGTTGCTGCAGCAGCATGGCATCGCGGTGCGACAGCACCTGCCGGGGGTGGGCGAGAACCTGCAAGACCACTTGCAGATCCGCGCGGTCTACAAAATCAAGCGGCCACTCGGCGGCCAGGCCACGCTCAACACCCTTTCAGCCTCGCTCTGGGGGCGTCTGAAGATCGGGCTCGAATATGCCTTGCGGCGTACCGGTCCGATGAGCATGGCGCCCTCGCAGTTGGGCGCCTTCACCCGCTCCAGCCCCGAGCTGGCCTGGCCCAACCTGCAGTACCACGTTCAGCCGCTTTCGCTCGACGCCTTTGGCGAGCCGCTGCACAACTTTGATGCCTTCACCGCCAGCGTCTGCAATCTCAACCCCAGCAGCCGCGGCAGTGTGCGCATACGCAGCGCCGACTTTGCCGATGCGCCGCTGATCGCCCCCAACTACCTGAGCACCGATGAAGACCGTCAAGTGGCCGCCCAATCCCTGCGGCTGACGCGTCGCATCGTCGGACAGGAGGCGCTGGCTCGCTGGCAGCCAGAAGAATTCAGGCCCGGCACGCAATACCAGAGCGATGAGGACCTGGCCCGCTTGGCCGGCGACATTGCCACCACCATCTTCCACCCGGTGGGCACCACCCGCATGGGCCGCGCAGACGATCCGATGGCCGTCCTCGACTCGCACCTGAGGGTGCGAGGGGTGGCCGGTCTGCGGGTGGTCGATGCCGGCGCCATGCCTCTGATCACCAGCGGCAACACCAACGCGCCGACCCTGATGATGGCCGAAAAAGTGGCCACATGGCTGCGGCAGGCAGACTCGAGCGCAGGTCGACCCGGTCCGTAAACCCGCGCGGCCGCATCCGGTTTAAACCGACAAAATCTCAGATCAGGCCCAAGCCGACCCGGGTAAGCCCTGAGTCAAGCTCAGGCGCAGAGCCTTTAAAGTTCGTCCCATCGCGACGGCCTCAAAGGGCTGCCAGCGAGGAGCCGAGGAGACAAAGGGGCAGTCCCGCGTTGAGCTTTCTACCCAGGAGTTCGGCAGGACCACAAGACACACCCCCAACAGCCGCCCCTACAAAGCGCGGCCGAAGGAACGCCGGAGACCCCGGCGTTTTTTTATGCCGCTTGCGCTCCAGCGCTGCTGCGGTCAAAAGGCCGTCGAAGTCTGGGGCTCTCAGCGCTGGGGGCGCACACTGAGCTCACCGCTGCCCACCTCAACAAGGCCGGCGGGCGTTTGCAATCGCAGCGCTCCGCCAGCGCCCACCCCGCAGGCCAGGCCCTCACGACCGTCCGACAACTGCACCGGCCGCCCCTTGAGCAAATCCAGGGCGGCAAAGCGCTGGGCGAAAGCGGGCCACCCTTCACGCTCAAAGCGCATCAGATCACGCACCAGGGCCGGCACCACCGCACCAAGCACCTGCGGCGCGCTGGCCTGCGTGACCGACTGCAGCCCAACCGGCGGTACCTCCTGGGCAGCGCCGCCAGCAGGCTCTGCCAGCGCGCCACCTGATGCGCCCACATTGATCCCTACGCCAACCACCGCATAGCGATCGGCGCCCAGGCCGGCTGTCTCGATCAGGATACCGCCCAACTTGGCCCAGCCCAACCACAAGTCGTTAGGCCATTTCAGCCCGACGCCCGTGGCCCCAATGGCCCTCAGGCGCTCGGCCAGGCTGACTCCAACGGCCAGCGACAGCCCCGACCAGTCGCCTGGGGCCAGCGTCAGGCCCAGGGAGAAGGTCAAGCTCGAGCCTGGCGCGCTGTGCCAAGGTCGTCCCAATCGTCCACGGCCGGCGCTCTGATGCTCAGCCACCAGCAAAACGGTTTCTGTTCGGCCAGCACGACAGCGGCGCATCAGCTCGCTGTTGGTCGAATCGATTTGAGGTAAAACCTCAACGGAAAACCCCGGCAGCATGGGCACCACGGCCTCCCAGATGGCCTCGGCCGGCCAGCACTGTCTCTCGGGCGCTGCTGGCATCGGGCGCCTGCTTAACGCCTGCGCTTGGGCGCCAGCAAAGTGCCGCGGCACTGGAGAGCGCCACACCAGCAGGGGTATTCGGCCTTGAGCTTGGGCGTGTAGGGTGCGTCGATGATCAAACCGTAGTCGTAGAAAAGCTCCTCGCCAGCGCGAATTTTGCGCAGCGCCTTGATGAACACGCGGCCGTCCTCCTCATCTGCTTCACAGTTGGGGGCGCAGCTGTGGTTGATCCCGCGCGAAGAATTTCCCCCATACTTGGCGTCGATGACCCGTCCGTCATCGATGTGAAAGTAAAACGTGTGATTGGGGTCCTTGGGGTCGTGCGGGTGGCGCTTGAGCGCCTGCTTCCAGGTGATGATCTGGCCGGTGTATTCGATGATCACCTCACCGGCTGCGATCGCCTGCAGAGCAAACACGCCCAGCCCGTGCACACCGGATCGCCGGGTCTGTATGCGGCGGCCCGAAGAGGGAGCCGACTTTCGTTTTGTTGCGTCTACAGCAGGCTTAAAAATGGGCACGGCGAAAATTTTGATATGGTTAATCGATGCGTGTGTGCGCGCGCGTGCGCGCGAGGCGGCATTGTAGGGGTCAGAGTCGGCACTGACCGATGTCCCCTACAACCCGAAACAAGAAGGCGCGCTATACAGTTAGCCGCGCTAAGACGAAAGACAGAGCATGACGAGCAAGACCTTGGTGATCGCAGAGAAGCCTTCGGTGGCGCAGGACATTGTGAGGGCGCTCACGCCCACCGCCGGCAAGTTCGAAAAACACGATGAATACTTCGAAAACGAAGGATGGATCGTGACTTCGGCAGTGGGCCATCTGGTGGAAATTCAGGCCCCAGAGGAATTTGACGTCAAGCGCGGCAAGTGGAGCTTTGCCCATTTGCCCGTGCTGCCGCCTCACTTTGACTTGAAGCCCGTGGAGAAAACCAAGTCGCGCCTCAATGCGGTGGTCAAACAAGCCAAGCGCAAGGATGTGGCCAAGCTCATCAATGCCTGTGACGCGGGGCGCGAGGGCGAGTTGATCTTCAACCTCATCGCCCAGTACGCAGGCGGCGCCAAAGGCCTGGGCAAGCCCGTGCAGCGCCTGTGGCTGCAGTCCATGACACCTCAG
>CAYPSU010000112.1:0-8852 GCA_964413475.1 uncultured Polaromonas sp. | reverse complement strand
GGCCGAGACCATGACCGGCCGCAACTCGGTGTAGGCCAGCTTGTAGTACTTGAAGCTGCGGGTGTTGGCAAAGCTGACTTCGCTGCTGGCGTTGCGCGCTTCGGGCAGGTTGGTCGCGCCCTGGGCAATCAGGTCCCAGCCGCCCTCGCTCCAGGACAGCAGATCGTTGGAGCCAAACAGCGCGTAGCGGGTCGGATCGCGCTCGGGCGCATCGGCGCTGGTGGTGAACTTGAGGCCTGTCAGCACCGCTGGGCTGGCCAGGGTGAGGATGCGCCCCGGGTTTTCAATGCTGGTGTTGACATAGCGCGTGGCGCTGCTGCCATCAAACAGATTCGTGGTGCCATTGGTCGAGGCAACCAGGCCCTCGGACGCCGAGGACGCCGTCACCACACCGCCTTGGTCCAGGCTTTGGGCGCTGCTCCAGGTCAAGCCGCCGTCGCGCGATACATAGATCCCCATCTGACTGTTTCCAGCTGCTGACACAGCAACCATCACATCGCCCTGTACCGCTATATCGGTCCAGCTCTGGTTGACTCCATCTTCGGGCGTGAAAGCCTGCACGGCGTTAAGTTCTGCGCTGGCCTGATCGATCAGACCGTTTTGCATCACCGTCACCGTCAGGGTGCGCTGGTCCTCCATCGCCACATGGGTGTAGCTGATTTTCTCGGCGTTGGTGAAATAACGGTTCAGATCGGCCACCAGGCCGGTAAAGGTCCGCGCGCTGTCCTGGCCGGAAACGGTCACACGGTCGTCCGAAACCGTGGTTGCTTCAAAAACACCGTCTCGCGCAGCCAAGGTCACCGTCATCGAGTCGGTGGCATTGCCCGCAAAAGGCGTCCCGGTAAACACGATGCGCGACTTACCGTCCCGCGACACATTGAACTGCGCCGGAATCGACACCGCCGGCGCACCGACTGCCGGGCCGATGATGCGCAGGATCTCGTCGGGGATCAGCCCTGAGAAGTCCAGATCGGTCGCATCGGTGCCAGCTTCGCTCAGGGTGTTATTGCCCAACTCGCCCACGAAGACGTACCGGTCGGCGCCCTCGCCACCCATCAAGCGGTTCTGACCCATCACCGCATATAGCGTATCGGCACCAGCACCCCCGGTGAGCTGGTTGCTGCCTGCTCCGGCAAACAGCCGGTCGTTGCCGCGGCCACCAAAGAGCTTGTCATGGCCCAGACCCGTGATGAAGGTCACGACCGCATCGCTGTCGGCAAAGGCGCTCAAAGTGTTGTCGCCGAGCAGGTCGATCACCTGCCCGCCGCCCTTACCCATCTTCACCGTATCATCACCACCACCACCGCGCACATCAAGCGTTACCGCATTGAGCAGACGCGAGGCGTCGAGCGTGTCATTGCCCTCACCCATATCGACGACCACTTTGGTGATGCCGGTAAAGCGCTTGTGAAAGCCCAGGAATTCGACGTCGACCACTCCGCTGGCCATGCCGCTGAGAATGACACTTTCGGCGACGTCGTCGGTGTTGAGAAAAAGCCGGTCGCTCGCACGCGTACCCATATTGAGCGTCAGCACGCCGCCGCTTTCAAAGCCCAGTTCGGGTTTTACGGTGGGCGCCGTCAGTGTGAGAGACGGCAACTTGAGCTCAAACAGCTTGAAGCTCATGGTGCCAGTTAGCAAGGTCTTGCCCCAAATATAGGGGGCCAAGGAGGCCTGGAATGTCAAGTCAAAGAGATTGAAAGGCCCACCCGGTATGCCTTTGATCAGGCCCGGGTAGAGCATCATGCCCAAAACCTCAGAGGCGCGAATTTTGCCGTCGCCGTCGTAGCGCACGCTAGTGACCTGGCCATTGGTATCACGAGAGACGGTGCCGGTCTTGATGTCGTTCATGTCGGCCGTGATCGCCAGCGAAATGGAGCCGCCCACACCGGCCGAGCCCACGCCGGTGATGCCGATACCGCCGAGCAGGCCGGCCTCGAGCTTCAGACCGAACTCGGGCTTTTCCTTGCCGCCGGTACCCGGCACCACTTGCCCGTTCTTGAAGGCAGGCAGCGTCCAGTCGTTGACATAAAAGCCGTCGAGCGCATCAAAGGGGTTGCCGCTGGCAATCGCTTTCTGCACACCGAAAGTGTCAAAGCCGAAGGACAGATCAACAAAGGCCGACGCAGTCCCGATCGCCCCAATGTCGATGCTCAGCCACGACAGCGGCGGGAAGGGGATCGGCACCGAGGCCAAGATTTCATTGAAGACGAACTCAAATTCCAGCAGCGGCAGCTCATAAGTAAACAGCGTGGCATTTCCGCCGCTGAAGATCTTGGCCCAGTTGCCGATGTCGGTCAGGTAGGGCATGAACTGCAGGCCACTTGGGCCGGTCGAAGTGCTCGAGCCCCCCGAGGCCTGGGCCGTGATGTCAGCAATCGCTTTGTACAGCCCAGCGTTGCTGCTGGTGTTGCTGGCCGAAGAGGCATCGCCCTTGACAAAGCGCACATTGCTGGTACCCAGACCATAGATGCTGCCCAGCGGCAAGCCCGCGCCAAATGAGAGCAGCGTCTTGAGCGTCTCGGGCATGTCCAGCGCGAACTTCACCGCATCGAGGAAGGCCCAGTTGATGCGCTGAAGGCCCAGGCTGGGCTTGGCCAGCCGGGTCAGCTCGTTGACCGTGTCAATGAAGCCGCGCAGAGTGTTGTCGCTGGCCAGGCCCAGCGCCTTGCGGGGCGGATCGAGCAGCATGCCCATATCGGGCATGGGCGCGGTCAGTGCATCGACCACATCGCGGAAAGGTGCGGCCACATTGGCCACCGAGTTGGCAATCGGCAGCAGGAAGTCGGCCACCGCAGACTTCATGTCCAGGCGCAGGTTCTGGATGGAAATCTCCGGGAACTTCAGCGCAGGATCGCCCAAACGCCAATCCCAGTCGATCACCAGATCGCTCATCAGCTTGGGCATGCCCAAGGCACTGAGCGACACCCCGAGCCTGAGATCGGCGTTGACACCAAAATCAGCCTTCAAGACAGTCTGAGGATTCGACAGCAGCTGATCGAGCGTGAGCTGCCCAGCATCATTGCCCGCGATGTCCAGGTTCAAGCTGCCACGCAAACCGCTGCCCTGATGGCCCGGCTTGCTCAGATCGGTGTCGCGGTCGATCACCGCAGCTTCAAAGAAGAGCAGCTTTCCACGACCCTCGAAGGCGCTGATCGTGTCCGGATCGGTCGGATCGCCATCCAGGAAGGCCTCGACGTTCAAACGCAGCTCGGCCACGTCGGCGTCTTCGCCGGTGTTGGAGCCCAGGAAGAAGCCCTTGCTGGCCGACAGGCCAAAGCCGAAGTCGTAGGCCCAATCGGCCGCCAGCGAGAAGCCGCCGTCCACGTCCAGATCAAAGCCCGGCAGGCTGATGTCCAGCGGCAGATCCAGGCCGGTGCTCACAATGCGGCCGCCCAGGTTCATGTCAAAGCGGATCGCATCAACGCCGCCGGTGGGCAGCGGCATGCCCGGCTTCCAGGTCGAGACCAGATTGCCGTTGTAGCCATAGAAGCCAACCGACACGTCGTCCACCGTGATCAGCTCGTCGCCGTCGCGGTCGAGCAGGATATTCAGGCCACTGAAGACCTCGAACAGCTCCTCGCGAATCAGCTCCACGGGCTTGCCCTCGCCGGAGAGTCTGGCGCGCAGGTCTTCAAGTAAACCGGCGCGTAGGCCGGCGATCACCGATCCGGTTTTGGCCAGGCCCGTTCCGATGAAGGGCAGGTCCGCGGCCACCGAGCTTTGGAACAGGTCTTGCACGGCGCCCAGGCCCAGGTCGATGCCATCGAGCACGTTCGTCGGATCGTAGAGCAGCTGCATCAAGGTGCTGCGACCCGCCGCAGCCAGATCAAAGTCGGGCAGCTTAACCACCAAGGCATCAGGCGCGTTGACCGCATCCGTACCAGCCAGCTTATTGACCAGGGCCGCAATGCCGCCGGAGCCCAGCTCGGGGTCGGTCGAGACCTGCAACTGGCCGATCTTGATGTCCTTGCCAAAGATCTTGGCCGACAGCGGCAGGGCCAGATCAAACGCACCGGTGGTCTCAACCACCGGCTTGCCGTCGATCCAGATCATGCTCAAGCTGGCCGCGTCGGCGAGCGCATCGCCAGATGCGATCGGCTCATCGCTCTTGCCGTCAGCATCGAGCACCAGGCTACCGCCCTTCACGCCCATCTCCAAGGGGCCGACCTTGAAGTTCAGATCGACGTCCTGCGCGGCCATGCGGGCCTTGAGTGTCACTCGCGTACCCTTGTCCGTACGGGCCTCGTAGTTCTCCAGACCGAACTTCGGCAGCTCGCCGGCTTGCTTGGGCAGGGTCACGCCCAGTCGCAGTTGCAAGTCTGCGCCCAGGGCCAGAGCCACCGTGCCTTCGCCCGAAGCATCAAGGAACTGGCCCATGCCATCGGGCAGGCTCAAGCCGGCCAAGTCGGCCAGGCTCTGCAAGTCCAGGTTCAGACCAAACTCGTCGGTATAGGCCAGCTCCAGGTTCAAATCGAGCAGCAGCTTGCCGCTATCGTTGTCGATGCTCAGGTCGAGCAGATCCTCGCGCAGACCCAAGGCCTCTTCGATGGCCAACTCGGCCTCATCCAGTCCAGCGACCGGGTCATCGATCACCGCATCGAGTTTGCCCAGCCAGGTATCGCCCAGCACCATCAATTCAGACAGCGAGCTGTTGACTACAGGCAGCTGCGCGGTGTAGAAGGCCTGATCAGCTGCCAGATCATCAACGACCTGCAGGCCAAAGCGCACCGCCTCAATAATGTCGCCGAAGGTAAGGTTGCGCACATCAAGCAAGCTGCCCAGATCGGGCAGCACCACCACAACCGCGCCCTCTGGCAGCGATCCATCGCGTATCGCCTCCTCAAGATTGAAGGGGGAATTGCGCACCTCGACCGCGCGCCAGTCGAGCAGGTCGGGCACATACAGGGCCAGTTCCAGGTCCTCATCGAGCGGCATGGTGGCGCTGCCGGCACTGACGCTCAGGCCCTTCAGGCTGGCCGATGCGGAGCCCGAAACGTCGACCGTGATACTGCCCAGCGCCTCGCTTGAGAGCAGCGCGGCAATTTCAAAGCGGGCACCACCGTCCTGGCCGGGTGTGCGATCGAGCGCCAACGTAGCCTCGGCCTCCAGCCTGACGCCCGATCCTGAGCCTTCGCCGCCGGCTTGCAAGCCCAAAAAGCCCAGTTGCGCGGCCACGGTCAGGTCAGTCACCGCCAGCTCGATACCTGCAGTGGCCGACAAGCGGTCAATGGCTAGCGAGAACTTTGATCCGCCGATCGACAGGATCAGATCAAAACCGGCATCGATGTCCACGTCTACGAGGCCCGTAGCCGCAGTGCTCAAGGCCACCGGGCTGTCTTCGCCCAGGCCCAGATTGATCGGCGTTTGCAGATCAATCACTGAACCTGAGAACTGCACCGGTATGCGAATATCACCGATCGCCGCGTCATAAGTCACTTTGCGATCGCCCAGCAGGCCCGAGGCATTGACAGCAACAATGAACTCGTCGACGGTCTGGATCTTTTCGATCTTCTGGTGCACCGTGTAGCTCACCGAACGCAGGTCCTGGGCAAAATTATTTGACAGGCTCACGCGCGTGCCTTCGGCCGACACATCGATGATCTGCGTGACCAGGCTGCGCTCCTCGCCATCGGCGTTCTCGCCTTTAACCGTGATCCAGTAGCCGGCCATAGAGGCGGCAAACTGACCCGCCACGCCGGTCAGCGAGGCAGAGTCTTTCAACACGGCAAAGTTCTCTCCGGCAGCAAGGCTCCCGCTGGCCGAGGCGCGCTCCCCCGCGCCGCGCTCCCAGAGCTTCATCGGGCGGTCGAAGTTAATGCGATCGATCACCTGCGTCTTGAATACCGAGGCCACGTCGAGCAAATCGCCCACCGACTGCTCGACAAAGGGCAGCCCCGACAGACCGAGTTGGTCCACATCGATGGTCTGAAGATAGCTCAGCATATTGGGCAGAGCCGTGATCAGATCGGCCACGCTGATCTTGCTGAAGTTGGCCAGCTGATCTAGGTTCTTGGCCTGCACATCGAACTGACCTTCAAAAGGCTTGACCGAGATGCTGACCGACGGGGCAGTGTTCGGATCGGCCGCCAAATCGATGCCCGCAATCGTGGCGTAGATCGGCAGCTTCACATTAAAGGAGTTCTTGTCGGCCGGGGCACTGACCTGGAGCTGACCATCGACAAAGCTCAGTTCACCGGCCAACTGTGCGTCCAGACTGCCGCGCTCCCACTTCTTGCCCGCCACCCCATCGACCGTCGGATCGTCGGGCCGGCCGATGCTCAGGCCCAGCGGGCCAAGGTTGGCATTAAGGATCACATCCTTGGCCGACAGGCTGCCGTCAAAGCTCAGTTCGCGCACCTCAAGCTTGGCTGCAAAACCACTGGACCAGTCGAGCGCGAAGTCGAAGTCCAGCGCCGCCTCGAAGCTCGCATCGACCTTCATCACGCCATTGACGCCCACCCCGACCTGGCCCAGGGCCCCTTCGAGATTGAGGTCCATGCCATTGACAGCGGTGCTCACTTCGCCGGTAAAGCCAATGTCCAAGCCCGATTGATCGAGGTTAAAGCGCAGGGCGCTCGCAGCGCCCGTGCCGCCCGAGCCCACCTGCCAATTGGCCCGCAGATAGGCCTCCAGACCACGCAGCGTGGGCACGGCCTTGGGCCCGAAAGCCGCTGCGTCCTGGGCCAAGTAGTCCAGCACATGCTGGCCCAGACTGAGCTCGTCCGAGATCTGCAGCAGGTCTTCGAGCGAGCGGCCGATCAGGGGCAAGTCTTCGTCGGCCAACAAATAGGCGTTGGCCCGGTTCATCTCCTTGGCCACAGCCGACAGCGCGTCAGCCAACGTGCCTTCGATCGCGGCGTCGATGTTTTGGATCGCAAAATCGGTGACATCGGCTGCGCGCGCGAAGCGCACCTTGACCTCTTGCCCGCCAACGGTGATGGACTGGTTCAGCGCCTGGCCGGTGCGATTGATCGCCAGGTCCACATCGCCCATGAGCGCGGTGCCGCGCAAACCGGGAATCGGCAGGCTCAGGCTGGCCTGAAGATCGAGCGCGTAGCCACGGCCCGGCAGGACCAGACCCATCTGCCCGTCGACCACACCAGCCCTTTGACCAGCCACATTGACCGTCGCGTTCAAGCCGCTGGCGCCGATCTTCATCGGCCCACCATTGCCGGCTTCAAAACGCAAATGGGCTGCGCCCCTGAGCAGGGCCGGATCGGTCTGGGCCGCATCCGGTGCACGCAGCTCCACCGTGAAAGTGCCTTCGGCCTGAATCTGCGCCGTATTGGCGTTCATCGAACTCACGCGCTGGCCCTGCATCATCAAGGGGGTCGAGCCCTCCTGCCGGCCATTGCCGTCGATGTCGCCCTGGCTGAAGTCCACCACCCGGCCCTTGAGTGCACCTGCGCCCGGGCCCATGTTCAGGTTCAGGTTGATGCCACTGCCGCTGAGCGTGAGCCCCGGCACGCCCTCCAGACCAGCCGAGCTGGCACCCGCTTGCAGGCCGACAAAGCTGGCCCGGGTGCTCGGGTCCTGCATCAGGGCCAGGCCCAGGCTGGCGTCTTGCAGGCTCAAGCCCACAAAATCGTCCGTTCCCGCGCCTTGGCCCAGCTGCACATCGACGTTACGCGCCGTGATCAAGCTCGTGCGCAGGCTGCGCCGGCTGCCGTTGTCCAGCGTGGCCGTGCGCAGCCCCATGGCGGCCAGGCCAAAGCTGCCGCTGACGCTGAGCACATCGCTGATACTCAAATTGGCATCGAAAGCCAGGCGCATGAATTCGCCCGCTGCGTCGCTGAAGTCCAGCGATTCGCTGCTTTGCACCCCGGTGCGCACCGTCAGGGCCCGCTCGACATTGCTCTGGCTGCTGCCGGCCAGGTTCATCACCTCGGCGTTGGCAATCGCGCCGCGGTAGCCGATGGCCTGGTTCATCTCAAAGGCCAAAGAAGTGGCCTCGAGTTCCAGCAAATCATCCGGCAGTCCCAGTTGAGCCGCATTAAGCGTGAGGCCCTCGGCGCTGGCCTTGAGCGCCAGCCAGCTGCGCTCATCGCCTTCGGCCGGGTCGGCCGGGCGCAACAAGGCCATCGCCAGGCCGGCATTCTGCAGGGCGATGCCCTGCACCGTGACCGACACATCCGAGGCACCCAAGAAGAAGCCTTTGACCGCCTCGCTGCGGCCCGCGACTTCGACCTCAATCTCCTGACGCGAGAGCACCACCGTGCCCGAAGCCGACAGGATCTCGCCCAGACCCAGGCTCATGCTGCCGCTGACTTCAAAGACCGAGCCCTCGAGATCCAGCGTCAAGGCCGGCGCGTCGGCGGTCGGCTTGATCACCACCGGGGTCTGGCTCCAGTCCACCGTGCTGGTGTTGGCGCTGCCCGCAGCGGTCAGCCCCATCCCGATATTGAGCCGCAGACCCAGATTTGTGCCACTCAAGCTCAGCCCCAGAGCATCGGTGCCCAGCACCGTCAGGGTATCGGCCTGGGCCTCAAGCGTGAGCCAGCTGCGCGCGTCATCAGCATCCAGCGGCCTGGCCAGGGCCATGCCCAGCGACAAGCCCTTGAGCTCCAGGCCCAGGGCAGCGGCATCGCTGCCGGTGGCCAGGCGCGCATTGATGCCGGTACCGCCAATGACCAGAACCCGGCTTTGAACCGTCTTGGCCACGCCGCCCTGCTCCTGCTCCGCCACATCGACGGTGGGCTTGACCAACAAGCGGTTGGTGGCTGAGAGCACCGTCAGCATCTCAACATCGCGGCCAGCGAGCGCGCCGGTAAAGCGCACATCAAAGTCGGTGCGTGCCTGCTGGCTCAGGAAGAAGCTGGCCGACTCGGGCAGCGATACGCCCAGCTCAA
>CAYPSU010000111.1:4300-8906 GCA_964413475.1 uncultured Polaromonas sp. | reverse complement strand
CGCCGCCGCCGATGGCGACATCGCAGTCGCCCAGCAAGATGGCCTGGCTGGCCGAAACGATGGCCTGCAGGCCCGAGCCGCACAGGCGGTTGACGTTCATGGCGGGCGTGCCTTCAGCGCAGCCGCCGTTGATGGCCGCCACCCGCGACAGGTACATGTCTTTGGGCTCGGTGTTGACCACATGGCCGAACACCACATGCCCGACATCCTTGCCTTCGACTTGTGCCCGGGCCAGCGACTCGCGCACGACCAGGCTGGCCAGCTCGGTGGGGGGCACATCCTTGAGGCTGCCCCCAAGGGTACCGATGGCGGTGCGCACACCGCTGACGACGACCACTTCCCGACTCATGACAAAACTCCCTCTTTAGATGAATGGACCTCCTGGGCCCGTTTGAATGCAAGCGGCCCTCAGGCCCGGATCGGTCGACCACGGTGCGGGGGGGCTCTGACGATCATACAATTGCTTAAATTTTCGGCATCAGCTCAGCGGTGTCCTAGGCGACACCTTCTTTGAGGTCTGAATCCTTCCCATGCTGGCCTACACCCATCCTCAAACGTTCGATGTCCTCGTTGTCGGAGGCGGTCATGCCGGTACCGAGGCGGCGCTGGCCGCTGCGCGCATGGGTTGCAAGACCCTGCTGCTCACGCACAACATTGAAACCCTGGGCCAGATGAGCTGCAACCCCTCCATTGGCGGTATTGGCAAGGGCCATCTGGTCAAAGAGGTCGATGCGATGGGCGGAGCCATGGCCTTGGCCACCGACGAGGCGGGCATACAGTTTCGGATTCTCAACTCCAGCAAGGGGCCGGCCGTGCGAGCCACCCGCGCTCAGGCCGACCGGGTGCTGTACAAGGCGGCCATTCGGCGCCGCCTGGAAAACCAGCCCGGGCTCTGGCTTTTTCAGCAGGCGGTTGATGATTTGATCATCGAAGGTGACCGTGTGGCTGGGGCTATAACGCAAGTGGGCATTCGCTTCAGGGCTCGGGCGGTGGTACTTACGGCCGGCACTTTCCTGGACGGCAGAATTCATGTCGGCCTCCAGCACTATGCCGCTGGCCGCGCTGGCGACCCGCCGGCTGCCTCGCTGAGCGCCCGCCTGAAGGAGCTCAAACTCCCGCAGGGGCGTTTGAAGACGGGAACCCCGCCGCGCATTGACGGGCGCACCATCGACTTTTCCAAATGCCTGCGTCAGCCTGGCGACGGCATGGAAGGTGGCGAGGGTCGCAGCGTCCCGGTGTTCAGCTTCATGGGCCATGGGGTGGCCCATCCCGCCCAGGTGCCCTGCTGGATCACTCACACCAACGCCCGCACCCACGAGATCATTCGTTCTGGTTTTGACCGCAGCCCGATGTTCACCGGCAAGATCGATGGCGTTGGCCCGCGTTATTGCCCCAGTGTCGAAGACAAGATCAACCGTTTTGCAGACAAGGAAAGCCATCAGATCTTTCTGGAGCCCGAGGGGCTGAGCACTCACGAGTTCTATCCCAACGGCATTTCCACCAGCTTGCCCTTCGACATTCAGTACGAGATGGTGCGCTCCATGGTTGGGCTGGAGAATGCGCACATCCTGCGCCCCGGCTACGCCATCGAGTACGACTATTTCGACCCGCGTGCGCTCAAGGCCAGCTTTGAAACCCGCGACATACAGGGCTTGTTTTTTGCCGGGCAGATCAATGGGACCTCGGGCTATGAGGAGGCTGCGGCCCAGGGCTTGTTTGCCGGCATCAATGCCGCACTGCAATGCCAGAACCAGGCGCCCTGGGTGCCTCGCCGGGACCAGGCTTACTTGGGGGTTTTGGTCGACGACCTTATCACCAAGGGGGTGACGGAGCCCTACCGCATGTTCACCAGCCGGGCCGAATACCGGCTGATGCTGCGCGAGGACAACGCCGACTTGCGCCTGACCGAACAGGCCCGCGGGCTCGGCTTGATTGACGATGCCCGCTGGGCTGCTTTTAGTCGCAAGCAAGAAGCCATTGCGCGGGAGTCTGAGCGGCTGCGCCAACTCTGGGTGCATCCTGCCAAGCTGGCCCCGGACGAGGCTCAACGGGTTCTGGGGCAGGGCATTGAGCGCGAGTACCGTCTGATGGATCTGCTGCGCCGCCCCGGGGTCAGCTACGAGGCGCTGATGTCGCTGGAAGGCGGCGCCTATGCAGATCCCCAGCTTTTCTCGGCGCAGGACGGGCCCGCCCTTCAGTCGGCAGTGATCGAACAGATTGAGATAGCGGCCAAGTACGCCGGGTATATTGATTTGCAGAAGACCGAGGTCGAGCGGGCGGCTTACTATGAAAACCTCAAGCTGCCGACCGAACTCGATTACCTGCAGGTGCCGGCTTTGAGCATGGAGGTGCGGCAAAAGCTCGCCCGCCACCGCCCGGAGACCCTGGGTCAGGCCTCCCGCATTTCGGGCATCACACCGGCGGCCATTTCTCTCCTGTTGGTGCATCTGAAAAAAGGCCTCTGGAAGCACAGCGAGAAGGCGCCGGCATGAACTCAGAGGCGCTTCGTCCGGCGCTCGACGCCGGGCTGGCCGACCTGCGACTGCCCCTCGATGAAGATCAGCGCCGTGCTTTGTTGCAGCACCTGGCCCTGGTCGCCAAGTGGAACCAGGTCTACAACCTCACTGCCGTGCGGGAGCCGCAGCAGATGCTGACCCAGCATCTGCTCGATTGCCTGGCCGTCATCGCGCCGCTGCAGCGACATCTGGCTGGGCAGGGGGCTCGGGCGCGTTTGCTGGATGTGGGCTCGGGCGCCGGATTTCCGGGGGTGGTCTGGGCCATCGCCTGCGGCCCGGCGTTGTCGGTGGTTTGTGTGGACGCCGTGGCCAAGAAAGCGGCCTTTGTTTCTCAGGTGGCGGCCGAACTGGGCTTGAAGCATGTCAGCGGGCTTCATGCGCGGGTGGAGTCTTTGCCCGGCCCCTACGATTTGATCGCCTCGCGTGCTTTTGCCACCCTGGGCGATTTTGTGCAGGGGTCTGGGCAGGCCCTGGCGTCGGGGGGTGCGTGGTTGGCGATGAAGGGCCGCCGCCCTCAGGATGAGCTGCAGGCCTTGCCGGCCAATATTGAGGTTTTCCGTGAGGAGACGCTTGAGGTTCCGGGTTTGGAGGCCCAGCGTTGCCTGGTCTGGATGCGTCCGAAGCCCGGGCACTGAGGCTGCCGCGTTGGAGCGCCCCTGTTTCACGTGAAACAGAGGGGGCGGTGAATCTGCGTTCGGCTTGGCGCGGGGTCGAGACGGCAGACCAACGGGTGGACGCTCCGACCCCATGCCGCGAGCAGGAGTCGGCCAAGCCGTCTGCTCGTTGGCTTGCCGGTCGGGGTGGGCGCTGCATACCCTCCGCGACCTTTTAAACACGCAGCCTTACGGCCTGGGCGGTGGGCGCAGGCAGGTTCTTGTATGGGGCCCTCATCCATGCCCTGGACAGCCTGCCAGCAGGCGCCGGTCGGCCGGTTGCCTCGAGCCCCGGCGGCCAGGCAGTTGGGGCGCCCTTGGCCGTGTTGGCGCGGGCAAGCCAAGACCCTTTGTTTCACGTGAAACAGCCCATCGCGCGCTGCGTTTGAGCCATTACACTGGGCGCCTTTCAATCTTGAGGTAGTCATGCTCGGCTCCTTTGCTGGCATTGCCGATTTCGGTGCTTTTGTGGTGACCGTCATCGTGTTTCTGGCCATTCCGGGGCCTGGCAATCTGGCCTTGGTCACATCGACCGCCAAGGGCCGCATGGCCGGTGGGCTGGCGGCCACCCTGGGGGTGATTGCCGGCGATCAGGTGCTGCTTTGGGCGGCTGTGGCCGGATTGTCGGCGGTGCTCACCACCTCTTCGGCCGCTTTCGGCCTGATCCAGTGGGCTGGGGCAGCCTATCTGGCGTGGCTGGGTTTTCGGATGATCACCGCCAAGCCGGGCGATGCGCCCGTTCTTGAAATCCGTGCGGGCCAGTATTTTCGACAGGCCCTGTTTATCACCCTGCTCAACCCCAAGGCCATCGTCTTCTACATGGCTTTTTTCCCGCTCTTTGTGGACCCGGCACAGCACCGAGGATTGCTCACCTTTGCAGTAATGGCCGGCACGATTGCCGGGCTCACCTTTCTCTATGGCCTGGCGGCCACCTTGTTGACTTTTTATCTGGCTGAGCGGCTTCGGGCCAGCCCCTGGATGAAGTCAGCCCTGGAGAAATTCGCCGGGGTTTTGCTGATCGGTTTCGGATTCAAGTTGGTTCTTTCCCGTTGAGCGGGTTTTTTAGCGCACCCTCAGTTATGGCCAAGATTTTTTGTGTTGCCAATCAAAAAGGCGGGGTCGGCAAGACCACCACCACGCTCAACCTGGCCGCCGGCCTGGCCCAGCTGGGGCAGCGGGTTTTGTTGGTGGACCTGGACCCGCAGGGCAATGCGACCATGGGTTCGGGGGTGGACAAACGCGAGCTGGACGTTTCGGTTTATGAGGTGCTGCTCGAGTCGGCCGAGCTGGCGCAGGCGCTGCAGCGACCGCAGAAGCTGGTGGAGGCCGGCTGTGGCTTTGATGTGTTGGGCGCCAACCGAGAGCTCGCTGGCGCTGAGGTGGAGCTGGTTGATCTGGAGCGCCGCGAGAGACGTCTGCGCCAGGCCCTCGCGGGGG
>CAYPSU010000111.1:0-4277 GCA_964413475.1 uncultured Polaromonas sp. | reverse complement strand
AGGCCAACTACGACTTCATCCTGATCGACTGCCCGCCTTCGCTGTCTATGCTCACCCTCAATGGCTTGTGCGCGGCCCATGGGGTGGTGGTTCCCATGCAATGCGAGTATTTCGCGCTGGAGGGTTTGACCGATCTGGTCAACACCATTCGGCAGGTTCACGCCAACCTCAACCCAGACCTGAAAATCATTGGACTGCTGCGCGTCATGTTCGATCCGCGCATCACCCTGCAGCAGCAGGTGAGCGACCAGCTCAAGGAGCACTTTGGCGACAAGGTGTTTGACACCGTCATTCCGCGCAATGTGCGCTTGGCCGAGGCGCCCAGCTACGGCCTGCCGGGCCTGGCCTTTGACGCCGCATCCAAGGGCGCCCAGGCCTTTTTGGCGTTTGCCCAGGAGATGGTTGACCGGTCCAAGCGTTGGACCTGATGCCGATTCAATCGAGAACCAAGGCCCACTCGTCTGCGGCCGCTACCGGAAAGACACGACCCTAGCTATGACGACCAAGAAACCCAAGGGCCTCGGACGCGGCCTCAGTGCCCTGCTGGGGCCGGCCGTACAGCCGGCCGCTGAAGAGTCGGCGCCGGGCGCCAGCGCGGGCCTTCCTGCTTCGCTGCGCCTTGATGACATGGTGGCTGGCCAGTATCAGCCCCGTACCCGCATGGATGAGGGGGCCCTCTACGAGTTGGCCGAGTCGATCAAAGCCCAGGGCATCATGTCGCCGATTCTGGTGCGCAAGCTCCAGCAGGGGGCCTCGGCCGGCAAGTACGAAATCATTGCCGGCGAGCGGCGTTTCCGCGCCGCACGACTGGCCGGGTTGGACAGCGTGCCCGTGCTGGTTCGCGACGTGTCTGACGAGGCGGCAGCGGCCATGGCGCTGATCGAGAACATGCAGCGCGAAGATCTCAACCCTTTGGAAGAGGCACAGGGTCTGCATCGCCTGATTCGCGAATTTGGTATGACCCATGAGGCCGCGGCTCAGGCGGTGGGACGCTCGCGCAGCGCGGCCTCCAACCTGTTGCGCCTGCTTAACTTGGCTGAGCCGGTGCAGACCATGCTCATGGCTGGCGATCTCGACATGGGCCATGCGCGTGCGCTCTTGTCCCTGGACCGAGCGGCGCAGATCACCGCAGCGAATCAAATAAGTGCGCGCAAACTTTCGGTTAGAGAAGCAGAAAGCCTGGTCAAAAAGCTTTCTGCCGAGTTTTCCTTGCGCCCCCCGAAGGTCGGCAAGGAAAAATCGCGCGATGTGCGGCGGGTCGAGGAAGAGCTGGCCGACTTGCTCACCGCAGAGGTGGAAGTACGGATCAAGAAGCAAATCAAGCGAGGCGGCCGTGTCGAGGACACCGGCGAGCTGGCCATCTCTTTTTCCTCGCTGGAGCAGCTCAACGCCCTGATTGATCGTCTGCGTTCTGCTTAGACTTTTTGCAAAAGGCTTGCGAGGCGCTCGATGGCCCGCCTGGCCAGACGGCCGGGTGGTTGGCAATACCCTGCTGCCCCGACGCGGCTTTCATCAGGCTGCTGCTGACAGGTGGGCCACCTCGGGGCCGGTCCGGTCGCTGTGTCTCCGGTGGGATCCTGGAGTCAGCTGATCTGGATATTGCCGGCCTTGATCACCGGCGCCCAGACCCGAAGCTCCTTCTGGATGAACTCGACAAACTTCTCCGATCCCAGCGGGGTGAGCGCCATGCCAAAGATCGGGTCGGCCAGACGGGTCTTGATGGCCGGCTCGGCCAGGATGGACAAAATCTCGCGCTCCAGGCGCTGCGTGACGGCCGCCGGGGTGGCCGCTGGCGCTGAAATACCGACCCAGGAAACCGCCTGCACGTTGGGCGCCACTTCTGAGAGCGCGGGCACGTCCGGATAGAGCGGCATCCGCTTTTCACTGGTCACAGCCAGAATACGCAGCTTGCCGGCGGCCACCAGCGAGGCCGCGCTGGAGGTCATGACCATATCCAATCGCCCGCCCAGCAGATCGGTCATGGCCTGCGAAGGACCCTTGTAGGCCACATGCACCATATCGAGCTTGAGCGCCTGCTTGAGCATCTCACCGGCCAGAAAACCCGAGGTACCCACACCGGCCGATGAATAGTTGACGCTGCCAGGCTTGGCCCGCACCATGGACAGAAATTCTTGCACCGTCTTGGCCGGGTGCTCGGTGCGCACCACCATGTATTGCGGGAACACACCCACGAGCGCGATGTGCTTGAAATCCTTGAGCGGGTCGTAGCCCAGTTTGCTGTAGAGCAGCGAGCCGGGGGCGATCGATGAGTTGTAGGTGGCCACCAAGGTGTGACCATCGGCTGGGGCCCGTGCGGCTTGTTCGGTGCCCAGGGTGGAGCCGGCCCCGGGCCGGTTGTCCACCACGATCGCTTGCTTGAGGTTTTCGCTGAGTCGGTCCAGCACCACCCGCAAGGCGTTCTCGGACGAGGTGCCCGGGGTAAAGGGCATGATCAGTTTGATGGCTTGGGTCGGATAGGTCTGGGCCCAGGAGGCGGGCAGGCAGGCCAGCGCGCCAAGCCCCATCAGTGCGTCACGACGGTGCAATTTCATGGTTTTTCCTTCAGACAGAGATGTAGGTTGAAGAATTGCAAATCTTGGGCCATCAGGAGCGGGTGCGCGCATGGTGCGCCTGTAGACACCTGTGAACCCAGTGAGCGGCCAACAAGGTGCGAGCATCATCGTCGATGCGCCCCACGACTTGCAAGGCCAGGGGTAATTCGGTCGGTCCATAGCCGCCGGTGACTGAAATCGCCGGCCCGTGCATCAGAGTCCAGACCTGATTCATTGAGGTGTCGCCAGAATAATCCTGCCCCCGCGGGGCCTCACCGGTGGCCGCCGGGGCCAGCAGCACATCGCAGTCACCCAAGGTGTCCGGAAACATTTGCCGGCACTGGCGCGCCAGCGTCTGAGCTTGCTGGTATTGCTCTCCGGTCACCTCCAGGCCCTTGCGGGTCCGCTCGAGCAGGGCCGGCCGGATCAAGTCAGCCAGCCTTTCCAGAACATCGGCAAAGCCGCGACTCATTTCGAAGTGCACCACAGCGGTATGGGCTGCCAGCATCCCCTTGAAGGGCTCTGGCAGCACGATCTCGCGCACGCGTGCCCCGGCTGCGCTCAGGGCTCGGCGGCTGTCCTCGAAGGCTGTGCGCATGGCCTCATCGGTACGGTCCCACTCCCAGGTGCGGCAAAGGCCGATGGTCGGCGCACGTTCAAGCGAGGTTTGTTCCTCAGGCAAGCGCAGCGCTGGATAGCGCGCCATTTCCGCTGCAAAGAAGGCCACATCGCGCACATCGCGCGCCACCAGACCGACGGTGTCGCAGGAGTCGGCATTGGGCCAAACCCCGCGCCTTGGCATGAGGTTGTAGCTCGGTTTGTAGCCCGTCACGCCGCAATAGCCACAGGGCCGCACCGTTGAGCCCATGGTCTGTGTGCCGGTGGCAAAGCTCACCATCTGCGCCGCCACGGCTGCGGCCGAGCCGGAGGAGGAGCCGCCCGGGGTGTGCGCCAGGTTCAGCGGGTTTCGGGTGCCGTTGGTGGGGAAGGTGGCCAGCTCGGTCGTGACAGTCTTGCCCAGCATCACTGCACCGGCGCGGCGCAAGGTGGCCAGCACCGCCGCATCCTGGATGGGCTGATGGCCCGCAAAGGCGCGCGAGCCGCCTTCGGTGGGCATATCGAAGGTATCGAACACATCCTTGATGCCTAGCGTCAGGCCATGCATGCCGCCCTGGATGGCCTGCCGGTCCAGTGCGCGTGCACGCTGCAAGGCACCTTCGCGGTTCAAGTAGGCGAAGGCCCGCACCTCCGGCTCGCGGGCATCAATTTGCTCAAGACAAGCCCCCACATAATGCTCAGCGCTCAAGCTGCGGTTTTGCAGGGCCAAAGCCGCCTCGTAAGCGGTTTTTTCGTGCCAGGGGACCTGTGATCTCAAGGAGTCGGCTCCGGGATGTGGGTCTCAGCCGCGCATCAGCGCTTCGATTTCATCGGCCTGCACCGGAACGCCGCGGGTGAGCAGTTCACAGCCGCCGGCTGTGACCAGGGCATCGTCTTCGATGCGGATGCCGATGTTCCAGAATTCGCGCGGCACACCTTTGGCCGGGCGCACGTAGAGTCCCGGCTCGAGGGTCAGCACCATGCCGGGCCTGAGGATCCGGCTGGGGCGGCGCACCACGCGTTCGCCGGTGGCATCGACCTCTTCGCGGGCGCGCGCGCCGGGCTCGGTGTAATCGCCGCAGTCGTGCACATCCATGCCCAGCCAGTGGCCGGTGCGGTGCATGTAGA
>CAYPSU010000110.1:0-8999 GCA_964413475.1 uncultured Polaromonas sp. | reverse complement strand
GCGCCCTTCAAAGGGATCGGCCGGTGTTCGGCCCTCCACCACATCGAGCAGGCGCTCGCGCACCGAGGCCAGGGCCTTGGGGTGGCTGTAGATGTAGAACTGCTGGGCGGCGATGGCGGCAAAGGTTTTTTCGGCCACCTCTGCCGCGCTCACCTTGCCGGCCTTGACGGCTTTGTCCATCATGGCGGCGCCCACCTTCTGGCTCAGGGTCGGCTTGCCCGATGGCCCCGGCCGGTTGCGCTGGCTTTGGCTGATGCCGGTGGCCACAAAGAAGGGGCACAGCACCGACACCCCAATTTGCGAGGTGACCAGTTGCAGGTCGTGGTGCAAGGTCTCGGTGAGCGAGACCACCGCATGCTTGCTCACGTTGTAGACGCCCATATTGGGCGGGTTCACCAGTCCGGCCATGCTGGCGGTGTTGACGATATGGCCGCGCCAGGCCGAATCCTTGCCTGCGGCCTCCAGCATCATGGGGGTGAACAAACGCACGCCATGCACCACGCCCATGAGGTTGACGCCCAGCACCCACTGCCAATCATCGAGCGAGTTTTCCCAGATCAGCCCGCCGGCCCCTACTCCCGCGTTGTTAAACACCAGATGCGGCGCGCCCCACTGCCGCTGCACCGCTGTGGCCATGGCCTGCATGGCCTGGGCGTCGGCCACGCTCAGGGCAAAAGACAGCACCTCGGCGCCAGCGGCTCTTTGCTCTTGCGCGGCCTGCTCCAGGACGTCTTGCTGCACATCGATCAACACCAGCCGCAGGCCCTGGCGGGCGGCGATGCGGGCCAGCTCCAGACCAAAACCTGAACCGGCACCGGTGATGACGGCCGTCTTGCCTTGCCATTGCATGGGCTTAACTCCTCACAGCCCGCAGCACATAGCCAATGCGCGGAAAGTGCACATGCACCCGGCCGGCCCGCTCGTCCTCGCGCGCCAGGGTGTAGCGGCCCGGTGTGGCGGCCACCAGCACACCTTCGGTGGGCTCGGTGCCAAAACTGTCGGCGGCCACCGTCACCCGGCTGCCCAGGGCCAGGCCGTGGTCGTTCTGGAAAGACCCAGCGTCCACCGCTGCGGGCGGCTGCGCCCTGGCCTGTTCGATGGCTGCCTGCGAGCTGGACCGCTGCGGCTGTCCATGCCCAATGGCGGCCATGCGATCCATCCAGGCGGTCAGCAAGGGCCGCTCCTCGATCACGCCGGCCAGGGCCGGGGTCTGCTTGCGGGTGAACCACAGCGGGTGGTAGGCCGAGAAATCAGCAATGCAGGGCTGAGCGCCCATCAGATAGGGCCCTGCCCCTGACAACATATCGCTCAGGCGGTCCAGGTAGGTGCGATAAGCCGATGCGGCATCGGCCGGCCGCAGCGAGGGCGTGCCGGAGGCCATGGCCTTGCGGTCGGCCGCAAAGCTCTGCAAGGCCTCGGCCGGGGCCTTCTCAAACATCTGGGCCATGCCGGCGGGCTGGGTGCTGTAGGCCACGGCCGCCCAGAACAGGGACGAATCGGCCCACTGGGCCAGGGTGCGGGCCAGGCCCTGGCCGCTGGCCGGAAACAGGGCTGGGGCCGGCTGCAGCTGCTCGAGCTGCTCGGCCATCAGGGCGGTGTCGCAGTAGATGTCGGCTCCGATCTGCAGGATCGGGGTCTTGCGATAGCCGCCGGTCAAGGCCACCACATCGGGCTTGGGCATGACCATGGGAATGAAGACGGACTGCCAGGCCAAGCCCTTGTACCCGAGCATGAGGCGGGCTTTTTCAGCAAAGGGCGAGCCCGGGTAGTGATGCAGAAAAATGGGTGCGGTCATGAGGAATCTCCGAGGAAGGGGCTGACAAAAAACGGTTGGGACTTATCGGGGCATGGCCCGGGCAACGATCGCCTGCAGATCAGCGCTTGGCGCCAGGGTGCCGAAGGTGTGGCCCCACTGGCCCCCCAGGCGCGACTGACAGAAGGCGCTGGCCACCGGGCCGGGCGCAGACTGAAACAGCAGGGCCGCTTGCACCACCAGGGCCAGTTCTTGCGCCAGACGCCGGGCTTGCACCGCAGAGGCCAGGGACTCCAGTTGCACCGGCAGGCGCTGCAAGGCCTGGTCGAGCACCGGGTGGGCGCCGCGCACCGGATCGAGTTCGGCTTGCAGGCAGGCCAGCGCGTCGTCCTGCCGCAGGGCGCGCAGCAAATCCAGGGCCATGATGTTGCCGGCCCCTTCCCAGATGGAATTGAGCGGCATCTCGCGGTAGATGCGGGCCATCAGGCCCTGCCCGTCCTCCTCCACGTAGCCGTTACCGCCCAGGCATTCCATGGCTTCTTGGACAAAGGCGCTGCCGCGCTTGCAAATCCAGAACTTGGCCACCGGGGTGAGCAGGCGAGAGAGCCAGGCGGCCTGGGGGCTGCGCTCGCGCTCATCAAAGGCACGGGCCAGGCGCAGCGACAAGGCGGTGGCGGCCTCCGATTCCAGCGCCAGATCGGCCAGCACGTTTTGCATGGCGGGCTGATCAATCAGTGCGCGTCCAAAGGCCTGGCGCTGACGCGCATGGTCCAGGGCCAGGCTCAGGGCGGCGCGCATCAGTCCGCTGGTGCCCAGCGCGCAATCGAGGCGGGTGAGCGTGCCCATCTCCAGGATCTGCGTCAGGCCGCGGCCCTCCTCGCCCACCCGCCAGGCCCAGGCCTGATCAAACTCAACTTCTGAGCTGGCATTGGCCTGGTTGCCCAGTTTGTCTTTCAGGCGCTGGATGTACACCGCATTGAGCGAGCCGTCGGGCAGCACCCGCGGCAGAAAAAAGCAGGTCAAGCCGGTCTGTGTCTGCGCCAGCACCAGAAAGGCATCGCTCATGGGGGCCGAAAAGAACCATTTGTGGCCGGTGATGCGATAGCGCTCACCCCAGTCGTCGTGCCCGTCGCTCTGCGCCTCGGTGGTGTTGGCTCGCACATCCGAGCCACCCTGCTTTTCGGTCATGCCCATGCCCATGGTCAGGCTGGATTTGGCGGGCCAGGGCAGCAGATCGGGCTGATAGCCACGATGGGCCAGCTTTGGGGCCAGGCCGGCCCATAAAGCGCCATGGCCGCGCAGGGCCGGAAGCACCGCATAGGTCATGGACACCGGACAAAGCACCGAGCTGTCGAGCTGGGCAAACATCAGGAAGCCAGCCGCTCGTTCCACATGGGCCTGCGAGCGTTCCTCGACCCAGGCGCTGCCGTGCAGGCCAGCGGACAGGGCATGCCCCATCAGCGCGTGGTAGGCCGGATGAAATTCCACCCGGTCGATGCGCCGGCCCTGCGGGCTGTGCGTGTGCAGCACCGGCCGGTGCTGGTGCGCCAGCCTAGCCTGCTCTTGCCAATGCGCCTGGCCCAGCGAGCGGCCCAGGCGCTGCAGGTCCGTAGTGTCCAGCCCTGGGGCCTGCAGCCGCAGGGCGTCCTGCAGGCTGCGGTCACCCGCGAAAAGATCGTGGTCCCGCAGTGGCTCGACCTGATTGAAAACTTCGTGGGTACGGGCCATGTGTGCGCAGCCAGCGATGTCAGATCAGGCGCACCAGCTGCTTGCCAAAGTTGCGTCCCTGCAGCAGGTCCAGAAAAGCCTGCGGGGCTGACTCCAGACCCTGCGCCACCGTCTCGCGCGGACGGAAGCGACCGCTGCCCACCAGTTGCCCCAGTTCCTTCAGAGCCGGGGGCCAGTCTTGCATGTGCTCGCTGACGATAAAGCCCTGCACCTTGAGCCGCTGCACCAGGATGAGGGCCGGATGGGCCATGGGCAGCGGCTGACCATCGTAGCCGGCGATCATGCCGCAAACGGCAATGCGGCCAAAGGCGTTCATGCGCAACATGACGGCATCGAGCACCTTGCCACCCACGTTCTCAAAGTAGCCGTCCACCCCGTCGGGGCAGGCCGCCTTGATCGCCTTCGATAGCGCAGCGGTATCGCCATGCGCACGGTGATCCACACAGGCGTCGAAGCCGAGCTCGCGCACCACGTAATCGCATTTGTCGGGGCCACCGGCAATGCCGACCACGCGGCAGCCTCGCGCCTTGGCCAGCACGCCGACCGCGCTGCCGACAGCCCCCGAAGCGGCGCTGACCACCACGGTCTGGCCCGCTTGCGGCTCAATGATGCGCACCAGCCCGTGCCAGGCTGTCACGCCGGGCATGCCCACCGCGCCGAGATAGTGAGACAGCGGCACATGGGTGGTGTCCACCTTGCGCAAAGCGCCCGGCTGCTCGGCATCGACCACGCTGTAGAGCTGCCAGCCGCCCATGCCCACCACCCGATCACCGACGGCGAAACGGTCCGAACGGCTTTCCACCACCTCGCCGACGGTGCCGCCAATCATCACCTCGCCCAGGGGCTGCGGCGCGGCATAGCTTTTGCCCTCGTTCATGCGACCGCGCATGTAGGGGTCGAGACTGAGGTAGTGGTGACGCACCAAGACCTGGCCGTCCTGCAAGGCGGCAGTGGGCTGGCTGATCAGCTTGAAGTGATCGAGGCTGGCGGCGCCCTGCGGACGGGCGGCCAAGGTGATGAGCTGGTTCTGGGGCATGCGGTTTCCTTGGGGCTGTATGACCTGCTGTCAGGCGGGCGCCGTCGACAGCGGGGCGTATTTGAAGGTTCCGGTGGCCTGCGCGCAGGCTTGACCGGCTTGATCGTAAATCGTGGCCTCGACAAAGGCCATCGTTCGGGTGCGGTGCAAGAGTTTTCCTTGGGCCAGAACCGGGCCCGCGCCCTCGGCCGGCCGAAAAAAACTGGTCTTCATTTCGATGGTGATGGCCCCGTGGTCGGGCTGCACACTGCGGGCCGCCTGGGCCATGGTGGTGTCCATCAGGGTCATCAGCACACCGCCATGCACCTTGCCAAAAATGTTCAGGTGTTCGGGCTGCGGTTGATACTTGACCGTGGAGGTGCCCCCTTCAAAATGCAGCAACTCAAAGCCGAGGTGCTCAATGAAGGGAATGTGAACGCCAAAACTCATGGGCAGGCCAAGGGGTCAAAAGCAGCCAGGGCTGGGCTGAGAGCCGGTTCAGCCGCCGGTGACGACCGACACCCCACCGTCCACTGCAATCCACTGGCCGGTGATGTGCTTGCCGGCATCGGAGGCCAGCAGCACGCAGATGCCCTTGAGATCTTCGTCGTCACCCAGGCGGTTAAGCGGGGCATGCGAGGCCATTTCATCGAGTCCGATGGACTTGAGCAGGCCGTCGGACATCTTGCTTGGAAAGAAGCCCGGGCAGATCGAATTGACGGTGATGCCATGCACACCCCATTCGCAGGCCAGGGCCCGAGCGAAATTGATGACCGCGCCCTTGGAGGTGTTGTAGGCCAGGGTCTTCATAGGCTTGGGGTTGCCGCCCAAACCGGCGATGGAAGACAGGTTGATGATGCGGCCGTTCTTGCGAGGGATCATGCTGAGCCGACCGATCTGCTGGCTCAGCAGAAAGTACCCCCGGATGTTGAGATTCATCACCTTGTCCCAGGCCTCGAGCGGATAGTCCTCGGCCGCAGCCCCCCAGGCGGCGCCAGCGTTGTTGACGAGGATGTCCACATGGCCGAGCGTGGCCATAGCCTGCTGAGCGAGTTTTTCAATCTGGGCCGGATCGGCACAGTCAGCGGCCATGCAATCGACCACCATGCCCCTCCTGCGCAGCTGATCGACGGCTTCCTGCAGATCCGCCGCTTTTCTGGAGGTGAGGAACAGCCGCGCACCGGCCTCACCCAAGGCCTCGGCCAATTGAAAACCCAGCCCGCGCGAGCCCCCGGTCACCAAGGCGGTCTTGCCGCTGAGGTCAAACAACTGCTGTACGGTTCTGGCCATGGTCAACTCAACTCCTGGATGGATCCCCGTCATCATCGGGGATTCGGGTACGCACGATCCACAAAACAAATCCGGTCAGAGCCAGGCCTGCGCCCAGGGCCACCACCAGCCAGCCCCAGAACGCATGGAAGCGCTCAACGGACAGGCCCAGCACCAGGGTCATCAGACCGCCGAAGACGAACACCCAAATCAAGGCATCAATTCGGCGGGCTGCGGTGCTGCGAGTCATCGGGCTGGAAATTTTCTTCACAGATCTTTCGCAAGAGTATAGGCAGACGGCCTCAGACAGCCTCAGAAGGCTTCGGGCGCAAGGTCGGCGCAAGTCATGTCCTGCGAACGGACCACCGCCAGCCAGGGGCCGGTGCGCGGCAACTCATAGTGAAAGAAATACTGCGCCGCCGCCAAACGGCCTGCGTTTTCAGGGGTCTGCGGCGCATCGCGCAGCACACGCACCAGGTCCAGCCAGATCCAGGCCACCACGGTATGGCCGAAAGCCTGCATGAAGGGCACTGCATTGGCCAGCGCGCGGCGGGCATCGCCCGTCTGCCAGGCGCTTTGCGCGGCTTGCTGCACCTGGCTCCAGGCCTGACCCAGCGCCTGCGCTTGGGCCGCCCAGGGACCGTCTGCAGCAAAGGCCGACCGCGTGTCGTCGATGCGCTGCTGCAGGATCTGCAGGGCCTGACCTCCGGCCAGACGGACCTTGCGCCCGAGCAAATCGGCCGCCTGTATGCCATGCGTACCCTCGTGGATCATGTTGAGCCGGTTGTCGCGCCAGTACTGCTCGACCGGAAAATCCCGGGTGTAACCGTAGCCACCGTGAACCTGTATGGCCAGACTGTTGGCCTCCAGGCACCACTCGCTGGGCCAGCTCTTGGCCACTGGCGTGAGCAACTCCAACAGCAGATGCGCCTGCCCGGCCGCCTCGGGCGATCCGGTGCGCTGGTCATCGACCAAGCGGCCACAGTAAAGCAGCAGGGCCAGCGCGCCCTCACCATAGGCCTTTTGCGCGAGCAGCATGCGCTTGACATCGGCATGCTCAATGATGGGCACCTGCGGACCGTCTGGCTCCCTGCCTGCGCCGCGCAATCGGCCCTGGGTTCTCTGCATCGCATAGCCCAGGCTGGCGTGATAACCGGCCAGGCCGAGCATCGCCGCAGCCATGCCGATGCCGATGCGCGCCTCATTCATCATGTGGAACATACAGGCCAAGCCTTGTCCGGGCTCTCCTACGCGATAGCCGATGGCGCCCGCCCGACCGTCCACCGGGTAGCGGCCTTCCCCAAAATTGAGCAGGGTGTTGGTGGTGCCGCGCCAGCCGAGCTTGTGGTTCAGTCCGGCCAGGGCCACATCATTGCGCACGCCGGTCAATTGCGCTTTGGCATCGACCAGATGCTTGGGCACGATAAACAGTGAAATGCCCTGCACACCAGGGGGCAAGCGGCCTTGATCGTCGGTAATCTTGGCCAGCACCAGATGAACGATGTTTTCGGTCAGTTCATGATCGCCCGCCGAAATCCACATCTTGTGGCCCTGCAGGCGATAACGCGGCCCCAGGGGGTCACGGTCATAGTGCAGGCCATCAGCCACCGCCCGGGTGCTGATATCGCCCAAAGACGAACCGGCCTGAGGCTCGGAAAGACACATGGTGCCAGACCAGCGCCCTTGTAGTTGCGTCTGCGCAAAAACCTGGCGCTGCAGATCGCTGGCGTGCGCCAGCAGCAAATTGGCATTGCCCAGGGTCAGCAAAGCGGTGTTGATGCTGACCGAGGCCTGCGAAAAAAAGGCGTTGGCTGCGGCCTCCACCACAAAGGGCATCTGCAGCCCGCCAAGAGATTCATCCTGCGACGCGAGCAACATGCCCGAGGCCACATAGGCCGCATGGGCCTGGTAGGTGGCATCGGGCAGCACCACCCGGTCGCCCTCGATGCGCGGCTCCTGCGTATCCACCACACGATTGAAGGGGGCGTACTTCTCGCGGGCAATGCGCTCGCAAGTCTCCAGCACCGCGTCAAAGGTGGTCCGGCTGTGCTCCGCATAGCGCGGCCGCTCGCACAGCCGATCGACCCGCAGCCACTGGTAGAGCAAGACATCCAGCGTGGCGCGAAGGCGCCGGCCCGGATCCACCTCAGAGTACCTCGAACACCCCGGCGGCCCCCATGCCGCCGCCTATGCACATGGTCACGCAGACCCGACGGGCCCCGCGGCGTCGGCCCTCGATCAGCGCATGGCCGGTCAGACGCTGGCCACTGACACCGTAGGGATGACCCAGTGCAATGGCACCGCCGTTGACATTGAGCCGGGCCGGGTCGATGCCCAGCCGATCACGGCAATAGATGACCTGCACCGCGAAGGCTTCATTGAGCTCCCACAGATCGATATCGTCGACCTTCAGACCCAGCCGCTGCAGAACCTTGGGAACGGCAAACACCGGACCTATGCCCATTTCGTCGGGCTCGCAGCCCGCCACCGCAAAACCGAGAAAGCGCCCCAGTGGCTTGAGCCCCCGCTTTTCAACCAGGGATTCCTCCATGACCACGCAAGCGCCCGCACCGTCGGAGAACTGACTGGCGTTGCCAGCTGACACCAACCCACCCGGCAGCGCAGAGCGCAAACCATGAATGGCCTCAAAGGTGGTACCGGCGCGTATGCCCTCATCGTGCTCGACCGTCACCTGCCGGGTGATCAGACCCAGGGTCTTGTCGGCGACACCGGCGGTCACCGTGATCGGGGCAATCTCGTCCCGGAACCGACCCCCCTCCAGAGCCGCAGCCGCCTTTTGCTGGCTCGCCGCGCCGTATTCGTCCATGGCAGCGCGCCCTATGTCGTAGCGCTTGGCCACCTGCTCGGCCGTCTGCAGCATGTTCCAGTAAATTTCGGGCTTGCGCCGGTCCAGCGCCGGGTCCTTGAGCATGTGCTGATTCATTTCCTGCTGCACGCAGGAGATGCTCTCCACCCCTCCAGCCACATACACGCTGCCCTCGCCCGAGGCGATGCGCTGCGCCGCCAGGGCGATGGTTTGCAGGCCAGATGAACAGAAACGATTGACCGTCATGCCCGAGACCGTGACCGGCAGTCCAGCCTGCAAGGCAATCTGGCGCGCAATATTGGCCCCGGTGGCGCCCTCCGGGTTGGCGCAGCCCATGATGACGTCCTCCACCTCGGCCGCATCAATGGCGGCCCGCTGTACCGCATGCTGCACCGCATGCCCGCCCA
>CAYPSU010000109.1:0-9004 GCA_964413475.1 uncultured Polaromonas sp. | reverse complement strand
CCGCTGACCTCTTGCATGCCATGCAAGCGCTCTCCCAGCTGAGCTATACCCCCTTCGCAAAACCGTCTTGCTTGCAAAACGGCCCCGCAACTGTCGAGCCCTCAATTATAGCCAGAAAACTGAACCTCTCGACCCACTCAAAGAGCGAGCGGGCTTTTGAGACGCTGCAACACCAGGCCACGATCCATCAATTGAAGGACCGCATCGAGCGAGGGAGTCTGTGCCACCCCAAGCAAGGCCACGCGGGCGGGCATGGCCAACTGCGGCATTTTCAACTGGGCGCTCTTGATGACCTCGGCGACCGCGGCCGCAATACCCGCACGCGTCCAGGGCGACTGCTCCAGCGCCTGCGCCAGACGATCGAGCACCGGCAAAATGTCCTCGGTCAGGTACTGGGCTCGGTCCTCGGCGCTGGCCCGGCCTCCGCGCACGATCAAGGCCATCCAGTCAGCCAACTCAACCAGGGTGCTGCACCGGTCCTTGAACAGGGCGCAGGCCGCCATGGCTCGCTCGGAGGACAACTGCAGGTCCCGCTCGTCCAGGAAGGGCTTGAGGCCTTCAAGCAGGTCCGCATCAGGCGATGACTTGATGTGCTGTGCATTGACCCAGCGCAGCTTGGTCTCATCGAACTGCGCCGCACTTCGGCCCAGGTGATCGAGATCGAACCACTGCAGAAACTGCGACCGGCTGAAGATTTCGTCGTCGCCGTGGCTCCAGCCCAGGCGAGCCAGGTAATTGACCATCGCATCGGGCAGGTAGCCCTCGCGGGCGTAAGCGGTAACCGCCTTGGCGCCGTTGCGCTTGCTCATCTTCTCGCCCTGCGCGTTGAGCACCGTCGGCAGATGCGCATACACCGGCGGCTCATGGCCCAGAGCCCGAAAAATGTTGATCTGACGCGGCGTGTTGTTCACATGGTCGTCGCCACGAATCACATGGGTGATGGCCATGTCGATATCGTCAACCACCACGCAAAAGTTATAAGTGGGCGTGCCGTCAGGCCGGGCGATCACCAGGTCGTCCAGTTCCTGGTTGCTGATGGCAATCGGCCCCTTGACCTTGTCATCCCAGACCACATCACCGACCAGGGGGTTTTTAAAACGCAAGACCGGCTGCACGCCTTGGGGAACGGGCGGCAGCACCTTGCCGGGCTCGGGCCGCCAGGTGCCGTCATAGCGCGGCTTGAGCTTGGCGGCCATCTGCCGTTCCCGCAAAGCATCGAGGGCCTCGACGCTCATGTAACAGGGGTAAACCAGATCGCGGGCGCGCAGTTCGGCCAGCACCTGCTTGTACCGCTCCATGCGCTGCATCTGATAGTACGGACCCTCGTCATAGTCCAGCCCCAGCCAGCGCATGCTCTCGATGATGGTGTCCACCGCCGCCTGGGACGATCGCTCCAGATCGGTGTCTTCAATGCGCAAAATGAAATCGCCAGCCTGCGCGCGGGCAAAAGCCCAGGGATAGAGGGCCGAGCGGATGTTGCCCAGATGAATAAAGCCGGTGGGCGAGGGCGCGAAGCGGGTACGCACACGTTGGGTCATGGCAGAGGGCAGTTGGAAAAAGAAGGATCGGAAAGGCCGCAGCCGCAGTGCAGGCGCCGGCCAGGCAAGTCATGAAAGGGTGGACAGGCCCCGCAGCAAGTCGGCCTGGATGTCGTCCAGGTGTTCAAGACCGACTGCAACGCGGATCAAGCCCTGGGTAATCCCGGCGGCCTGCCGCTGAGCCTCGGTCAGCCGACCATGCGAGGTGCTGGCCGGATGGGCAACCAGGGTCTTGGTGTCGCCCAGATTGGTTGACAGGGACAGCACACGCAGCTGATCAAGCACATGAAAGGCCCGCGCACGGTCCTGCTCGGGGTTTCCTCCACCGACATCGAAGGAAATCACCGCCCCGCCCACCCCGGACTGCTGCCGCATGGCCAACTCATGTTGGGGATGCTCGACCAAGCCAGGATGATGCACACGCCCCACGCGGGGCTGCTGCCTGAGCCAGTGCGCCAATTCAAGGGCCTGCGCGCTCTGCGCCTGGATGCGCAAGCCCAGCGTTTCCAGGCCCTTGAGCACCACCCAGGCATTGAAGGGCGAGAGGGTCATCCCGGCGCTGCGCAGCACCGGCATGAATTTTTCCGCGATCAGCTCACTGCGGGCGCAGAGGGCACCGGCGAGCACCCGGCCCTGCCCATCGAGATACTTGGTGCCCGAGTGCATCACGATGTCAGCCCCAAGCCGCACGGGCTGCTGCAACACCGGGGTTGCAAAGCAGTTGTCCACCGCCAGCAGCGCCCCCGCACTGTGTGCAATATCGGCCAGGGCTGCGATGTCGCAAACCTCCGTCAGCGGATTGGTCGGCGTCTCGGCAAACAGCAGGCGGGTGCCTGGGCGCAGGGCCGCGCGCCACTCGTCGACATCGGTCTGCGAGACAAAAGTCGAGGTCACGCCAAACTTGCCAAACTCACCGGCAATCAGCTTGATCGTCGAACCAAAGACCGATCTCGAGCAAATGACATGGTCGCCCGACTTGAGCAGGCCCATGCACAGCATCAGGATGGCGGCCATGCCGCTGGACGTGGCGATGGCACCTTCCGTACCCTCCATCGCCGCCAGGCGCTTTTCGAAGCTGGCCACGGTGGGATTGCCATAGCGGGCGTAGGTAAAGCCCTCCTCATCGCCAGCAAAGCGGTCGGCGGCAGCCTGGGCTGAGGGCTGCACATAGCCGCTGGTCAGGAAAAGGGCTTCAGAATTCTCGCCATACTGGCTACGCTCGAGCGCGGCTCGGACGGCCAGGGTATCGGCGTGCAGCTTGTCATTCATGCGGGACTCTTTCACGGCGGTTCTCAGGCCACCTGGGCGTTAGGCAAGGCCAGCCGGGAGTGGTCAGCCTCCGATTCATCGTCGTCCCCGCCGCGGTTCTGGTTCATGCGGGCAATCGATTCAGCCGTCACATCACCGGTGATGTAGATCCCGTCAAAGCACGAAGCGTCAAAGCCATCGAGCCGGGGATTGAGCGCACCGATGGCGCGCCTCATGCCTTCAACATCCTGGTAGATGAGGGCATCGCAGCCGATGAGTTCGCGCACCTGCTCGACCGTACGTTCATGGGCCACCAGTTCGTCGGGGGTTGGCATGTCGATGCCGTAGACATTGGGGTGGCGCACCGGCGGTGCCGCGCTGGCCAGGTAGACCTTGCGGGCACCCGCATCGCGTGCCATCTGCACGATCTCACGGCTGGTGGTGCCACGAACGATCGAATCGTCAACCAGCAGCACATTGCGCCCCTTGAATTCGCTGCCGATCACATTGAGCTTCTGCCGCACCGACTTCTTGCGTACGCCTTGCCCAGGCATGATGAAGGTTCGACCGACATAGCGGTTCTTGACAAAGCCCTCACGATAGGGGATGCCCAGAAGGTGAGCCAATTGAGTGGCGCTGGGTCGACTTGACTCCGGAATGGGGATGACCACATCGATATCCTGTGGCGGCACCGTCGAAATCACCCGCTTGGCCAGGGTCTCGCCCAAATTAAGCCGCGCCTGATAGACCGAAATGCCATCAAGCATGGAATCAGGCCGCGCCAGGTAAACATACTCGAAGATGCAAGGCATCAAGCGCGGCTGCTCGGCGCACTGCTGCGCATGCAGGCGGCCCTCCAGGTCAATGAACACGGCCTCGCCGGGCTTGAGATCGCGCTCAAACTGGTGGCCCGTGCCCTCAAGGGCCACCGACTCACTGGCCACAACCAGGGTCTGACCCTGTCGCCCCAGACACAGTGGCCGGATGCCAAAAGGATCCCTGAAGGCCAGCAGGCCATGGCCAGCAATCAGCGCCACCACCGCATAGGAGCCCTTCAGGCGCTTGTGCATGCCTCGCACAGCCGCAAATACGTCCTCAGGCTTGAGCGGCAGGCCGCGGGTGGTTTTCTCGAGTTCGTGGGCCAGTACATTGAGCAAGACCTCCGAATCGCTGTCGGTGTTGATATGCCGATGATCCACCGAAAACAACTCGGCTTTGAGCGATGCCGCGTTGGTGAGGTTTCCGTTGTGCACCAGCACCAGGCCAAAAGGCGCGTTCACATAAAAGGGCTGGGCCTCTTCCTCGCTGGCCGCATTGCCCGCTGTCGGGTAACGCACCTGCCCCAAACCAATGTTGCCGGGTAGCGCTCGCATATTGCGGGTGCGAAAGACATCGCGCACCATGCCCTTGGCCTTGTGCATGAAGAACTTTTGCCCCTTGTGGGTCACAATGCCCGCCGCATCCTGACCCCGATGCTGGAGCAAAAGAAGTCCGTCGTAAATCAGCTGATTGACGGGAGCGTCGCTGACGACACCAAAAATACCGCACATGTCCGATCGTCCTTCAGTCTAGGAACCGCGAAAGCGGTCCAGGAAGCGCCGGCTTGAGTCCGACCAAGAGCACAGCCAGCAGCGGCGCAATTCGCGACTGCGCCCACCAGGCCGAAGTCTTCAAGGGTGTCAGATCAATGACGACCGCCAGAGCCAACAAAATAACCAAGCCCCTCAAGGCCCCAAAGGCCGCGCCCATCAAGCGATCAACCGGCCGCAGCCCCACCACCGAAATAAGCTTGCGCGAAAGCGATGCCAACAAGCCAGCGGCCATCACGCACACCAGGAAGGTCAAGCCAAAACCCACGGCATAACGCACCGAATCTGACAGCCCCTGCAGCGGCAATTGCAAGGCCACGGAGACTGCAAGCCACTGGGCCACGAAAAAGGCCGCCACCCAACCCACCAAGGACATCACCTCGAAAACCAGACCGCGCCACAGACCGACGAGCAAGGACAGGAGCACGATCCCCGTCAGAATCCAGTCTACGCTGGTCATGGCTTGCTCAAAGCGTCCGGATCGAGGCCGGCAGGTCTAGCGATCGGATCTTGGCGGCAACCTTCTCGGCCTCTTCACGGGTCGCAAACGGCCCCACACGCACGCGGGTGCGCTGTCCTTCCTTGGTGTCCACCACCTGGGTGTAGGTCTTCAAACCAGCCTTTTCGAGTTTCTGACGCGCCTCACGGGCCTTGGCCGGGTCGGCAAAGGCGCCGACCTGCACCACCACCCGCAAGGCACCCGAGGCGGCCGCCGGCTCAGACTGGCCCTCCTGCTGATTTTGGGCTCGACTGGCCTCAGCGCGAGCGGCCGGTGCCGCTGGCGTGGCCACCGCAGCAGCAGACGCGGGGGGCGGGCTTGCTGCAGCCTTGCTGGCCTTGGGAACGATCTCCTCGCGCTCCTGCAGGCTCGCCGGGGCCGGTACCGCAGTTTGCGGGCTGGATTTGACGGCCTCGGTCGCGGCCGAGGGCTCCGAAGCCGCCCCCACAGCCGGTAGAGCCGGCGCTACCGGCGCCGGTGAGACGATGGGCGAGCCGGGCTTGACCGTGCTGCGCGAGGGAATCTCGATGGCAATATCAACCGGAACCGGCCGAGGCTGGCTGTCAAAAATCAGGGGGAAACCCACCACTGCGATCAAGACCAGAATGGAGGCGCCGATCAAGCGCTGCCGGGCGCGCTTGCGCACCACCTCCACGCTTTCGGTGCTGGTCGTCGCGGCAGACGGCTTGGCGCTCTGGTTCCGGTCTCGACGAAAACTGAAAAACGGCATGGGCGAGCAGCGAAGTCCGTGCAATAAAGAAATTCAGCAGACCGTCATTCGGCCAGGTGCTGGGCCGACAAACGCGGCAATCCCCCTTCGAGAACACCCCCGACAGTGAAGAAGGAGCCGAAGACCACAATTCTATCAGCGGGGTCCGCCTCGGCCAGGGCCCGCTCCAGCGCCAGACGAGGTCCGGCATGCGTGCTGCAGATCGCTGAGCTGCCCGGGGCGGCCGCCTGCCAACGCGCCTGCAACTCAGCCGCCGGGGCCGCCCTGGGCGTGGGCAGATCGCAAAAGTACCAGCGATCCACCAGGGGACCGATACGCGCCAGCATAGCCGGCAGGTCCTTGTCGGCCATGACACCCAGCACCGCATGGGTGCGGGGATAAAAACCCATGGCATCGAGGTTTTCGCTGAGCGCGGCCACTGAATGCGGGTTGTGAGCCACGTCAAGCACCAGCACCGGCTGACCCGGTACGATCTGAAAACGTCCCGGCCACTCGACCAGCGCCAGGCCGTTGCGCACCGACTGGGCGGTGACCGGCAACCGATCCCAGAGGGCGGCCAAAGCAGCCAGCGCGCCCGAAGCGTTGAGCAGCTGATTAGCCCCCCGCAGCGCCGGATAGGCCAGCCCCGAATAGCGCTTGCCGCGACCGCTCCAATTCCACTGCTGCTTGTCGCCAGCGAACTGAAAGTCAGGGCCGATCTGCCAAAGGTCGGCATCGAGCAAGCGCGCCGCCTTCAGAACGCTCTGCGGCGCAGAAGGGTCGCTGACGATCACCGGCTTGCCAGCGCGAATGATGCCCGCTTTCTCGCGGCCAATGGACTCACGGTCCGGCCCCAGAAATTCCATATGGTCCAGATCAATGCTGGTGATGATGGCGCAGTCGGTGTCGATCAGATTGACCGCATCGAGCCGCCCGCCCATGCCCACCTCGAGAATGACCACATCCAGGGCGGTGTGCGACATCGCCGACAAAATGGCCAGCGTGGTGAACTCAAAATAGGTCAGGGCCACCTCGCCGCTGATGTCTTGCGGACGGCCCGGAAGGTAGCGCAGATCTCTGCCGCAGCGGGCACGCTCGACCGCCTGAAAATGCGGCAGCAGCACCTCCGTCCGAATCGATTGTCCGCGCAGTCGACAACGCTCTTCAAAATGCACCAGATGGGGTGAGGTGTAGAGCCCAACCCGATAGCCCGACTGCATCAGGATGGACTCGAGCATGGCGCAGGTCGAGCCCTTGCCGTTGGTACCGGCCACGGTAATGACGGGGCAATCAAACTTGAGCTTCATGCGATGCGCTACCGCACGCACCCGCTCCAGGCCCATCTCGATGCCTTTGGGGTGCAGCCGCTCGCAATACGCCAGCCATTCATCCAGGGTGTGTGGCAAGTCCATGGACCGATTGTCTCGCAGCCAAAGCGGCACCCGCGAGCCTGTCAAAATCGGGCATGCTCCAGATTTACGGCATTGCCAATTGCGATACGGTCAAGCGCGCCAGGGCCTGGCTGGACCAGGCTCAAATGGCCTACCGCTTCCACGACTTCAAGAAATCAGGCGTCAGCGCGGACCAACTGCAGGAATGGGCCCAAGCGGTGGGCTGGGAAAGGCTGCTCAACCGTCAGGGCACCACCTGGCGCAAGCTCGAGCCAGCGGTGCAGGCCGGGGTGACCGATGCGGCAAGTGCCTGTCGCCTGATGCAACAGCACCCCAGCCTGATCAAAAGGCCAGTTGTGCAGTGGCCCGACCGCTTGAGCGTGGGCTTTGACGCAGAATCTTTCAAGCAGAGGCTGCAGTCCGGGTGAACCGCCTGTCCAAGCCCCTGGAACAGCCGTCGCTTGCGCTACGGACCCAGGGTTTTACCCAGGCTTTACCTGGGCATGTGAACCAAATCAGCCGGCCAGGCGTTAAATTGACATCATCGGTATAAAGCCGTGACTTTTTCAGGCAGTCCGTTTCAAAAAGAAGGAGATCATCATGAAATCCATCGCCCTTTCGGTCGCCCTCGCGGCCCTGGCAGGCGCCAGCGCCCCGGTCATCGCGCAGGAAGTTCAGGCCCGGGTTCTCTCCAGTACCGCGGTCCTGCAACAGGTGGCCGTGCCGCGTCAAGTTTGCACCACCCAGCCCGTGGTGCAGTCGTCGCAACCCTCGGGAGCCGGTGCAGCCATGGGCGCCATCGCCGGTGGCGCCGTCGGCAATGCCATCGGTGACGGCTCGGGCCGGGCCATCGCCACCATGATCGGCATCGTGGGCGGCGCCGTCCTGGGCAACAGAGTTGAGGGAACCCGCGACGAAGTGCGCAACGTGCAGCAGTGCACCACCCAGACCCATTACGAAAACCGCATCCTCCATTACGACGTGGTCTACGAATACGACGGCAAACGCTACAGCGTCAAGATGCCCAATGACCCGGGCCCGTTCGTTCGTTTGCAGCTCAGCCCGATCGGCACCATCCCGGCCGCCCCTTCAAGCTCTGGCACCAGCACCTACAGCCCCCTGTCCAGTGCAACGGTCACCACCATCGTGCCCGTGGTACAGCCCGCCCCGGTCTACTGGGCCGCTCCGGTCTACCTGCATCCGTCCAGCAACGCAGCCTTCACGGTGTACCCCACCGTAAGAAGCGCACCCCAAATCCCGGTGGACATTTCCATTCGTTGGCACGGCTACCACGGCAAGCACCCCCACCGTCGCCACTGGCACTAAATTCTCATACCAAGGCCTGGCAAGCGCCCTCGCTTGGGCCTGGCGTTCTCGCGCCTGCGGGCCCGGTCGAGGAGCGCTTGCGACCCCTCTACAGGCCAAGGGCATCGGCCCGCCGGTGGCCCTGACCTAAAATTGCGCCTTCGCCCTCAGAACCCGAGGGCTCCATCTGCCCGATCCGACCATGAGCACTGCGCAATTGAACAACGTCAGCATCCAAACTCAGGCCAATGTTTATTTCGAGGGCAAGTGCATCAGCCACAGCCTGACCCTGGCCGATGGAACCAAGAAGTCGGTCGGCGTGGTCCTGCCCTCGACCCTGACCTTCAAGACGGCCGCACCCGAGATCATGGAATGTGTAGGTGGCAGTTGCGAATACCGCCTGGCCGGTAGCGACCAATGGCAACGTTCTTCGGTGGGCGAGCGTTTCAGCATCGCGGCCCATTCCAGCTTTGACATCCGGGTGACCGAGGCCTATCACTACATCTGCCACTTTGGCTGAGCATCGTCCTGCCCCCCGGTCCCTCCTCGGCCCGGTACAGGGACAGCAGGCCGCCCACCTGAGCCCGGAGCCTTGAACTTCGGGGACTTCGAGCCCCTCAACCGACCCTCAGCGCACACCATGAGCACCATCTTGCAACACCTGCCCAAAGGGCAAAAAGTCGGCATCGCCTTCTCGGGCGGTCTGGACACGTCCGCCGCCCTGC
>CAYPSU010000108.1:0-9059 GCA_964413475.1 uncultured Polaromonas sp. | reverse complement strand
GTACGGCTGCTGCTGATTGACCCAAAAATGCTGGAGCTCTCGGTGTACGAGGGCATCCCGCATCTGCTCGCGCCGGTGGTCACCGACATGAAGCAGGCCGCTCACGGGCTCAATTGGTGCGTGGCAGAAATGGAGCGACGCTACAAGCTGATGAGCAAGATGGGTGTGCGCAATCTGGCTGGGTACAACGCCAAGATCGACGAGGCCAAGGCCCGTGGTGAATTCATTGGCAACCCCTTCAGCCTGACCCCCGCCGAGCCCGAGCCCCTGCAACGCCTGCCTTTCATTGTGGTGGTCATCGACGCACCGGCCTGATCAAGGCCAACATTCCGACCCGACTGTCGTTTCAGGTCTCCAGCAAGATTGACAGCCGAACCATCCTTGACCAGATGGGCGCCGAGACCTTGTTGGGCATGGGGGACATGCTGTACTTGCCCAGCGGTACCGGTCTGCCCATCCGGGTGCATGGGGCCTTTGTCAGCGACGACGAGGTGCATCGCGTGGTGGCCTACCTCAAGAGTCAGGGCGAGCCTCAGTATGTGGAGGGTGTGCTCGAAGGCGGCACGGTCGACGGCGATAGCCCGGGCGAATTCGGTGCCGATGCGGGCGGCGAGAAAGATCCGATGTATGACCAGGCGGTGGAAATCGTGCTCAAGCATCGCAAGGCTTCGATCTCTCTGGTGCAGCGACACCTCAAGATCGGCTACAACCGGGCCGCTCGCCTGCTCGAGGACATGGAAAAGGCCGGTTTGGTCAGCACCATGTCGGGGGCCGGGCAGCGCGAAATCTTGGTCCCTGCTCGCGCAGAGTAACGGCGCATGACCGATCCGATCCGATACTGGATCCGTCCCCTGCTGATGCTTTTGATGCTGGCAAGCCCTGCCGGCTTGCTGGCACAGTCGACCGATGCGCTGCAGATGCTCGGTCAGTTCGTGCGTACGGTGCAGTCTGGTCGTGCGCAGTTCACCCAGAGCGTCACCTCGCCGGCGCGGGAGGGGCAAACTGCCCGCACCCGCGTCTCCAGCGGAACCTTCGAATTTGTCCGTCCCAACCGGTTCCGCTTCAGTTACACCAAGCCCTACGTGCAGACCTTGGTGGCCGATGGACAGATGCTCTGGCTGCACGACCCCGATCTCAATCAGGTCACGGTGCGCAAGCTCAGCCAGGTGCTGCAGGGTACGCCCGCGGCAGTGATTGCGTCGGCCAGCGACTTGCGCAGTCTGCAGGTCGACTTTGAGCTGCTTGCTCAGGCGCCGGCCGATGGCCTGCAGTGGGTGCTGGCGACCCCGCGCCAACGCGAGGGCCAATTACAGAGTATGCGCATCGGCTTGCGGGCTGGCGCTGCGGGGGTCGAACTGGCGACCCTCGACATTCTCGATGCGCTGGGTCAGCGTTCGCTGATGCAGTTCAGTCGCTTTGAGGTCCAGGCGGCTGTTGCACCGGCTCAGTTTCAGTTCACGCCGCCACCGGGCGCCGAGCTGATCCGGCCCTGAAAATGAGCGATCTCTTCGAGCGCCAGCCGCTGCCGCCTCTGCCCGAGTTGCTGCGGCCACGCACCCTCGAGGAAGTCGTGGGTCAGTCTCATCTGCTCGGACCGGGCCGACCCCTGCGCCTGGCTTTCGAGACGGGTCAAGCCCATTCAATGATTCTCTGGGGCCCCCCGGGCGTAGGCAAAACCACGCTGGCCCGACTCATGGCCCACGCCTTCGGTCATGCCTTCATCGCGCTGTCGGCGGTGTTTTCGGGGGTCAAGGAAATCCGCGCTGCAATGGATCAGGCCCAGCATCATCTGGCGCGGGGCCAGCGCACGCTGCTTTTCGTGGATGAAATCCACCGTTTCAACAAGAGTCAGCAAGATGGACTGCTGCCCTTCGTCGAATCGGGCCTGGTGGTCCTGGTGGGCGCGACCACCGAAAACCCCTCTTTCGAAGTCAATACAGCCTTGCTTTCGCGCGCTCAGGTGTATGTGCTCAAGCCCATCGAGGCGGCTGACCTGCGACGCCTGCTCGATCGAGCCTTGTCCCATTTGGGAGATCTGCAAATTCAAGAGCAGGCGGCGGCCGATCTGATGGAGCGTGCTGACGGTGACGCCAGACGGCTTTTGCACCAGCTCGAGCAGTTGGCCGCAGCGGCGCGGGCAGCCGGCCGCTCGCAGATCGACCGATCCTTAGTGGCTGAGGTTCTGGCCGCAGGGGTCAGGCGCTTTGACAAGGGCGGTGACCAGTTCTATGACCAGATTTCGGCCCTGCACAAGTCGGTGCGCGGCTCGCACCCCGACGCAGCTTTGTACTGGCTTTGCCGCATGCTCGATGGCGGGGCTGACCCGCGCTACCTGATGCGACGGGTGGTGCGCATGGCGTGGGAGGATGTAGGCTTGGCCGATCCGCGGGCCTTGCAGATCGTCAATGATGCGGCCAGCACCTATGAGCGGCTGGGCTCGCCCGAAGGCGAACTGGCCATTGCCGAGGCCGTGGTCTATTTGGCGCTAGCCCCAAAGAGCAATGCCGCCTATCAGGCCTTCAATGCAGCGCGTGCTTTTGTCAAGCAGGATGGATCGCGCGAGGTGCCCGCTCATTTGCGAAATGCGCCCACCGCCTTGATGGGCGAGTTGGGTCATGGTCGCGGCTATCGCTATGCACACGATGAGTCCCACGGATATGCGGCTGGCGAGCGCTATCTGCCGCAGGGGATGGAGGAGCCCGCTTGGTATCGGCCCACGGACCGGGGTCTGGAGGCCCGTATCTCCGAGCGCATGGCCTTTCTCAGGGGCCTGGACCAAGCTGCCGGACCCAAGCGTTCCGCGTAGCCGACCACGGTCTTGTGAGCAACTGTCATCGGAGGCATACTTTCACGGGTAAACCCGTGCCACGATTGGAGCCGACGCAAGGCTTGGCTCCCTACAATGCCGGTCTCGTGCTCGTCTCGGGGGCCGCCACAGTGCGGCTTGCTTGAGGCGGGCTTTTTGCCAGTTGCAGGCATCGACCCACAAGGTCGGTTTCTGTGCTGACATTGTCATCGTCTACAAGTCGGAGAACCTTCGCATGGAAGTCTTGCTACAGCAGATCATCAACGGTCTGGTGCTCGGCAGTATGTACGCCCTGATCGCCCTGGGCTACACCATGGTCTACGGCATCATCAACCTGATCAACTTCGCCCATGGCGAGGTGCTCATGGTCGGTGCCCTGACCAGCTGGAGCATCATCATGTTGATGCAGGAGTCAATGACCGGAACGCCCGGATGGCTGATTCTCCTGATCGCCCTTTTCATTGCCTGTGTCGTATGCGCGGCCCTTAACTTCGCGATCGAGAAGATTGCCTACCGGCCCTTGCGCAATTCCCCCAAGCTGGCCCCTCTGATTACAGCGATCGGCATGTCGATCTTGCTGCAGACGCTGGCCATGATGATCTGGAAGCCCAACTACAAGTCTTACCCCACCCTCTTGCCCAGCGCCCCGATTGAAGTCGGTGGTGCGGTGATCACCGTCACCCAGGTGTGCATCCTCGCGGTGACCGCTCTGTCCCTGGCCGTGCTGATGTACATCGTCAATCACACCCGGCTGGGCCGCGCCATGCGCGCAACCGCCGAAAACCCGCGTGTGGCGGCTTTGATGGGGGTCAAACCCGACACCGTGATTTCGGCCACCTTCATCATCGGCGCGGTCCTGGCGGCCATTGCGGGCGTCATGTACGCCTCGAACTACGGCACGGCCCAGCACACCATGGGCTTTCTGCCCGGCCTCAAGGCCTTCACCGCTGCCGTCTTTGGCGGCATTGGCAACCTGCAGGGGGCCGTGGTCGGGGGCATCTTGCTGGGCCTGATTGAATCCATAGGCGCCGGCTACATCGGTCCGCTGACCGGCGGCTTCCTGGGTAGCCAATATGTCGACATCTTTGCCTTCATGGTGTTGATTCTGGTGCTCACGCTCAGGCCCTCGGGCCTGCTGGGCGAGCGGGTGGCCGACAGGGCCTGAGGAGTGCGGATCATGATGAAAGAACACCGTCTCCTGACCTTTCTGGTGGCTGCGATCGCTCTGCTGGTGCTGCCGCTGTTGCTGCAGCCCTTCGGTAATGCCTGGGTCCGCATTGTTGACATGGCCTTGCTTTACGTGCTGCTGGCCCTGGGCCTGAACATCGTGGTGGGCTATGCGGGCCTGCTCGATCTGGGCTATGTCGCTTTCTTTGCCGTGGGCGGCTATCTGTTTGCCCTGCTGGCTTCGCCGCATCTGGCCGATGCCTTCCCGGCCATTGCAGCCGCATTCCCCAACGGCCTGCACTTGCCGATCTGGGCGGTCATTCCGCTGGCGGCGCTGCTGGCGGCAGTCTTTGGCGTCTTGCTCGGCGCACCGACGCTCAAGCTGCGCGGAGACTACCTGGCCATTGTGACCCTGGGCTTTGGCGAGATCATCCGGGTCTTTCTGAACAACCTGGATCGGCCGATCAATCTGACCAACGGGCCCAAAGGCATCAGTCAAATCGACGGCGTCACTGTGTTTGGCATCCCGTTCAACCGGGCGCTGGACGTCGGGCCGATCACCGTCAATTCGGTCAGCCTTTACTACTACCTGTTTCTGTCCCTGGTGGTGGTCTCGGTCATCATCTGCCACCGACTGGAGCGGTCGCGTATCGGTCGCGCCTGGATGGCCATACGCGAGGACGAGATCGCCGCCAAGGCGATGGGCATCAACACCCGCAATCTGAAATTGCTGGCCTTTGGCATGGGGGCCACTTTTGGCGGCGTATCGGGTGCCATGTTTGCGGCCTTCCAGGGTTTTGTTTCCCCCGAGTCCTTCAGCCTGATGGAGTCGGTCATGATTGTGGCCATGGTGGTGCTAGGGGGCTTGGGTCACTTGCCAGGCGTGATCCTTGGGGCCCTGCTGCTGGCGGCGCTGCCCGAGGTGCTGCGACATGTGGCCGGCCCCTTACAGGCCATGACCGGTGGCCGTCTCGATGCGGCCATCCTCAGGCAGTTGCTCATTGCACTGGCCATGATTGCCATCATGCTCATGCGGCCACGGGGCTTGTGGCCCGCCCCCGAGCACGGACAGGCCCCCGCCAAGGGCAAAACCGGTGCGGAGGCCTGAGATGAGCGACATCATTCTTCAAGTGCAGGGCGCCTCCAAACGTTTCGGTGGCCTGCAGGCGCTCTCCGAAGTGGGGATTCGTATCGAGCGGGGACAGGTCTACGGACTGATTGGCCCCAACGGGGCCGGCAAGACCACCTTCTTCAATGTGCTGACCGGGCTCTACACCCCCGACGCAGGCAGTTTCATGTTGGCGGGCAAGCCTTATTCGCCCACTGCGGTGCATGAGGTGGCCAAGGCCGGTATAGCGCGCACCTTCCAGAACATCCGTCTGTTTGCCGACATGACTGCACTGGAGAACGTGATGGTCGGGCGTCACGTGCGCACCCATTCAGGCCTGATCGGCGCGATCTTGCGCACACCGTCCTTCAAGGCCGAGGAGTCGGCCATTGCCCATCGTGCACGCGAACTGCTGGACTATGTGGGCATTGCCCGCTACGCCGACTTCAAAGCCCGCACCCTGAGCTACGGCGATCAGCGTCGCCTTGAAATTGCCCGCGCCCTGGCGACCGATCCCGCCCTGCTGGCTCTCGATGAGCCGGCCGCTGGCATGAACGCTACCGAGAAGGTGCAGTTGCGTGAGTTGATTGACCGGATCCGTCGCGATCAGCGCACGGTGCTGTTGATCGAGCACGATGTCAAGCTGGTCATGGGCTTGTGCGATCGTGTCACGGTACTCGACTACGGCAAGCAGATTGCCGAAGGCGTGCCGGCCGATGTGCAGCGAGATCCCAAAGTCATTGAAGCCTATCTGGGCACGGGAGGCCACTGAGATGGCGCAGACCTTACTCAAAGTCAAAGGCCTCAAGGTGGCTTATGGCGGCATTGCAGCCGTCAAGGGTGTGGACCTGGAAGTGCACGCCGGAGAACTGGTGACCCTGATCGGCTCCAACGGGGCCGGCAAGACCTCGACCATGAAGGCCATCACCGGCTCGCTGCCGCTGGTCGAAGGCGACATCGAATACCTGGGGCAGAGCATTCGCGGCAAGGGCGCCTGGGATCTTGTGCGCGATGGCTTGGCCATGGTGCCCGAGGGACGCGGGGTTTTCACCCGTATGACCATCACCGAAAACCTGCTGATGGGCGCCTACATACGCACGGATCAGGCGGCCATTGACCAGGACCTGGACAAAGTCTTTGCCCTGTTTCCAAGGCTCAAGGAGCGCCGGGATCAGTTGGCCGGCACCATGTCGGGAGGCGAGCAGCAGATGCTGGCCATGGGCCGCGCGCTGATGAGCCGGCCCAAGGTCTTGCTGCTCGACGAGCCTTCCATGGGTTTGTCGCCGATCATGGTCGACAAGATCTTTGAGGTGGTACGCGATGTGTACGCCCAGGGGGTGACCGTCTTGCTGGTTGAGCAAAATGCCAGCCGGGCCCTGAAGATTGCCGACCGGGCCTACGTCATGGAGTCGGGCCTGCTCACCATGAACGGCCCGGCCAGAGAACTGCTGGTCGATCCGCGGGTCAGGGCGGCCTATCTTGGCGAATGAAAAAGAGCGGCCAGTAGCCGCTCTTTATTAATAGCCGCGCCCCCGGGGCGATAGGCTGGCTTAGCCGTAGCCCCCGCGTCCATTGCTGGAGCGGCCCCCGCGGCTGCCGCCACCGAAACCGCCGCCACCGCTGCGACCGCCTGCCCCTCGGCCACCGCCACCGCCGCCGCCGCGATAGCCGCCTCGGTTGCTGGCGGGCAGCCCCGACGACGGAAAGCCCGACGACAGATGCGAGCGTGGCTGGGTCTCGTCATCGTCCTGACGACGGGGCTGCCTTGGCGCGGCATGCGCGTTGCGGTAGGCCTCCTGGCGTTGTCCGGGTGCGTGAGGGGGACGCTGACCCTGGGGCGCACCGCCGACCCGCTGTTGACCCTGGCCGCCCGAGCGGCCCTGGCCTTGCGCGGGCCTGCTGGCGCCTCGACCGGCCTCGGCTGGGCTGCCGCCGGCCCCGGCCTTGTTGGCGCGGATGCGTTCCATCATCTCCTGGCGGGCCGCTCTTGCGGCCGCCGCCATCACTTCACGGCCCGGCGGTTTGCCCAGACCGCCCCAAAGCGTTTGCCGGCCCATCGCGATCGGCTCGGCCCGCTCATTGGGCTCGGCCTCAAAGCCTGGCACCACCACTTTTTCGATGGTTTGCTTGGTAAAGCGCTCAATCTCGGCCATGAAGCCTTCTTCGTCCAGGCACACCAGGCTGATGGCCTGGCCGTCTTTGCCCGCGCGGCCGGTGCGCCCGATCCGGTGCACATAGTCTTCGCTGATATTGGGAATTTCGTAATTGACCACATGCGGCAGATCGTCAATGTCCAGACCTCGTGCTGCGATATCGGTGGCCACCAGGGCGCGAATCTCGCCGCTCTTGAAGCCGCTCAAGGCTTGTGTGCGGGCGCTCTGGCTCTTGTTGCCATGCAGGGCCATCGCGGTGATGCCGTTCTTTTCAAGGTACTCGGCCACATGGTTGGCACCGAACTTGGTGCGCGTGAACACCAGCACCTGGCTCCAGTTGCGCTCAGTGATGATGTGCGCCAGCAGCGCCTTCTTCTTGCTCCGTCCTACCGGATGCACCGTCTGCTCAATGCGCTGCACGGTCGTGTTGCGCGGCGTCACCTGTATGTGTGTGGGCGAGCGCAGCAGACTGTTGGCCAGCTCGCGAATTTCGTCGCTGAAGGTGGCCGAAAACAGCAGGGACTGCTTTTGCTTGGGCACCAGCGCCAGCACCTTCTTGATGTCGTGAATGAAGCCCATGTCCAGCATGCGGTCGGCCTCATCGAGCACCAGCATCTCAACCTTGCTCAGGTCCAGCGTACCCTGACCGGCGTGGTCCAAGAGTCGACCGGGCGTGGCCACCAGAATGTCCACGCCGCGGCGCAGTTGTTCAATTTGCGGGTTCATGCCCACGCCGCCAAACATCACCATGGACTTGAGGTCCAGGTATTTGCCGTAGTTGCGCACACTCTCCTCGACCTGCGCGGCCAGTTCGCGCGTGGGCGTAAGGATGAGCGCGCGCACCGCGTTGACGCCGCGGCGGTCTTTGGTGCGCTCGCGGCCCGATAGCAGATGCAGCAGCGGCAGCGTAAAGGCCGCCGTCTTGCCGGTCCCGGTCTGGGCACCGCCGAGCAGATCGCCGCCGGCCAAGACGGCCGGAATGGCCTGGCTTTGGATGGGGGTGGGGGTGTCGTAGCCTTGCTCACGCACGGCCTTGACGATGGCCGCAGCCAGATTCAATTCTTCAAAAGTCATTAGGAAAGGCGCCCACCGGGCGCAAGGTTCGGCTCATCCGACTGCAGGGCAGTCGCCAGTCTTGGCCGAAGGGGTCAAGGGAGGGAGGCTTGCGCGGGCGTGGCCCGCATCTCCCAGCACAAGTGCTGATGCCGCGGCAACTGGAGGCCAGCGGTGACGCATTGTGACATGGAATGGGGCGGATCGGTTTGGGTCGCTCACCGCTGGCTTGCGGCGCAAGCGGCGGCGTGAGGGCTTCCCCGGGGATAATGTCGTTCATTGGGTCTGCGCTCGCCGTGAGCGCGGTTCTTTTGTCTCAGGCGGTCTGCGACTTGAAGCGGCCCGCATCACTCTAAAACATCCAGGTTGACCATGTCCCAATACGTTTTCACCATGAACCGGGTCGGCAAGATCGTGCCGCCCAAGCGTCAGATCCTCAAGGACATTTCCTTGTCCTTTTTTCCGGGCGCCAAGATTGGTGTGCTCGGTCTTAATGGCTCGGGCAAGTCGACCTTGCTCAAGATCATGGCCGGTATCGATCAGGAGATCGAGGGCGAGGCCACGCCCATGCCCAACTTGAAGATTGGTTATCTGCCGCAAGAGCCCAAACTCGACCCGGAGGCAACGGTGCGCGATGCGGCAGAAGGCGGCATGGGTCAAGTCAAGGCGGCGCAGCAGCGTCTGGATGAGGTGTACGCGGCCTATGCCGAGCCCGACGCCGACTTTGACAAGCTAGCGGCCGAGCAGGCTGAGCTTGAGGCCATCATTGCTG
>CAYPSU010000107.1:0-9214 GCA_964413475.1 uncultured Polaromonas sp. | reverse complement strand
ATGTGCGAGCACAGCAACCGGGGCGCGCTGGGCCTGGTGATCAACAAGCCCAGCGACATCAGTATCAAGAATTTGTTTGACAAGGTGGAAATGCCGCTCCGGCGCGAGGACCTGAGTGGTCAGCCGGTCTTCCAGGGCGGGCCCGTGCAGGTCGAGCGGGGTTTCGTGTTGCATGAATCCATGAGCACCGGGTCGGATGAATCGGCCTACGGTTCGACCATGAGCATTCCGGGTGGCCTGGAAATGACCACCTCGCGCGACATTCTCGAGGCCCTGTCTACGGGTGCCGGTCCGCGCAAGGTTTTTGTGTCCCTGGGCTATTCGGCCTGGGCCGAGGGACAGCTCGAGTCGGAGATTGGCGAGAACAGCTGGTTGACCGTACAGGCCGATCCGGCCCTGATCTTTGACACGCCCATCGAGCAGCGCTACGAAAAGGCCTTGGGCTTGCTGGGCCTGCAGAGCTGGATGCTCTCCTCTGGGGTCGGTCACGCATGACCGAGGGGCGGCTGGCCGATCCGGCGCAGGCCCATACTTTTCTGGCATTTGATTTCGGTCTCCAGCGCACGGGCGTGGCCGCCGGCAACCGCATCTCCCGAACCGCTACCGCCCAGGCCACCATCCGGGCCAGCGGCCAGGCCCGTTGGCCGGCCGTGGCCGATCGCATTGCGCAGTGGCAGCCCGACGCCCTGGTGGTGGGCATTCCCTTTCATCCCGATGGGGCGGCCCATGAGAACACTTTGCGCGCCCAGCGCTTTGCGCGTCAGTTGCGGGGTCGCTTCGGCTTACCGGTCTTCGAGGTCGATGAGCGCTATTCCACCACGCAGGCGCTGGCCGAAGGCCACCGCGATCCAGACGCGGGAGCGGCCTGCATAATCCTCGAGCAGTTTTTACGGAGTCTGGCATGACAGTTTTCCCCAAGCAAGTCGCAACCTCGCCCGGGGGTGGCCGGTGAGCGCACTGACCCTCGATGCCGAGGCCCTGTACGCCGATCTGCGGCGCGGGGTGCAATCCCTGCTGACCGAGCGCTCTGGCCAGACGGTACACCTGGTGGGCGTGGCCTCCGGTGGGGTGTGGCTGGCCGAGCGCATTGGCCACGACCTGGGCCTGAGCCATCCGGTGGGGGTTTTGTCTTCTTCCATGCATCGCGATGATTTTTCGCAGCGCGGCCTCTCGGGCACGGCCCAGACTCAGTTGCCCTTTGAGGTGGAAGGGGCGCATCTGATCGTGCTCGACGATGTGCTCTACACAGGCCGCACGGTGCGGGCGGTGCTCAATGAACTCTTTGACTACGGTCGGCCCGCCAGTGTCAGGCTGGCCGTTTTGGTTGACCGGGGCGGCCGAGAGCTGCCGGTGCAGGCCGATGTGGCGGCGGCCCGCATCCACCTGCCGGCCGGTCAAAGTCTGCAGCTGGCCCGCGATGCAGCCGGCCGCCTCTGCCTTGAAGTGCAGGGGGCCTGAGAGATGCTCTACAAGCGAAATCCCCAGCTCAACCGCCACGGCGAGCTGATCCATCTTTTGTCCATTGAGGGCTTGCCGCGCGAGATCCTGTTGCAGATTCTGGACACCGCGGACCGTTTCGTCAGCGTCAACGACCGCGAGGTCAAGAAGGTCCCCTTGCTGCGTGGCAAGAGCGTGTTCAATCTGTTCTTTGAAAATTCCACCCGCACCCGAACCACCTTTGAGATTGCCGCCACGCGCCTGTCGGCCGATGTGATCAATCTCGATATCGCCCGTTCGTCGGCCTCCAAGGGTGAATCGCTGCTGGACACCATTGCCAACCTGTCGGCCATGGCGGCAGATCTGTTCGTGGTTCGGCACAGCGAATCGGGTGCGCCGCACCTGATTGCCCGCCATGTGGCCCCTCATGTGCACGTGGTCAATGCCGGTGATGGGCGGCACGCCCATCCCACGCAGGGGCTGCTGGACATGTACACCATACGCCACTACAAGAAAGATTTTTCCGGGCTCACCGTGGCCATCGTGGGCGATGTGCTGCACTCGCGCGTGGCGCGTTCGGACATTCACGCGCTGACCACCCTGGGTTGCCCCGAGGTGCGGGTGGTGGGCCCCCGCACCCTGGTGCCCTCTGACATGGCGCAGATGGGCGTTCGGGTCTGCCACAACCTGGAAGAAGGCTTGCGTGGCGCCGATGTGATCATCATGCTGCGCCTGCAAAACGAGCGCATGAGCGGTGCGCTCCTGCCCTCAAGCCAGGAGTTTTTCAAGAATTTCGGTCTGACGCCCGAGCGTCTGCAACTGGCCCAGCCCGATGCCATCGTCATGCATCCGGGGCCGATCAACCGGGGTGTCGAAATCGATTCGGCGGTGGTCGATGGCCGGCAGAGTGTGATCTTGCCGCAGGTCACCTTTGGTATTGCGGTGCGGATGGCGGTGATGAGTCTGGTGGCGGGGAACGAAGCATGAAGATCCTCATCAAGAACGGCCGTGTGATTGACCCGGGCAGCGGTTTCGATCAGCCTGCTGATCTGGCCATTGCCGATGGCACCGTGGTGGCCCTGGGAGCGGTGCCCTCTGACTTTGCGGCCGACCGCGTCCTCGATGCGCGCAATTTGGTGGTGGCTCCGGGTCTGGTTGATCTGGCCGCCCGTCTGGGTGAGCCGGGCCACGAGCACGAAGGCATGCTCGAATGCGAGCTGGCCGCTGCTGCTGCCGGCGGTGTGACCGCTCTGGTCTGCCTGCCCGATACCGATCCGGTGCTCGATGAGCCTGGTCTGGTCGAGATGCTGCGCTCCCGGTCTGAGCAGCGGTCGGCGCCGCGGGTGTTTCCCCTGGGCGCGCTCACCCGTGGACTGGCCGGCGAGACCCTGACCGAGATGAAGGCTCTGGCCGAATCGGGTTGTGTGGGCTTTAGCCAAGCCGAGGTCGGCCTGCGAGACACGCAGGTGCTGCAGCGCGCCATGCAGTATGCCGCCACCTTTGACCTGGCGGTCTGGATGCGGCCTCGCGATCCCTGGCTGGGCAAGGGGGTGGCGGCCAGCGGGGCTTTGGCCACGCGGCTCGGTCTGTCGGGTGTGCCGGTGGCCGCTGAAACCGTGGCTTTGCACACGCTGTTTGAACTTGTGCGAAGCACTCGTGTGCGCCTGCATGTCTGTCGCATCAGCAGCGCTGCCGGGGTGCGTCTGGTGGAGGCTGCCAAGGCCGAAGGCTTGCCGGTCACCTGTGATGTGAGCATCAACAACCTGCTGCTGATCGACACCGATATCGGCTACTTTGACAGCCGCATGCGGCTCGACCCGCCGCTGCGGCAGCAGCAGGACCGACAGGCCCTTGGGCAAGCCCTCAAGGACGGCATCATCGACGCACTGGTGTCCGACCACACCCCGGTCAAGGACGATGACAAGGCCTTGCCCTTCGCGCAGGCCGAGCCCGGTGCCAGCGGCCTGGAGTTGCTGCTGGGACTGGCCTGTAAGTGGGGCCAGTCCCAGGGCCTGGAACTGTCGCAGGTGCTGGCCCGGCTGAGCAGCGGTCCGGCACGCGTGCTGGGGCCGGCGCTGGCGAGCCTGCAGGGCAGTTGCGGCCAGCTGCGGGTGGGCGGTGTGGCCGACCTGTGCATCTTTGACCCCGAGGGTGAATGGACGGTGGGGCCGCAGACTCTGCGCAGTCGGGGCCGGCACACGCCGTTCGAAGGCCACGCCTTGCCGGCTCGGGTGCGCTGGACCCTGGTGGCCGGCCGCATCGCTTACGAGGCTTGACCGTGGTGCGACTGCTGTCTCGGCCTCGGGTGGCGGGGCGGCTGCTGCGTGTGCTGTGGCAGATCGGCCGGGGCTTCTGGATCATTCGACGTCAGTTCGTGCGCATGGAGCTGGCCGAGCGGCAACGCCATGTGCAGCATTGGGCCGCTGAGATGCTGCAGGCCTTGGGCATCGAACTGCGGCGCCAGGGCCCGCCCCTGGCCAGCGGTCCGGTGCTTCTGGTGGCCAATCATGTTTCCTGGCTGGATATCCTGGTCTTGCACGCAGCGGGCTACTGTCGCTTCATTTCCAAGGCTGATGTTCGGCGCTGGCCCTTGATTGGCTACATGGCGCATGAGGCCGGTACGCTGTTCATCGAGCGCGAGTCACGGCGCGATGCACACCGCATGGTCTATTTCATGGCCGAGCGTTTGCAAGCCGGCGATGTGCTGGCCGTCTTTCCAGAAGGCACCACCAGCGATGGCGTGGTGCTCAAGCCTTTCCATGCCAACCTGATTCAGGCGGCCATCCTGGCCGATGTGCCGGTGCAGCCGGTGGCGCTGCGCTTTGTCGACAGCCGCAGCGGCCAGACCAGCCACGCACCGCGCTTTGTGGATGATGACACCCTGGTTGGTTCGGTGCTGCGCACCCTGGCGGCGCCAGGTGTGCAGGCGCATGTGCTGATCGGCCCGCCCGAGCATCACGCGGGACGCGACCGCAGGCGCTGGGCTCAAGATCTGCGCGAGCAGGTGCTCAATTTGCGGGATGGATAAAGCGCCCGGTTTCGGCCGCGCATGACCCGGCCTGGGGGCAGGGCAGCTGGCACAGATCGCGTTGCTGTGGGGCGCAACTGCGTTCAAAGGTCACCACATGGTCGACCTGGGCGCGGATACCTATCCACTCGCCCAGGGTGTGGTCGTGATGACTGGGCACATGGGCCATGACCGTGTGGCCGCTGGCCAGACGCAGGGTGTAGAGAAACTCTGAACCCCTGAAGGCCTTGCGGATGATCTCGGCCTTCACCGGCGCATCGTCATCGTGCACGATGTCATCGGCGCGCAAAAGCACATCGCATTGCCCGCCCTCGAAGGCGCCGGGCAAGGGACATTCGGCCACATCGCTCAGGCGCCCGACGGGCGTATCGACCACGACCTGGCCGTCGACTTCGTGCAGGGTTGCCGGGGTGAACACGCCATGTCCGATAAAGTCGGCCACGAAGCGGGTGGCCGGCCGGTGGTAGAGGCTGTAGGCCTCGTCCCACTGGTGCAGTCGCCCCTCGTGCATGACGCCGATGGCATCGCCAATGGCAAAAGCCTCGAGCTGGTCGTGGGTGACGAACAGGGCGGTCGCCCCAGCGGCCTTGAGGATGCCGCGCAGCTCATGCGCCAATCGCTCGCGCAGCTCGACATCGAGGTTGGAGAAGGGCTCGTCAAGCAGCAGCAGCCTGGGTTTGGGTGCCAGGGCTCGCGCCAGCGCCACCCGTTGCTGCTGCCCGCCCGAAAGTTGGTGGGCAAACAGATGTCCGGCCTGCTCCAGGCCGACCAGGGCCAGCACTTGAGCCACTCGGTCGCCACGTTCCTTGGGTCGCAGCCCCTGCAGGCCGAAGGCGATGTTCCCGCTCACATCCAGATGCGGAAACAGCGCGTAATCCTGAAACACCATACCGATGCGGCGCGACTCGGGCGCCACATGGCGGCCGGGTTGGCTGACCAAGTCCCCATCCAGACGGATCTGGCCGGCACCGGCTTTTTCCAGGCCAGCGATGGCGCGCAGCAAAGTGGTCTTGCCACAGCCCGAGGGCCCGATCAGCACGCCGATCCCTCCGGCCGGCAGGCCCAGGCTGACCGAATCCACCGCGGGCAGCGGCCGTCCCGGGTAGCGCACACTCAGATTGGAGACTTCCAGAAACATGCCCCGATTTTAAGACGGTTTGGGTTGAATGCGTACAATTCGCATTTACTGTCTGGTGTCCCGTTCCGGGTCCTGACCTTTTGCCAGGGCTTGCCGGGCCTGGCTTTTACCCATGCTCTCCCGCTTTTTTTCATCCGTGTCCGTGCTGCTCTTGCCGCTGTTGCTGGGTCTGCCGGTACTGGCGGTTCTGGCCTCCTGGTTCGAACTGGACCGCCAGGCCTGGGCTTTGCTGGTGGGGATGGGCTCGACGGTGCTGCCCGACTATGCCTTGACGACCCTGGGCCTGTGTGTGGCGGTGGCCGTGGGCGTGACCTTGCTGGGGTCGGCAACGGCTTGTGCGGTGGCGCTGTTTGAGTTTCCCGGGCGGCGAGTCTTCGAGTGGGCGCTTTTGCTGCCCCTGGCCATGCCTGCCTATGTGGTGGCCTTTGCCTACACCGACTTTTTGCAGTTTTCGGGCCCTTTGCAGACAACGCTGCGCGGTGCGCTGGACCTGCAGGGCCGCCTGATTCCGGACGTGCAGAGCTTCTGGGGGGCGGTGCTGGTCTTTACGGTGTGCCTGTATCCCTACGTCTACCTGTTGGTGCGCACCGCGCTGGCCGAGCGCGCGGTTCACCTGATGGAGGCGGCCCGTCTGCTGGGCGCGCCGCTGCGCCGACGCCTGACCCAGGTGGCCTTGCCCCTGGCGCGTCCCGCGGTGGCCGCCGGGGTGGGCCTGGCGCTGATGGAAACGCTGGCCGACTTTGGCGTCTCGAGTCATCTGGGGGTGCAGACTTTCACCGCGGGCATCTACAAGGCTTGGCTGGCGATGGACAACCGCGCGGTGGCGGCCCAGCTGGCCACGGTGCTCTTGGTCATCGTGGCCGCCTTGCTGGCTGTTGAGCGGGCGGCGCAGCGTCGCTTGCGCTTTAGCGATGCCCGGGGAGGCGGTCGTGCCGGCGCGGCTGAATCCCAGCCGGTGCGGCTGCACGGTGGCCAGGCTGTCTGGGGCTGGCTCTTGTGTGCAGGGCCTATCGCTCTGGGCTTTGTGTTGCCGACCTTGTTTCTGATTCGTCCGCTGATGATCAGCTGGACCGACCTGCGCTGGGCGTCTTTTGTTCAGTGGTCGGTCAACAGCCTCTGGCTGGCGGGCTTGACGGCTTTGCTGGCTACCGGGGGGGCTGTGCTGCTGGCCTTTGCCGAGCGCCAGCGACCCTGGGGTGTGCAGCGCTGGGCGGTCAATCTGGTCGGCCTGGGCTATGCCATCCCGGGGGCGGTGATCGTGGTGGGCTTGCTGCTTCCCCTGGGGTGGCTGCAGATGCTGTGGCCCCAAGCGGCTGTCGGGGCTCTGGTCACCACCACGGCCTTGGGGCTGGTCTGGGCCTATCTGGTGCGGTTTTCGGCGGTCGCCCTGCAGTCGGTGGGCAGCGGCTACGCGAGGATTCCCTCAAGCCTGGACGATAGCGCCCGCATGCTGGGTGTGTCGGGTCCGGCTTTGCTGGTCCGGGTGCACTGGCCCCTGCTCAAGCGATCGGCGGCAGCGGCCGCATTGCTGGTTTTTGTGGATGTGATGAAGGAGCTGCCGGCCACACTGGTGCTGCGGCCTTTCGACAGCGACACCTTGGCGGTGGTGGCCTACCAATTGGCCCGCGATGAGCGGCTGGGCGAGGCCGCCTTACCGGCCCTGGCGCTGGTGCTGGTGGGCCTGCTGCCGGTCATCCTGATCAGCAAGACCTTGCGCAGTCAGGCCGGTCGTCGCGATTGAAGGCCCCGCACCCGGCCCCGTCACGAGATCATTTCTTGGGACGGTTAAACCAGTTCGCCAGTACGAACAAGCCGAACACGACGAACATGATGATCAGGACATGATGAGTTTGCATGGCGTCTTCCTTGTGCCAGTGGGTCCGGCGTTCATGATGAAAGAGGGGATTGTCCGGGCGCAGGCATATCCGTTGCCGGCGCTCGGTTACGGACGAGCGGCGCCATGGCCATCAGCGTAGCGAGCAGAAGGACGAGTTCGAGTCCGTAGACCCCGCTGTAGGCTGCGGTCACCCCCAGCGGCTCGCTCAGCCCCTGCCGAAGCAGGCCGCCCAGGGCCATGGCCAAGCCGGCGGCAGTGGCCTGCACCGAGCCCCAGGCGCCCAGAGCCAGACCCGTTTCGTGTCTTGGGGCTTGCTGCATGGTGGCGGTCAGGGTGCCGTGCGCAAACAGGCCGCCGCCCAGGCCGATCAGGAAGGCCCCGGTGACAAACAGCGCTACCGATTGCAGGGGGGCCGCCGCGATCACGGCCAGGAACGCAGGAATGCCCACCCAGGCGCCGCCCATGGCCATGCGGTAAGGGTCGGCGCCTCGGCTGAGTACCCGGGAGGCCATGCCAAATCCGAGCAGACCCCCGAAGGCCAGGGTGGCGGTCAGGAAGGTGGTGTGGGAAACGCTCAGGGCCAGCACCTCGCCCCCATAGGGTTCCAGCAGCACATCCTGCATGGTGAAGGCCATGGTGCCCAGGCCCACGCCCAACAGTCGCCGGGTGGTCTGGGGGCCGCGGGTAAAGCGCAACCAGGCTTGGGAAAAAGATTCGCTGGGCTGCATCTGGGCGCGGCCTCGGCTGCGTGCCTCCTGCTTCCAAAGGGCGACCACGTTGAGCACCAGGGTCATGATCGCCGCTGCCTGGATCACCTGAATCAGCCGCCCCGGGCTGTAATCGGAGAGCAGGTCGCCAAAAAAGAGCGCGCTGAACATCATGCCGATGAGCTGCATCACATACATCAGGCCCACCACCTTGGGCTGGGTCTCTGGCGGGGCCAGATCGGTGGCCAGTGCCAGGCCCGCGGTCTGCGTGGTGTGCATGCCGGCCCCAACCATCAAGAAAGCCAGGGCCGCGCCGAACTGGCCCACCCAGGCGGGCGCCTGGGCCGCCTGTCCCGCGCCGGCGAGCACCAGCAGGGCAAAGGGCATGATCGCAAAGCCGCCAAACTGGATCATGGTGCCCATCCAGATGTAGGGCACCCTTCGCCAGCCCAATTCGCTGCGGTGGTGATCCGACCGAAAGCCGATCAGGGCCCGAAAGGGGGCGGCCAGCAAAGGCAAGGCCACCATCAGGGCCACCAGGGCCGCGGGCACCTTGAGCTCAACGATCATCACCCGGTTGAGCGTGCCCACCAGCATGACCACGGCCATGCCAAAGGAAATCTGAAACAGCGACAGCCGCAGCAGTCGCGACAAGGGAAGGTCCGCGCTGGCCGCGTCGGCAAACGGGAGAAATCGCGAGCCCAGGCTGACCCATTGGGTCACCCAGCGCCTGTGCGTTTGGCTCATGTGTAATTTAAGGACCGATCATCCCGCAGGGACAATCGGTCCGGCTCGCAGTGCAGGCCTACTTCTTCGCCGGTGGATCTGCGGCCGCAGGCGCGGACACAGCGGCCTTGGAGGCCCCGCCGTTGAGGAAGTTTTTCACCCAGGTCGTGTTCAGGGTCAGAGCCAGATGCACGCTGAACGATGCAATGGCGACTCCGGCGATGAACATGGGGATACCCACTTGCGGTCTGACGACCGTCCACATTTTTCCGTAGATCATGGTTGGTCCCTCACTTGAGCCAGGGTGAATAGATGAAGGCCAGCAGATGGGCGAGAGCGGC
>CAYPSU010000106.1:0-9230 GCA_964413475.1 uncultured Polaromonas sp. | reverse complement strand
GAGAGACCGACACCACCAGACGCAGGTGCGAGAGCACCAGGCGACCGGCGGCCTCCAGATCGTTGTTTTCACGCAAGCGACGGGCGCAATCCTGCTCCTCCTCCAGGCTGAGCATGGGCATGCGGTTGACCGCGCTGATATAGGCATCCAGATTGCCTAGCGGCGGTAGAAGGCTGGACCCTGTCCAGGAAGGGTTCACCGCCAGGGTTCCGGGATTCACAGACAGACTTGTCATGAGTGACTCCTTGAATGATTGAAGGCAATTTTAGCACTCGGCTAGCTCGAGTGCTAACAAGCCGTCGGCACCAAGGTGTTTTGTCAAAAAATAGTAAAAAAATACTAATTGGAATCTTTTGGCAACTCCCGCGGCTGCACATCCTCAACCTCTGTCGCTTGGCTACCCACTCCAATGGGGCGGCCGATTGGACGGGTCTTCTCATCGTCCGGGCGCTGGCCTGGGGGCCTAAATCCCGTCCCCCCAAGATTTGTAAACACCCTGACTCGAGAGAAGTGCGCACTAACGTCTACATCGGGCTTGCGGCCAGTCACCAGCCGCAACAGCACCCAGAAAAAAATGAAAATCAGCACGAACAGTACCAGGATCAAGGCCAGCACCAGCCCGATGATGCGCAGGAACAGGCGCAGCACGGCAGCGAGCACTCTGGAAATGAAATTGAGCAAAGGCATAGATCTTTTTGATTCGCCAGGGGCCCCAAGGGGTCAGGGCAAGATGTCAAGCGCAAGCTTATCAGCGCCCGCCGGTTCGGCCCCTACTGCGCCACCCCGGCGATGACGGGCAGGGCCTGGGCTGCGGGCGTACAGCCGATCACAATCGGAGCCCATGCAGGCCTTACCTTGGCTGAGTATTGTCATGCCGGTGCTCGATGAGGGCGCGGGGCTCTCGTCCGCCCTGCAAGCCCTCTCACCCTGGCGGCAATCCGGTGCTGAGGTGATCGTGGTCGATGGGGGCAGCCAGGATGAAAGTCTGCAGACGGCCGTTGCCTTGGCCGACCAGACTTTGATCGCTCCGCGCGGTCGTGCGTCCCAGATGAATGCCGGCGCTGCCCGGGCGCTTGGGCATTGGCTGCTTTTTCTGCATGCCGATACGCGCTTGCCCGCAGCCGGCCTGCATGCGCTCAAGCAACTCGATCAGGGGGCGGTCTGGGGACGGTTCGATGTGCGTATTGATGACGCTCGACCGCTGCTGCGTCTGGTTGATTTCATGATGAACTGGCGCTCGCGCTGGACCGGGATTGCCACCGGTGACCAGGCCATCTTTGTTCGCCGCGAGGTCTTTGAGCGAATCGGTGGCTTCCAAGACATCGCGCTGATGGAGGATATTGCGATTTCTCGCCAGCTCAAAGCCTTGGCCCGGCCTGTCTGCCTTCGAGAGACAGTGCTGACCTCGCCAAGGCGTTGGCTGCGTCACGGTATCGGACGCACCATCTGGCTGATGTGGCGCTTGCGCGCCGCTTACTTCTTCGGAGCCGATCCAGATGAGCTGGCCCGACGCTATGGATACCAGCCGCGTGAGCGTTGATCAGGTACCGATCGCTGTGATGGCGCGCGCCCCCGTAGCGGGCCGCGCCAAGACTCGCTTGGCGCCCTTGCTCGGCGCTGCGGGGGCGGCGCGTGCACATCGCCTCCTGCTGTTGGCAACCTTGCAGACCGTGCGGCGCAGCGCCATGCCGCTGAGGCTATGGTGTGAACCTTCGGCCGACCATCGTTTTTTTCGGGCGCTGAGGCGGACCGGTGATTGCGTGGGCCATAGCCAGCCTGCCGGGGACCTGGGGCAGCGCATGCATGCAGCCTTTGTGGCGCACGCTCGTCTCAGTGATGCGCCGATGCTGCTGATCGGGACGGATTGCCCAGGGCTTGATCCACAGCACCTGCGGCAGGCGGCACAGCGCTTGCTGGACGGAGATGATGCCGTATTCACCCCGGCCGAGGATGGGGGCTATGTGCTCGTGGGTCTTGGCCGTCCCCAGCGGGCCTTGTTTGAGGGCATCGATTGGGGCAGCAATCGCGTGATGGCGCAGACCCGAGTCCGCCTGATGCAATTGAGCTTGCGCTGGAGCGAGATGCCTATGCTGTGGGATGTCGACGAACCGGTGGATTGGCAGCGTTGGCAGAGGGGGTAGAGGGGGCGCTGAGGCTCAGGCACTGGACTCCATCCCCAAGCAGAAGCCTGGGTGCTCAGCGCCTCAGTCCAGTAAAGCCTGCGCGAACTCCCGCGCTTCAAAGGTCTCCAGGTCTTCAAGCTTTTCACCCACCCCGATAAAGTACACCGCTGGCGCTCGCCACTGCGGGTGCTGCCTGGAGCGCTCGCGTGCCCACAGCGCAATGGCCGCGAGCACACCGCCTTTGGCTGTGCCATCGAGTTTGGTGATGATCAGGCCGGTCAGTTGCAGCGCCTCATCGAAAGCCTTCACCTGGGTCAGCGCGTTCTGCCCGGTATTGCCATCGATGACCAGGAGGACTTCATCGGGTGCCTGGGGGTCGGCTTTGGCGATGACCCGCTTGATCTTGCGCAGCTCTTCCATCAGGTGCAACTGTGTCGGCAGGCGCCCGGCGGTGTCGACCAGAACCACATCTTTGCCACGGGCCTTGCCGGCGCTCACCGCATCAAAACTGACCGCGGCCGGATCGCCGCCCTCTTGACTGACGATGTCCACTGTATTGCGTTCGGCCCACACCATCAGCTGCTCCCGCGCAGCCGCCCTGAAGGTATCGGCGGCAGCCAGCAGCACCGAGGCACCCTCAAGGGCCAGATGTCGGGTGAGTTTGCCAATCGAGGTGGTCTTGCCTGCCCCGTTGACCCCGGCCACCATGATCACCGTCGGTTGGTGGCGACCGATTTCCAGAGACTTTTGCAGCGGCCCCAGCAAATCGGCCAGTGCCTCGATCAGCAGTTGACGCAAGGCCTGAGGATCGCTGGTGCCGCTGTCTTTGGCGCGCCGCTTGAGATCATCGAGCAGATACTGCGTGGCCGCTACGCCGGCATCGGACATCAGCAGGGCCGCCTCCAGCTCCTCATACAGGGCCTCGTCGATTCGGTTGCCGGCAAATACACTGGTGATACTGCGCCCGGTTTTGCGCAAGCCCTCGCGCAGCCGCCCCAGCCAACCCTGACGGTGTGCAGTGGGCTGAGAATCGGGTGTCGATACGGGGGCCGGATGACTTGGTGTAGGCTGGGTTGCGGGCGCCGACTGAGCAGCCTGCGGGGCCTCGGTCGAGCCCGATCCGAGGATCTTTTTGAAGAAACTGAACATGCAATAGGTCTATCGAAGAAGGCCTATTCTAGGAACCCTGGGCCCTCAGATGGGCGTTACCGCTCAAGAAAGGATTTTTCATGCGGGCTTTGTATGCCGGGTGCTTCTGGGTTGCAATGATGGCGCTGGCTGCATCGACTCCTTCGCTGGCCTTTGCGCAGCCCAGGGTGACCGACTCTGCTGCCCGGGTAGTCGATGAGTCGGCGCCCCAGCAATTGACCCTCTCCAACGGAATGAGCCTGCTGATCAAGGTGGATCGACGCGCTCCCACGGCGGTCCATATGCTCTGGGTGCGGGTGGGATCGATCGATGAGGTCGACGGTACCTCGGGTGTGGCGCACGTGCTCGAACACATGATGTTCAAGGGCACACCCAGCATGGCCCCGGGCGAGTATTCCAAGCGAATTGCAGCCCTCGGCGGGCGTGACAACGCCTTTACCAGTCGAGATGCGACCGCCTATCACCAGCAGATTCCGGCCTCGCGTTTGCGCGAGGTCATGCAAATGGAGGCCGACCGCTTCGCCCGCAATGTCTGGACCGATGAGGAGTTCAAGCGCGAAATCGAGGTGGTCAAGGAAGAGCGTCGACAGCGTGTGGATGACTCCCCGCGTGGTCAACTTTATGAGGCCGCACGAGCCGTGATGTTCACCGCCTCACCTTACCGGCGCCCCATCATTGGCTGGATGAACGATCTTGACACCATGACGCCGCAGGACGTGCGCGATTTCTTTCAGCGCTGGTATGTACCGGCTAACGCGGCGGTCGTTGTCGCGGGCGATGTCGATGTGGAGCAGGTGCGTCAATGGGCCGAGCAGTTCTACGGGACGATCCCTGCACGCGCCGTGCCGGTGCGAAAGCCGCGCCTGGAGCCGGAGCAGTCGGGCCCGAGGCGGCTGGAGCATCGCGCGCGCAGCAACCAGCCTTATGTGAGCCTGATGTACAAGGTGCCGCAAATGCAGGCGCAGGCCTTGATGCAGGACCGTCTGGAGCCTGGGCCAAGCCGGGATGCGCTGGCCTTGACGGTCCTGGCCTGGGTGCTCGATGGCCATTCAGCCGCCCGCCTTGACCGCGCGCTCATCCAGCGCGAGCCGCGTGTGGCCCTGCGGGCTGGCGCTTTCAACGGCTTGTATGGCCGAGGCCCGCAAGTCTTTGTGCTCGATGGGGTTCCCGCCGAGGGCGTCACCTCCCGGCAGCTCGCGGATGCCCTGCGCGATCAGGTCGGGCGGGTGGCGCGTGAGGGCATCACCGCCATTGAGCTCGAGCGCGTGAAGATCCAGTGGATGGCCAGTCAGACCTACAAGCGCGATGCCCTGTTCAGCCAGGCCAATGAGATGGGCAATTACTGGTTGCTGGGTTTTCCGCTGGACACCGATCGCCGGCTCGTCCAGCATCTGCGCACGGTTACCGCAGCCGAGGTGCAGGCTGTAGCCCAACGCTATTTCGGTGATGATCAGCTGACCGAGGCGGTGTTGGTGCCTCAGGCGGCAGACGGTGCGCCGCCCGCTCGACGCGGCCGGCCGGATTTCGGTGACACCCCGGTCCGTGAGCACTGAGGAGAGGGCCAGGACGGAGGCACTTTCTACGTCTGACTTTTAGAGTTCAAGGAGATGGTTTTGTGCGTTGATTCCCGGATGCCGACTTCACGGCCGCGCTTCGTCTGTACCCTTTGGGCGGTGACTGGCCGCTTGCGACGGGCTGTGTTGTCGGCTGCGGGGCTGATGCTCGCCTGCTCGGCACAGGCCAGCCTGCCGATCGAGCATTGGCAGCAGCCCAGTGGGGCTCGGGTGTACCTGGTGCGCAGTCCGTCCATTGCGATGCTGGATGTGCAGATCGATTTTGATGCCGGCCTGCGGCGCGAACCTCGCGACAAGGTCGGCCTGGCCAGTGGCATGGCCAACCTGCTCAGCAAGGGCGTACTTGCGCGCGGCGAGGAACCGGCCCTTGATGAAAATCAGATTACCGAAGCCTGGGTCGACTTGGGGGCCAGTTTTGGCGCCAGCGCAGGCGCTGACCGTTTGAGCTTCTCGCTCAGGACGCTGACCGAGCCGGATTTGCTGGCCCGTGCGGTAGCGATGGCTGCCCGGCAGCTGGGCGAGCCGTCCTTCCCGCAGCGGATCTGGCTGCGCGAGCGGCAGCGCTACATCGCTGATTTGCAAGAGTCCTACACCCGGCCGGCCAGCGTTGCAGGGCGCGAATACGTCAAGGCGCTTTACGGCGACCACCCTTATGGACACGAGATGACCGAGCAGACCTTGGGTCGTATCAGTGTCGAAGATATGCGCCGCTTTTATGAGGCTCATGTTGGAGCCTGTCGTGCCCGCGTCAGTCTGGTGGGCGCAGTCGATCGGACGCAGGCCGATGCCTTGGTTCGTCAGCTGCTGTCTCGGCTGCCGGACCAGGCCTGTGCCGGCTCGAGGGTCTTGCCCTCTGTGCCAGAGGTCCAAGCGTTGACCGCCGCGCAGGACCTGCGCATACCCTTCAGGGCGGCCCAGGCCCAGGTCCTGATCGGTCAACCGGGTTTCAAGCGCTCCGACCCGGACTTTTTTGCTCTGACCGTGGGCAATTACATTTTGGGTGGGGGCGGATTTGTTTCGCGCCTGACGCGCGAGGTGCGCGAATTGCGCGGCCTGAGCTACAGCGTTTACAGTTATTTCTCACCGGGGCTGCACGCGGGCTCCTTCACGGTTGGATTGCGCACCCGACCCGATCAGGCTGCGCAGGCGGTTGAGGTGGTGCGACAGGTGGTGCGCGATTTTGTGAGTCAGGGGCCCACCGAGGAAGAGCTCCGGCAAGCCAAGCAGTCTCTGGTGGCGGGTTTTGTGCTGCGCCTGGACAGCAATGCGCGACTGCTCGAGAACGTTGCCAATATCGCCTGGCATGATCTTCCGCTGGACTATCTGAGCACCTGGACCGCCCAGGTCGAGCGACTTACCGCTGCAGATATACGGGCTGCCTTTGTTCGCAAGCTTCAGCCCGATCGTATGGTCACCGTTGTGCTTGGAGGGGCCTCATGAGCAAGCCCTCGCCGCTGCCTTCAGGCAACGGCGCGCGTGCTTTGCCTGGGCAGGTGCGCATCATCGGCGGAATCTACAAGCGCACCCCGATTGCTGTGGCCAATCGCCCGGGCTTGCGACCCACGCCGGACCGCGTCCGCCAGACGCTGTTCAATTGGCTCGGGCAGGACTTGAGCGGTTGGCATGTGGTCGATGTGTTCGCAGGCACCGGCGCCTTGTCTTTCGAGGCGGTCTCCCGGGGCGCTGCACGGGTGCGAGCTTATGAGCAGGATCCGCAACTGGTCGCCCGGATCGCAGCCCTGCGGGACAAGCTGGGCGCTCAGGCCTTGAGCGTAGTGCGCGGAGATGGTTTGTCCTTGCTGCGGTCCTTGCCGCCGGGGCAGGAGCATCTGGTGCTGATCGATCCGCCTTTTGAGTCTCAGCTTTTCGTGCCGGCCTTGCAGGCCGCCTTGCCCGCTCTGATGGAGGAGGGCTGCATCTATCTGGAGGCCCCGGTGGCTTGGGCCGAGGCTGATCTGCAGGCCCTGGGTTTGCGTCTCTTGCGTCAGGGCCGTGCGGGTGCGGTGCATTTCCACCTGCTGGGCCGGCTCGGCGCGGCTTGATGGGGAAGGGCATAATTTGGCCATGAGCTCAACTTCGGCGCGCATCGCTGTTTACTCGGGGACTTTCGACCCATTCACACTCGGTCATGCCGATGTGGTGCGGCGCGCTGCGGTGCTCTTTGACCGCGTGATCATTGCGGTGGCTGCGGCTCATCACAAGAAGACCTTGTTTGGTCTTGAGGAGCGGGTGCGCCAGGTCCAGCAGGCCACGGCCGGGCATGGCGGGGTGCAAGTGCTGCCTTTCGAGGGCCTGATCATGGATTTCTGCGCGCAGCAGGGCGCTTGCGCCGTGGTGCGTGGTGTGCGCAATATCACCGACTTCGATTACGAGTCGCAGATGGCTGCGATGAACCGGAAACTGCGTCCCGAGGTGGAGACCGTCTTTGTACTGCCCGATGCTCCCCTGCAGTGCATCAGCAGTACTCTGGTGCGCGAAATCAGCAAGCTCGGCGGCGATGTCAGTCAGATGGTCAGTCCGCTCATTGCCGGCGAGCTGCGGGCTGCCAGAGGCCACAAAGGCTAAGGGTGCTGCTGTGGCCCTGATGATCACTGACGAGTGCATCAATTGCGATGTCTGCGAGCCCGAATGTCCCAATCAGGCCATCTTCCTGGGGCCCGAGATCTATCAGATCGATCCCTCGCGCTGCACCGAATGTGTAGGCCATTTCGACGAGCCGCAGTGTGTGCAAGTTTGCCCGGTGGCTTGTATTCCGGTTGCTCCTGATCACGTTGAGACTCGTGAGCAGCTTCTCTTGAAATACCACCGTCTGCAAGGCTTGGCCGATCTGGCCGAGCCGGTGCGCCGCAGCTAAAGCGGGCGCTGCTGCCTCAACCCCCACACCGGCCTGGCCTGGTGGATGGGGCAGGCCGAGCCCTCGCGATGCGGCTCGCAGGACAAGCCTCAAGCACCACCGAGCGGTTCTGCTGCGCTGCCTGCGGCCGAGTCCTTGCGCGGTGGTTTGGGCCGTGGGGGTGCGGTGGTGTGTATGGCTTGCATGGCTTTTTCCATCTCGCCTTCTAGCAGTAGAGGCCAGGCCTTGACCGAGCGAGCCACGGCCTCTTCCATGACCTGACGCTGCTGCGCTGCTGGCTTACCCAGCACCCACGCAGAGACTTCCGACTTGATCCCTGGATGGCCGATTCCGATGCGCAGCCGCCAGTAGTCTCCGGTGCCCAGCCGCGCATGAATGTCGCGCAGGCCGTTTTGCCCCGCGTGACCGCCCCCAAATTTGAGTTTCACCTGACCCGGGGGCAGGTCCAGCTCATCGTGGGCCACCAGAATGTCGGCCGGTGCGATTTTGAAGAAACGCGCCAGTTCCGCGACTGACTTGCCCGACAGATTCATGAAGGTCAGCGGAGCCAGCAACCAGACCGGCTGGCCTTTGACCTGGGTGCGAGCCACACGCCCCTGATAGCTTTTATCGGGCACCAGCTCGACCTTGAGTTCGCGCGCCAGCGCCTCTATCCACCAGAAACCGGCATTGTGCCGAGTGGCCTCATATTCCCGTCCTGGGTTACCCAGGCCGACCAGCAGCTTGATCATGGGGCAAATTGTCCGCCAAGCCGGACAGCAGGGGCAAGCAAGTCAGGGCCTTTTGTGGGCTCCGTGGTACCTGGTAAAAAAGCCCGTGGCTCTTGCGAGCGCACGGGCCTGAGCCAGCGAACAGCGCGAAATCAAAGTCGATCGAAGTCGCGCTGGCTGTGCGAGCCTGACGGGCCCGGCAGTTACTTCTTGGCCTTGGCAGCAGGCTTGGCGGCCGCCTTGGCATCGCCAGCCGGAGCGGCAGCGGCCGCTGCGGCAGGAGCCTCAGCCTCCTCTTCGCCGATCGCCGAGACCGACACCAGAACCGGATTGGCCTGGCCTTTGGTGACCGGCTTGACGCCCTTGGGCAGCGTGATGTCGTTGATGTGCAGCGAGTGGCCCTTGCGCAGACCGCTGAGGTCAACCGCGATGAATTCCGGAATGTCAGCCGGCAGGCAGGACACGGTCAGCTCAGTGACCACGTGATTGACCAGGCATTTCTCGGCCTTGACGGCTGGCGAGTTTTCTTCGCCGCTGTAATGCAAGGGTACCTTGACGGTCATGCGGGTGGTGGCTTCAACGCGCTGAAAGTCCACATGCTGAACCTGCGGCTTGAAGGGATGCATCTGCAGATCACGCAGCAGAACCTTGTGCACGGCGCCGCCGAGTTCCATCTCGAGAATGGAAGAATGGAAAGCCTCTTTCTTGATGGCGTGAAACAGCGCGTTGTGATCGAGTTCGATCAGCAGGGGCTGGCCGGTTCCACCGTAAACGATACCGGGCGTGCGGCCCGAAATACGCAGACGGCGGCTCGCACCCG
>CAYPSU010000105.1:0-9384 GCA_964413475.1 uncultured Polaromonas sp. | reverse complement strand
CGGGGCTCTTGGACTTGGTCTTCTCGACCTCGCGGCCCTGACGCACGAGCTGGTTAATGGTTGGCATGAAACATTCCTGAACATGGAGCCCGGGCCGGCCCGATCTCGATCGGTCGGCCTTGACAGGCGTATAAACTCTCGATCCGGCTAAAAGTCGGAAAGCCTTCTAGTGTATCAGGTCAAGCCAGACCGAGCAAACCCCGCCCTGCAGGCTTGGCAGGGCCCCGATTCTGGCCGTCATCTGATCCACAAACGCAGGGAATCCCAGGCGCGACCGATCAAGCCGGACTCCTCGACCGCCTCGAGCGCGACCAGGGGGATCTCGCCGAGGACCGCCTGGCCGTCGATGCGAACCCGCAAGGTGCCCATGGTCTGGCCGAGCTGGAACGGGGCCACCAGCGGATCACGCCGAACCACCTCAGTACGCAATTTCGAGGCCGTTCCCGTGGGGACCGCAACCACGATGGCCTGCGGCCGGCCCATCTTGACCACTGGCGCTCGGCCCTTCCAGACCGGCGGGGTCACCACCGGCTGTTTGGCATCGAAAAGCTTGACCGCCTCGTAGACGGTAAAGCCCCAGTTGAGCAATTTCTGCGCTTCATTGGCTCGGGCGTTCTCGCTGGCGGCGCCGAGCACAATAGCCATCAGGCGACGGGGGCCCGGCTGGTTGCCAAGCCCCAGGTTGGGAAAGTCGCGTCTTGCGGTGGCGATCAAACAGTACCCGGCCGCCTGCGTATGGCCCGTCTTCAGCCCGTCCACCGAAGGGTCGCGAAACAGCAACAGGTTGCGATTGTTGTCGTTGGCAGCGGGCGTACCCGGATAACGATACTTCTTGATCGCGTAGTACCCCATGAAGTCGGGAAAGTCGAACATCAGGCGCTGGCTGAGAATACTCAGGTCGCGGGCGGTGGTCAGATGCCCGGGCTCGGTCAGGCCCTCAGGGTTCTTGTAGGCCGTGCCCTTCATTCCGAGGGCCTTGGCCTGCTCGTTCATCCGCTGCACGAAGTTTTCCACACTGCCGGCCACGCCTTCGGCCAGAGCCACCGTGGCATCGTTGCCCGACTGCACCACCATGCCCTTGATCAGATCTTCCACCGGCACCTGCATCTTGGGGTCGATGAACATTCGCGAACCGGGCATCTTCCACGCCCGCTCGCTCACGGGCAAAGGCTGCTGCAAAGACAGTTTGCCGGCCCGCAGCGCGTCAAAGACCAAATAGGCCGTCATCAACTTGGTCAGAGACGCGGGCTCGACGGGCGTGTCAATCTCCTGACCGGCCAGAACTTGATTGGCGGTCACGTCGATGAGAAGAAAGGACCGGGCTGCAATTTCGGGTGGCTGCGGCGTCTGGGCGTACACGCTGTGCACCAGTGCAGCGGCAGCCAGCCCACAAACCGCCAGAAGTCTTCGAAACATAGGTGTGAGACAGGGTAGGCGTCCGGTCGGACGCAAAAACAGATCAGGAGGAATGCCCGTCAGGCCGACAAGTGCCGAACCACCAGGGCCTTGAGAAGGGGCAATTGTCCATGAAAGAAATGCCCGCCACCGGGAATCACCAGTACGGGCAGCACCTGTGGCCGCGCCCAATCGAGCACGGCCGCCAAGGGCACGGTGTCGTCAGACTCCCCGTGAATAACCAAAGTGCGTTCATGCAACTGCGGAGGAATCGCGGCCACTTCGAAGCGACTGGCAGCCGTCCCTACGAGAACCAGTCGATCCACAGGCCGATGGGGCTGCAGCTGCGCGCAGGCCCGAGAGCTGACAAACGCACCGAAAGAAAAGCCAGCCAAAGACAAGGCGCCCTGCGGCTGCACGTGATCAATGACCGCCAACAGGTCATCGAGCTCACCGCGCCCTTCGTCGTAACGACCGTCGCTGGCCCCCACGCCGCGAAAGTTGTAGCGCACGGTATCCCAACCGCTGTGGTTGAAGGCGCGCGCCAGGGTCTGCACCACCTTGTTATCCAGGCTCCCCCCGAACAGAGGGTGGGGGTGCGAGATCACACAAGTCCCGCGCGAGGGGCCGCTGGCCGCATCATGCGCAAGTTCCAGGGACCCGGCTGGACCCGTCATCAGTTCCCTGCGTGTCTGGGAGTTCATGCCCCTGGCCCGCTCAAATCAGCGCCCCATGTGTGGCGGGGTGAGCAGACGCTCAACCACTTGGTCCTGTTTCAGGTGGAGTTTGACGATTTCCTCGATGTCGCCGACATCGACATAGCTATACCAGGTGCCCTGGGGATAAACCACCGCCATAGGTCCAGCGGAACAGCGGTCCAGGCAGCCGGCCTTGTTCACCCGAACGCCGCCGGGGCCCGCCAATCCCTCTGACTTGACCAGGGCCTTGCAGCGGTCGAAGGCCTGCTGGGCGCCATGATGGCCACAGGCATCTTCCCCATTGCTGCGCTGATTCAGGCAAAAAAAGATATGGTGACGGTAGTAGGGCTCGGACTGAGCCGGCTGATCAGGGGTGCTCATAACCCCATTCTAAGAGCCGTCCGCTCACGTCCCCGAGCGCCCCGCCCCAGCTGAAATCCTTCCCAAGACATAGGTCAGAGCCGCAAACGGCCAGAGCCAACCCAGCCATTGGGTCAGCCCGTTGAAGCGAACAAAACGGCCCTGCTCCCAGACCTGCCGCGTCTGTTCAAAATAAGGATCAACGGCGGCCTGGTTAAGCAAGGTCAGATGGATCCCCAAGGCAAGTAGACAGAGCGCCAAGGCGCCACGTCCCGGCACTAAAACCAGCCCCAAGGCCAGCGAGACCCCCAACAGCAGACCCCAGCGTGACGATCCATCGAGCCAGGCCCAGGCATGTTCCGGACCGAAACTCAGGGCTGAGGACAGACCCGTAGCCAAAAGACCGGCCAAAGTCGCCGCCAGCAGCACCGCCGCCCGCTGCCAGCGCTGACGCACGATGGCATAACCCAGCAGGATGGGAACCAGCAGACCCAGGGCCACACAAATCATCTCCGCGCCCGGCAGGAGTGGTTGTAATTCCACATCACGGACCGGGATCCACTCAAGAAATGGGGTGCCACCCAGCCAATCAGCCAGTGCGTCCTCCAGCCTTTGCATGACCTGGCCCAGCCCCAGGGGAATCGAAGCGGGGAAAAGCAGGGCCAGGGGCCACAAGGCCAACAGCACCCGCCCCCCCGACGTTCGGTCAAGGAACCAGCGCCTTCGAAAATCGCTCCACCGCTGCAACACCCCCAGACGCTCCAACAAGTCAGCCAGCAGTGCGCCCAGCCAGCCCCCCGCAACGTTGAGGACGAAATCAAGATTCGACGGAACCCGCGCAGGCAAATAGCCCTGAAAAGTCTCCATGGTCAGTGACAGGACTGCCGCTGCCAAGCTCGCCAGGCTGACTGGCCAGCGCCAATCCGTGCCGCGCAGGACCGACAGCGCCAACAAGAAGCCCAGAACCGAGTACCCCAGAACGTTGACCATCAGGTCAAAGCCAGTCCAATAGCGTGGCCAGGGTGCCCCTAGAAAGGCCAGGGGCCACAAACCCTGATCCCGCCAGCCTGAAAAGGGGTAAAGGCTGGCATAGACCACCACACAGGCCGAGGCCAGGGCCAGCGGAGCGGCCGAAGTCTGTCTTTGGGAAGGCACGCTCACCATGCTCTGGTCACCCCCCGGGCTGGCCTGATCGATTCGGGCCCGGATTCACGGCAGCCTCACCAGGGCTTGACCACAACCAGCACCACCGCCGTCAGCATGAAGAGCACCGGCAGTTCGTTGAACCATCGGTACCAAATGTGGCCCCGAAGGTTCTCGCCACGCTCAAACACACGCAAGAGACGGCCGCATTGATGGTGGTAGGCCAGGGTCAGCAGCACCACAGCCAGCTTGGCGTGCATCCAGCCGTTGCCGGCGCCCAGACCGATGCCATAGCCCAGCCACAACCACAGGCCCAGACCCAAAGCCGGTAGGGCCAACAGGTTGGTAAATCGCAGCAGCTTGCGCGCCATCAGAAGCAGGCGCTCACGCTCAGCGCTGCTCTCAGCCGGCACCATGGCCAGATTGACATAGATCCGGGGCAGGTAGAACAGTCCAGCAAACCAGCTGGCCACGAAGACGATGTGCAGGGCTTTGATCCAAAGCATGGCCAGAGTTTAGAGGCTGGGGTCTCGGAAACGAGGACTGGACGCAAGCCAGGCGTGGTGTCGTTTTTAGGCGAGTGTATTTGTCAACTTAATTTGGCACAATTTCAGCATGACTCCTTACGCCGCCTTCCCCTCCGGCCGCCCGCGACGGCTGCGCCGAGACCGCTTCACCCGTAACCTGGTGCGCGAAAACGCCGTCTCTGCCCACGACCTGATCTACCCGGTCTTTGTAACCGAGGGCCAAGGCCAGCGCTACCCGGTGGCTTCGATGCCCGGCGTCGAGCGCCTGAGCCTGGACCTGCTGCTACCGGTGGCCGAGCAATGCGTGCAACTGGGCATCCCGGTTTTGGCGCTGTTCCCGGTCATCGACGGTTCCCTGAAAACACCCGACGGCGTCGAGGCCTGCAATCCGCAAGGCCTGGTGCCGCGCGTGGTTCGCGAGCTCAAAAAACGCTTTCCCGAACTGGGCATCATGACCGATGTAGCGCTGGATCCCTACACCAGCCACGGCCAAGACGGGCTGTTGGATGAAACCGGCTACATCCTCAATGAGGCCACCGTGGCCATGTTGGTGCGGCAGGCTTCAGCGCAGGCTGCAGCCGGCGTGGACATCGTCGCCCCCAGCGACATGATGGACGGCCGCATTGGGGCCATCCGGCAGGCGCTGGAGGCCGGCGGGCATATTCACACCCGGATCATGGCCTACAGCGCCAAATATGCCAGCGCCTTCTACGGCCCTTTCCGCGATGCAGTTGGCTCGGCCGGCAACCTGGGCAAGGCCGACAAGAAGGTCTATCAGATGGACCCTGGCAACAGCGATGAGGCGCTCAAGGAGGTGGCCATGGACATCGCTGAAGGCGCCGACATGGTGATGGTCAAGCCCGGCATGCCTTATTTGGATGTGGTGCGCAGGGTCAAGGATGAGTTCCGAGTCCCTACCTTTGCCTATCAGGTCTCGGGGGAATACGCGATGCTAAAGGCTGCAGCCGCCAACGGCTGGCTCGACCACGACGCGGTCATGATGGAAAGCCTGCTGGCCTTCAAGCGGGCTGGCGCCGACGGGGTCCTGACCTATTTCGCCCTGGACGTAGCGCGCCAGCTCAAGGGCTGAGTCGGGCGCCGGGCGCGGCCCGACGCCCCCAGCCAGGCTAAGGCGCGATCTCGACCAGCGACGCTACGGGCGAGCGACGGGCTTCAGGCCGGCAAGCCCGGGGCTGAGGCAGGGTTTGCGCCCGATTCAGTGACCGAGGATCTTCGACAGGAAGTCCTGCGCCCGGTCGGTCTGCGGGTGGTTGAAGAACTGTTCGGGCGTGTTCTGCTCGACGATCTGACCCTGATCCATGAAGATCACCCGATCGGCCACCGCCTTGGCAAAACCCATCTCGTGAGTGACGCACAGCATGGTGATGCCTTGCCCAGCCAGCTCGATCATGACGTCCAACACCTCTTTGATCATCTCGGGGTCAAGCGCAGAGGTCGGCTCATCAAACAGCATGATCTTGGGCGTCAGACACAGCGCGCGGGCAATGGCCACCCGCTGCTGCTGCCCCCCAGAGAGCTGCAGCGGGTATTTGAGCGCCTGTTCGGCGATGCGTACCCGCTCGAGCTGCTGCATGGCTCGCTCCTCCGCCTCTTTCTTGGGCAACTTGCCGACCCACATGGGCGAGAGAGTCAGATTCTCCAAAACGGTCAGGTGTGGGAACAGATTGAACTGCTGAAAGACCATGCCCACCTGCTTGCGGATGGTATCGATGGCCTTGAGGTCATCCGACAGCTCGATGCCGTCGACCATCAGCCGGCCCTGCTGATGCTCCTCCAGCCGATTGATGCAACGAATCAGAGTGGACTTGCCCGAACCGGATGGACCACAAATGACGATGCGCTCGCCCTTGGCCACACTCAGATCGATGTCGCGCAAGACGTGAAAGTCGTTGCCATACCATTTGTTGACTTTGTCGAAGGAAATGATGGGAGTGCTCATGATGGGAACCGTCCAGTGAATCAGCGTTGCTTGCCCTTGTTGACCTGCGCCTCAACCCAGAGGCTGTAGCGGGACATGGCAAAGCAGAAGGCAAAGTAGATCAGCGCGATGAAGACATAGCCCTCGATCTTGTAAGGCCGCCAATCGGCATCGGAATTGAGGGCCAAACCGAGCGCGCCGGTCAGCTCATAAAGGCTGACGATGGTCACCAGCGAGGTGTCCTTGAAGATCGCAATGAAGTTGTTCATGATGCCCGGCACCACCATGGCCAGTGCCTGCGGCAGCACGATCTTGCGCTGGGTCTGCCAATATGACAGGCCCAGCGAAGCAGCCGCCTCCACCTGCCCCTTCGGAATGGCCTGCAAGCCGCCCCGGATGACCTCGGCCATGTAGGCCGCAGCAAACAAGGTGATGCCAGCCAGCACCCGGATCAACACATCGATCTTGGTGCCCTGCGGCATGAACAGCGGGAACATGAAGGAGGCCATGAAGAGAACTGAAATCAAGGGCACGCCGCGGATCAGTTCCACATACAGGGTGCACAAGGTGCGAATGGCCGGCAATTCCGAGCGCCGCCCCAGGGCCACCAGCAGGGCCAGCGGAAAAGCCATGGCAATCGACAGTGTGGCCAACAACAGCGTCAGGGGCAGGCCGCCCCAGCGATCGGTCTCGACCCGGCTCAAGCCCATGCCGCCAAGCATGAGCCAGAAAAACAGCACCAGCACCACCGCCCAGGCCAGGACCAGCCAGGGTTTCCAAAAAGCACGGGTGCAACTGGCCACCAGTAAACCCATCATCAGCAAGGTGGCCACCAAGGGTCGCCACTGCTCCTCGAAAGGGTAGCGGCCAAAAATGATCAAACGGTATTTTTCAGCCACCACGCCCCAGCAGGCTCCCACCTCCACGGGATGGCAGGCCTGCGCATCGGGCAGCCAGTAAGCCGAAAAGAGGGCCCAATTCAGGAAGCTGGGCAGGTACCAAAGCAGAAGCCCCCCCAGAATCAGCGTGCTGACAGTGGTCCGGGTGTCGGCGAAAAGATTGCTGCGCAGCCAGCCGACCAAACCGCCCGTCTGCGCCGGCGCCGGACGGGCCGGCAGAGATTGAAAGACACGCACGCCCATGATCAACGCTCCTTGATCGCCGCGCGGGCGTTGTACCAGTTCATGAAGGCCGAGGTGGTTAACGAAGTGGTCAGGTAGACCAACATGACAATCGCAATGCACTCGACCGCACGACCGGTCTGGTTGATGGCGGTGTTGGCAATCGAGACCACATCGGGGTAACCAATAGCCACTGCCAAAGACGAGTTTTTGGTCAGGTTGAGGTACTGGTTGGTCATCGGCGGGATGATCACGCGCAAAGCCTGCGGCAACATCACCAGCCGCATTTCCTGCCCGCTGGACAGGCCCAACGCTGCAGCCGCTTCGCTCTGCCCACGCGGCACCGAAGCAATGCCGGCACGCACCACCTCGGCCACGAAGGCTGCGGTGTAGACCACCAGACCGAGCAGCACCGCCATGAATTCAGGCGTCAGCGCGCCGCCGTTTTCGATGGCAAATTCACCCTTGCTCGGGTAGTTGGCCTGCGTCGGGGCGCCCCCAAGCAACCAACCCAGGAAAGCCATCACCACAACAATCAGTAGAGGCACCCAGAAAACGCTGCGCGGCTGTCCGGTTGCCTCAAATTGAGCCTGAGCCCACCGACTGCGCATCCAGGCCAGCAGCAGACCGGCCAGCAAGCCCAGACCGGCCCAGAGGTGACCCTGTTCCCAGACCGGGACGGGAAAGTTGAACCCACCCTTGCTCAGGAAGATGCCGCCGACCTCAATCGCCTCACTGGCATCAGGCAGCAGCTCGGTAAAAAGCAGATACCACATCAGCAACTGAAGCAGGATGGGTATGTTTCGGAAAAATTCGACATAGGCCTGACACAGACCGCGAACCAACGCGTTGCGAGAAAAACGCCCCACGCCGACCAAGGTGCCAAGGACGGTGGTGAGGATGATGCCGATCACCGCCACACGCAGGGTGTTGACCAGCCCGACCAGAAAGGCCTTCAGATAGCTCTGGTTCGAGTCATAACCCAGAAGGTCCTCGCCGATATCGAATCCAGCCGTCTGGGTCAGAAAGCCAAAGCCACTCTGGATGCCACGCTCTCGCATGTTCACCAGCGTGTTGTGACCCAGATACCAGATGCCCAGGGCAATCAGCGCCAGAGCCAGGACCTGATAGACCAGACCACGAAAAGCCTGGCTGCGCCAGGACCAGTTGTTTTTCTTTGGGGGGGCAGAAGGAGGACGGTTCATGGAATCCACTCATGCAAGCCAAGGGCCCTAACGAATTTTGACAACGCTTCGTCCATTTGGAGAAAAACCGCCTGCCAGGCCAAGCCCAACAGGCGGTTTTTACGGATGGCTCAATCCTCAGCGGATCGGGTAGGCGTACATCAGGCCGCCCTTGTTCCACAGGTTGTTGACGCCACGCGGCAGACCCAGCGGCGACTTCGGTCCAACATTGCGCTCGAAAATCTCGCCGTAGTTGCCGGTGGCCTTGATGGCACGGGCCATCCAGTCCTTGTCGAGACCCAGCAGCTTGCCGGTGTCTTCGGTGGTTCCCAGCAGACGCTGCACCACCGGGTCGGTCGCACTGGTCTTGAGCTGGTCCACATTGGCCTGAGTCACGCCGTACTCTTCAGCTTCCAGCAAACCATAAAGCGTCCACTTGACGATGGCAAACCACTCGTCGTCACCACGGCGCACCATGGGGCCCAGGGGCTCCTTGGAAATCAGCTCGGGCAGGATGATGTGGTCGGCCGGGTTCTTGGCTTCCTTGTTACGCACCGAAGCCAGGCCCGAGGCGTCGGTGGTGTAAGCCACGCAGCGGCCCGAGAAATAGGCGCCGGTGGCGGCCTCAACCTTCTCGAACACCACAGGCTTGATGCCCAGATTGTTGGCGCGCGAGAAGTCGGTCAGGTTCTTCTCGGTGGTCGTCCCCGACTGCACGCAGACGGTCTGGCCTTTGAGCTGCTTGGCGCTCTTGATCTTGCTCTTGACCGGAACCATGAAGCCTTGGCCATCGTAGTAAGTCACCACGGTCTGATGCAAGCCCAGGGAGCCATCACGGGTCAGGGTGAAGGTGGTGTTGCGCGAGAGCATGTCGATCTCGCCAGACTGCAGGGCGGTAAAGCGCTGCTGGGCGTTCAGCGGAACGTACTTGACCTTGGAGGCATCCCCCAGGGTGGCAGCCGCAACGGCCTTGCACATGTCCACGTCCAGACCGCTCCAGTTGCCGCTGGAATCGGC
>CAYPSU010000104.1:0-9458 GCA_964413475.1 uncultured Polaromonas sp. | reverse complement strand
TGCTGGCGCGCGCCAGTGCCGGCGAAGCCAAGGTGCCGTTTGTCTCGATCTCCGGTTCCGACTTCGTCGAGATGTTCGTTGGCGTGGGCGCGGCCCGCGTGCGCGACATGTTCGAGAATGCGAAAAAACACGCGCCGTGCATTGTGTTCATAGATGAGATCGACGCGGTCGGTCGCCAGCGCGGCGCCGGCCTGGGCGGTGGCAACGATGAGCGTGAGCAAACGCTCAACCAGATGCTGGTCGAGATGGATGGTTTCGAGACCAACGCGGGAGTGATCGTTGTGGCGGCCACCAATCGCCCCGATATCTTGGACTCGGCCTTGCTGCGCCCGGGACGTTTTGACCGCCAGGTGTACGTCACCCTGCCTGATATCCGCGGCCGTGAGCAGATTCTCAACGTTCATATGCGCAAGGTGCCGCTGGGGCCTGATGTCAGCGCCAGCGTGATCGCTCGCGGCACCCCCGGTATGTCGGGAGCGGATCTGGCCAATCTTTGCAACGAGGCGGCCCTGATGGCGGCGCGGCGCAACGCCCGTCTGGTGGAGATGCAGGACTTTGAAAAGGCCAAGGACAAGATCCTCATGGGCCCGGAGCGCAAGAGCATGGTCATGCCTGAACATGAGCGGCGCAACACCGCGTATCACGAATCGGGGCATGCCCTGATTGGCAAGCTGCTGCCCAAGTGCGATCCGGTGCACAAGGTCACCATCATTCCGCGCGGTCGAGCCTTGGGAGTGACCATGAGCCTGCCCGAGCAGGACCGCTACAGCTATGACCGCGAATACATGCTCAGTCAGATCAGTATGCTCTTTGGAGGCAGGATCGCTGAAGAAGTGTTCATGAACCAGATGACCACCGGCGCCTCCAATGACTTCGAGCGTGCCACCCAGATTGCGCGCGACATGGTCATGCGATACGGCATGAGCGATGCGCTCGGCCCCATGGTCTATGCAGAAAACGAAGGTGAGGTCTTCCTGGGCCGCTCGGTGACCAAGACCACCAACATGAGCGAGCAGACCATGCAAAAGGTCGACACCGAAGTGCGCCGGATCATTGACGATCAGTACGGTCTGGCGCGTCGTCTGATTGAAGAGAACAAGGACAAGATGCACGCCATGGCCAAGGCGCTGATGGAGTGGGAAACCATCGAGGGCGAACAGATCGAGGACATCATGGCCGGCCGCGAACCGCGGCCCCCCAAGGACTGGACGCCGCGCAACCCCTCGGCCGATGGGGGCAGCCCCGGTGGCGGAGCGGCTATGGGGCCTGACCCAACGCCCACTGTGGCCTGAAGGCCCCAGGCATCTGAACCGGAACCGGGGCCCTCAGGCCCCGGTTTTTTCTTGGCAACTTTCTCGAGCTGTCTATCGTGATCTGGCAGGCCGGCCGTTACCGTCTTGATCTTGGGCAGCCCCAGGTGATGGGCATTGTCAACCTCACATCCGACTCGTTTTCGGGGGATGGCCTGCGCCATAGGGACGATGAGTTGCGTGCGGCCCTGGCGCAGTGCGAGCGCATGATCAGGGACGGTGCCCAGATTCTCGACATCGGGGCTGAGTCCAGTCGCCCTGGCGCGCAGCCGGTTCCGGCCGAGGAAGAAATGGCCAGACTGGCGCCAGTGTTGCGGGAGGCCGTGCGCTTAGGGGTGCCGATCTCAGTGGACACCTGCAAGCCCGTCGTGATGCAGGCTGCTCTGGATATGGGCGCCGACATCATCAACGACATCTGGGCCTTGCGACAGGAGGGGGCGCTTGAGGTAGTGGCCGCGCATGCTTCCTGTGGAATTTGCCTGATGCACATGCACCAGCAGCCGCAGACGATGCAGGTGCAGCCCATGCAAGGGCAGGTGCTTGGCCCGATTCGCGACTTCTTGGCAGCGCAGGTCCAGCGTGTCTGTGCGGCGGGGGTGGATCGCCATCGACTCATGCTGGATCCGGGCGTGGGCTTTGGGAAAACGGTAGCTCAGAATTTTGAGTTGCTGGCCCACTGCCGCGATCTCCTTGATTTGGGCTTGCCGGTGTTGGTCGGTTGGTCGCGCAAGTCTTCTATCGGTGCTGTGCTGGGCCGGTCGGGTCTTGCCCTGCCGGCTGACCAGCGGCTGCCCGGCAGTTTGGCAGCTGCGGTGCTGGCGGTTGAGCGCGGCGCACGCGTGGTTCGAGTCCACGATGTCCGCGAGACGGTTCAAGCGCTGCAGATCTGGCAGGCCGCTCGTCCCTGAAGTTCTGGGCCTGCCGCGGCTCAAAGGGCTGATCACGGCCCTGGGGGCGATGCAGCATCAATCCCTGTGCAGCACTGTCACGCTCATGCGACGGTTGCGAGGGTCCAGCGGATCGTTCGGGTTGAAGGGCATGGTGTCGGCCACGCCCTCAATGCGGGCGAAGCGGGCGCCCGCCACACCTTGCTTTTCCATCTGCGCGCGAGTTGCCTCTGCGCGTTCGGCCGATAAGGACCAATTGTTCCGGCCCTCGGCATTCGTAAAGGGCACGGCGTCGGTGTGGCCCCTCACCGCCAGTTTGTTGGGCGTGCCGGTCAGGGACTTGGCCACTTCGTTGATCAGTTGCTGGGCTCTGGGCATCATCTGCGTCCCGCCGAGTGCGAACATGGCGAAGTCGGCTTTATCAATGATGTCGATACGCAGGCCTTCCTTTTCGCGTGTGAATTTGACCTGCTCTTTCAGGTTGGCCAGACGCGGATTTTGTTCAATCTTTTCGCGGATTTCCTTCTCGAGCTTCTCGAAGGCCGCTTGATCCTGCTGTTCGGCGACGGCTTTCTTTTCCTCCTCACTCATCTTGGAGGGGTCGGACGGGTCTGAGCGTTCGGTGCTGTTGGGGTTGGGGTCATTGGCGGTCGGGCCACCTTCAGATTTCGGCGTCAGTCGCTCCATCGCCGCTGTCTGCTTGGCGCTGAAGGGAAAGCCATCGGTGTCGATGATGGATTTGCCGCCCAAAATACCGTTGGAGCCGGCCAGCTTGCCCATGGTGACATTGCTGTGCGAGGTCGGCTTGAAGTAATCGGCGATGCTCTTGCGTTGGTCGGCGTTGGTGGCGCCGAGGAGCCACATCAGCAGAAAGAAGGCCATCATGGCCGTCATCATGTCGGCAAGGGCAATTTTCCAGGCGCCTCCGTGGGCTCCGCCGTGACCATCGTCGATGACTTTTTTGATGACGATGACCGGCGCCACCGCCTCTTTGGTCTCTTCGGTGGCAGCTTGTTCGCCAGGTGCTTCGGCGGGTGCTTCAGCGGGTGCTTCAGCGGCTTGCGCCGCGGGCGCAGAACTCCCCTCGGCTGGGGCCGCCTCTACGGCGGCCGCCTCGGGCGCAGCGGGGGACGCAGCTTCAGCCATATGAGGTCCGTTTCAAGGCGTCGGGACTCTTACTTGCCCCGCAGGCCGTCAAAGACCTCGGCAAAACTGGGCTGGTTGTGGTGGCTGATGCTCACGCGGGCCCCCTCGATGATGAGCGGAGGCGGGTGCCCGTGCATGGTGCCGATGATGATCTGCTTGACCACCTTGTAGATTTCGCCCTCGTCGTCAATGATCTGCTTGAGCCGGTTGGCCAGCGGTTCGACAAACCCGTAGGCAAAGAAAACGCCCAGGAAGGTTCCGACCAGCGCGCCGCCAATCAGGGCGCCAAGAACCGGGGGGGGCTGATCGATTGCGCCCATGGTCTTGACCACACCGAGCACGCAAGCCACGATGCCGAGCGCCGGCAGGGCGCCCGCCATGGAGGCCAGCGCCTCGGCGGGTTTCAGCTCGGCATGGTGGTGAGTTTTGATGGCTTGATCCATCACCTCTTCCACAGCGTAGGGGCTCAGGTTACTGGAGGACACCACCAGCAGTCGTATGGTGTCGGTCACCAGATGCAGCAGGCCTTCGTCCTTGAGGATAGGGGGGTACTCAGCAAAGATGGCGCTCGAATCGGGGTTCTCAATGTGAGGCTCCAGTGCCACCGCGCCCTCGGCCTTGAGAACCTTCATCAATTTGGAGACCAGGAAGATCACCTGCAGGTAGTCGTCTTTCTTGTACTTGGGGCCTTTGAAGCAGCGGCCTATGCCGCCAAAGGCACCCTTGACGATGTCCAGGCTGTTGCCAATCAGCATGGCTCCAACCGCCGCCCCGCCAATGATGAAGGTTTCGATGGGAGCGGCCTTGATGATGGGCGCCATGCTGCCGCCGGCCATGATGTAGCCGCCGAACACGCAGATCATCAGAACGACGATGCCTATGATGCTGAACATGTGATTCGGGTCTCTATCCTGGGATGGAGGTTCTGTGGTTGAGCTGTGGACGTAATGTACATCGCATCTGAAAGCAGCAAAGGGGGCCGGGCCCCCTTCGATGCCTGGGCCGACATGGGCTCAGGGTTTCTAAAGCAATGTCCGTGCCTTGCCGCTTGGGCTCAATGCTGCAAGCTGGCTGTGCCGGCCGGCAACAGGGAGGGGACCTGGCGCCAGGCTTCGCGCACCTCTGTGACCAGGCTGCGAACTTCTTCCAGGGCGCCAAGGTCGTTCTGGATATTGACGTGCAAGATCCGACGCACCACGTAGCCGTAAAGCTCATTCAGATTGGCGGCCAGATCACCACCCTTGTCGAGGTCCAGGGCGGCCTGCAGGCCCACCACGATACGGCTGGCGCGCGCCAGAGCCTTGCTTTTCTCTTCGATATTCCGATGTTCGATATGGCCTTTTGCCGCACTGAGGCTATCGATCAGTCCGTCGAAGAGCATCTGGATCAGTTCAACCCGGTTGGCCACGGCCGCCTGGGTGGCGGTGCTGCCGCTGCTGTAGCTCTCAATGGCTTTGAAATGAACTCGCATCTGGAAGGCTCCTGTAGGTTGTCCCCCCTTGAATCGGCGCACTGGCAGAAAACTTGAGGCTCATAGGCCGCCATTGCAAAGGCCGCTGCAGATAAGCGGCGCGGCGGGCATTTTCAAGGTTCAGGCGGCAAGATCTTGCCGCTTGGGCCGCTCAAGCGCGGGAGCGCTTGAGGCCTACAGGTTCGACCTGCAAAGTGGCGCGTAATTTCTTGACCACGGCGCTGATCAGCTGACTGACACGCGACTCGGTTACGCCCAGCACTTCGCCAATCTCCTTGAGATTGAGCTCCTCCACGTAGTAGAGGTTCATCAGCAACTGTTCGCGCTCGGGCAGCTCGCCTATGGCTTGGGCCACGGCCCCCATGAATTGGGCATGTTCGACGATAACCTCGGGCTGCTGGCTGGCATCGTCGGCAATCCCCATGACCTCGTCAGTCACCACTTCCATGGAGTAGGTTTCGAAGCGCTTGGCCTGGCCGCGCTCCTTCTCGAAGGTTTCCACATCCATGCCAATGTGCTGTGCCAATTCCGCCTGGGTCGGGGCACGTCCGAGTTCGGCGGCCAGCTCGTCGGTGGCCTTGCTGTGGCTCTTGTTGAAAGCCACTGCTGATCGTGGCAGGAAGGATAGGCGGCGTACCTCGTCGAGGATAGCCCCGCGGACCCGCGCGTGGGCGAAGCTCTCAAACTCGATGCCCTTGGTGGCATCAAAGGCGCGTGCCGCCTCCAGAAGTCCGATCATCCCCACCTGGATCAGTTCGTCGAGCTCCATGAAGGGAGGGATTCGCACCTTCAGGTGCAAAGCCACCCGCTTGACCATGCCCAAGTGGGCCATGATCAGCGCCTCCTCCGCTCCTGCGGCCGCGTGATTGCTCTGGACCTGCTCATAGAGTCGGGTGCTGGAAGACATGATCGCTCCTGCGGCCTCAGTGAACCTGCCCAACCAGGCGCTCGACGAAAAACTGCATACCGCCGCTGGCATGCTCGACCGCTGGCATCTGTCGCGTCAGTTCGGCCAGGCGGCGGAAGTCGCGCGCCCCCGCACTACCGGGTGCAAACTCGATGACAGGCTGGTGCTTCTTGAGGGCCGACAGAATCAGTTCGTCGTGTTCAATCGTACCCAGATAGCCGATGCTGCGACCCAGGAAACGCGCACAGACTTGGTTGATGCGCTCGTAGAGCTGTTGACCGGCCTGCTGGCTACCCATCCCGTTGGGAACCAGGTAGATCTCGTCGACGCCGCAATCCTGGATCAGGACCTTGATGGTGCCGTAGGCATCCGCTATGGAGGATGGGTCGTCTCGCACCACGATAAATCGTCGCGGACAGGCCTGCATGAAGGTGATCACGGCCGGCGAAATGCCGGCGGCCATGTCAACGATCAGATAGTCGACTTGCCCCTCCAGTTCACTGAAGGCCTGAACAATGCTGGCGGTCTGCAAGGTGCTCAGGCCAGCCATCTCCTGCATGCCAGAGGCACCGGGCACCAGTTTGACCCCAGATCGCGTGTTGACGATGATTTCAGACAGGGCTTTTTGGCCGGCTAGGAAGTGGCTGAGATTGGCCGGGCAGGGCACACCAAAGGCAATCTGGGCATTGGCCAGCCCCAGGTCGGCATCGAGCAGCATCACCTGCTCACCCTGGGCTTGCAGGGCGACTGCCAGGTTGACCGAAACGGTGGTCTTGCCAACGCCTCCCTTGCCGCTGGCAATCCCGATCACCTGGGTGGGCTTGGACCTCATGGTTGGGCGGTGACCTCGGCCGTTTTACGGCGTGGCGTCCTCACGCTGACAGCGGTCGCCGGTTTAATTGCGCTTTTTCGAGTCCGGCTCGGGGACGGATGGTCCGGCGAGGGGGCCGACGCTTCTGTCATGGGTGCGCTTGCCTTGGCCGTCCGCCGGCCGGCCGACTTGAGGGGGCTCTTGCCGACTGACTCCAGAGGGCGGGGGCTGCTGTTGACACCCAGGATGTCGGCCGTGGCCATGAAGGTCGAGGGCAGGCCGGCGATATCGTTGAGCACTGCAGCCAGGCCAGACTGTTCACCGCTGGGCTGGCCGAACTGACTGCCCTGCCCAGCGAGCGAGGACGACGCCTCGGTGTCGGGGAATACGGCAGCGGCCAGTGGGGCGAGGACTAAATCCACAAGTTGCTCGATCTTGAAATCTGGCGTGAGATCGCTGAGACCGGCACCTTGACTGGCACCGGAGAGGCAAATCGCATTATCGCTGAGGAATTGGAGCAGGGACCAGCCCGAATTGGCCTCGTCGGCTTTGGTCAGCAGCAGGCTTTGCAGGGGTAATCCTTGTCCAAACACGCGCTGCAGCGTGGCCGTCGAGGCGTCGGCCGGCAGGACGGCGTGGCACTGGCAATTCGGCGCCTGGCCCAAGACCTGTCGGACATGTTCGGCCATCTGCACGCCGGGTGTGTCGATCAGCACCAAGCCGCGGTGGGACAGTTCATCGATCAGGACTCGAAGACTCTGGAGATCTGTGGCTCGGAACGCATCAACCCCCAGCTGCGCGGCCAACATCTGCATCTGGCTCCAGGCGCCAGCCCGCACATCTTGAAAGCTGATCAGTGCAAGCTGTTCGCAACCGGTCTGTGCGGCGCGCCGGGCCAGTCTGGCCGCCATCAAGGTCTTGCCGGCGCCGGACGGGCCTGCCAGCAGGTGCAGGCCGCGAGCGGGGAGTTCGGCAGGGGCGCGCTTGAGGGCATGCAGCAACTGTTCACGCAAGATCTGCAGGCCCTCGTGGGCATCGCTGGCCTGGCTCAGACTCTCGAGCATCAAGGCGCGCAGGGCGCCTGGCATCTCTGTGTCTTGCAGCGCTTGCGCCAAGGGCGTGACGGCCGGCGCAATGTGGAGCCCGCTCTGCCAGCCGGAGGTCTGCTGGCGTATGCGAAATTCACGCCTGAGGGCAGCGATCTCGTCACGAACCAGTTCCACGATTTCCCGGCTGCGCAGATAGTCGCGGGCGTCCTGATCCGAACGGCTCGCAGCACTCGGCCCGGCCTCGGTGGCTGCGGGTTCCGCTGGACCGCGGCTCGACGGCTGCGTGGCAGCCTCCAGGCTCTGGCGAAAGCTTTGAGTCGGCTCGGCCGCTTCGGCCTGCTGGATCACTGCGGCAGTCGGAGCAACGGGAGCCCTCTCGACTGCCGACACGTCGGGCTGCGCAGAGCTGACCCCCGGAGCCTCGATCGCCACGACCAGTTCGGTCTGGCCGTTGACCTGATGGTTGGAGATCACCAGCACGTCAGGACCATAGGTCTTGATGGCCTGCTCCATGGCGCTGCGGGTGTCGCGGGCGAGGATACGCTTGAGTTCCATGGTTCACCTTCTGGATGACTAGGCCGGATCGGCATGAACGGTATGAATGACTTTGACCATCTGATCCTCAGGAATTTCGCTGTAGGACAAGATGGTCAGGTCGGCCACCCGGAATCGGGCAGCTCTGGACAGCCAGGGCCGGATTGAGGGCGAGACCACCAGCACGGCCGGGTGACCCTGTTCCTCAACGGTCCGCGCGCCCTGGCGCAGCGCTGAAAACAGCCGCTCGGCCAGGCCAGGCTCGAGCACCATGGCTTGCCCTGGCTGGCCTTGCGCAATCACGTTGTGCAGCAGTTGCTCCAAGCCGGGATCCAGCGTGATGACCGACAGGCTGTCCTTTTCGTCGATCAGGCTCTGGCAGATCATGCGTCCGAGCTTGGGCCTGATCAGGGTGGTCAGCGCCTCTGGGTCCTGCGTGCGCGTTGCAGCTTCAGACAGTGCCTCGACAATGCTGCGCATGTCGCGAATGGGGACGTTTTCGGTCAGGACATTCTGCAAGGTACGGGTGATCACGCCGAGCGAGAGTTTTCCGGGCACCAGCTCCTCCACCAGCTTGGGTGAGCGTGCGGCCAGCTTGTCGAGTAACTGCTGCACTTCATCGTGCGAGAGCAGGTCGGCTGCGTTGTCACGCAAGACCTTGTTCAAATGGGTGGCGACGGCGGTGGCTGCATCGACCACGGTGTAGCCCAGGGTGCGTGCATGGTCGCGTTGCGAAGGATCGATCCACACCGCCTCCAGGCCAAAGGCGGGCTCGCGGCAGGGCGTGCCTTCCAGAGTGCCGTAGACCTGGCCCGGGTTGATCGCCATCTCGCGGCCAACCTTGACCTCGCCCCGGCCGCGCACCACGCCCTTGAGCACGATGTGATACGAGTCCGGATCAATGTTGAGGGCATCGCGAATGCGAACCGGCTGGATCAGAAAGCCCAGCTCGGCTGAGAGTTTTTTGCGCACGCCTTTGACGCGCGCCATCAGCTGACCGCCTGTTTCCGGGTTGACCAAGGGGATCAAGCCGTAGCCGATCTCAAGTCCGATCAGATCGACCTGATCCACGTCGTCCCAGTCCAGCTCCTTGGGCGCCTCCGGTGCCAGGCTGGCTGCTTCGGCGGCGGCCTGTGGGCTGGTGGCGGCGCTGCGTTTGAGCACCATCAGGCCCAGCCCGGCAGTGGCCGCGGCCAGGGTCAGAAAGACCAGGTGGGGCATGCCGGGAATCACGCCCAGAATGGCCAGGAAGCTGGCCGAGATGAACAGGGCCGGGGGATTGCCCAATTGCGAGCTGGCCTGCTCGGTGGTGTTTTCTGAGGTGTTGACCCGGGTGACGATGA
>CAYPSU010000103.1:0-9808 GCA_964413475.1 uncultured Polaromonas sp. | reverse complement strand
CGGCGATCCGGTGCTTGCCGGATCGCACGATCGCGCCGGGGCGGCGCTCCCACGCCTCGGATCGTTGACCGTGCCCGGGTCAGTGTGTGGGAGCCGCGCCCTCGCGGCGATCTTGGGCGCTGCAAGAGACCGGTCGGCTTCATACCAAAGCCGTGACCAGCCCCAGGGCCAGCGCCTCGTCGGCCAGCAGGTACCAGTCGGCCTTGTTGACTTGCTCGCTCAGCTGTTCGTAGCTCATCTGCGTGCCACGCACCAAATCGCTGAAGGTTTGATGCTCCAGCTTGCCTGCCACCTCCAACTCGGCCAGAAAGTCGTGGGCGCTGGTAGCGCAGACCTTGAGTGCGCCGCTGAAGCGAATGTCCTTTTCAATCTGCCAGGCGTGGATGAGCAGCACCGCATCGCGGCTGAGGTATCGCTTTTGCACGGGGAAGGCCGCCATGATCATGACGCCAGCCGAATAGACCATGGCCTTGCCGACAAAGTAGAGGTCCATACCGCCGACCTCTCGACACAGGCGGATTTCTTCGGCGATGCGGCGAGCCAGATCGGCGTCCCCGCCGGTGGTGGACAGCTCGAAAACCAGGGGGTCGGTGCGACCGCGCAAGGGCTTGAGCTGTTCAAGAAAGCGCCCCAGAAACGCCTCGTCCACAGCGCCGTAGACGCGGATGGCGGGTTCCTGCAGCAGGATATCGGTCAGTTGGGGGCGGGGCTTGCGGGGCACGGGGGTCCTTCGGTGGCGCGCGGTGCCTTCGGTCTGGCCCTGAGCTCGGGCGAGACGGTCACTGGCTTGGGCTGCGATGAATCGGTGAGCGGCTGGAGCGTCGCTGCGCGAGGCGTCCCGGATCCGGGTGGCGAGGCGGGAACGGCCAGTACACGGGGGGGCAGCCCAGGGCAGGCTGCGGCCGGGTTTGACTTCTGGTGCCTTCGGGGGTGTTGTTGTGCAGCGGACCCTGCTGCCGGGACGGAATTTGTGACACCTGCTCACCATAGCGACGAGCCTGGACGACGTCTGTCGGCCGGCGCGCAAGCCGGTGTAGGTGTGCGCCGATGCGCCGGTTCAGTTGCCGCTGGCGCGTTCGTAGATCGGCATCACCTGGGGCAGGGCTGCTTCGATCTCGGCAATTCGGGTCGATCCGGCCGGGTGGGTGCTTAGCCACTGCGGCGGAGCGCCCTTGCTGGCCGCCTGCATCTTGCGCCAGAGGGTAATGCCGGCGCGGGGGTCATAGCCGGCGCGTGCGGCCAGCTCCAGCCCCACCAGATCGGCTTCGGTTTCGTTGTCCCGGCTGAACTTGAGGGTGAGCAATTCGGCACCGTAGTTGGTGACGGTGCGGCCCAGATCGCCGAGCCCCAGAACCTGCGACAGCAGACCGGCCCCAATGCTGGTGGCCGCACTTTTGCCCATGCGTTCGCGGGCATGTTCACGCAGGGCGTGGGCGATTTCATGGCCCATGATCTGCGCCACCTCATCGTCGGTCAGTTGCAGCTGGTCCAGGATGCCGCTGAAAAAAGCGATCTTGCCGCCGGGCATGCAAAAGGCATTGATCTGCTTGCTGCCCAGCAGGTTGATTTCCCATTTCCAGCTGCGTGCACGCGGGTTCCAGTTGTAGGCAAAGGGGATCAGCTTGTCGGCGATGCGGCGCAGGCGGATCAGCTGTGGGTGGTTGGGGCCGGCCAGCGCGTTCTGGTTGGCGGCCTGTTTAAGCAGATCCTGGTACTGCTTGGCGGCCGATGCTTCCACTTCTTCAGCCGGCACCAGACGCGCAAAAGCCGAATTGCGGCCCACGTCCACACCTTCCTTGGCCGGTGGGTTGCCGGTGCTCTGGGCCAGGGCAGGCCCGGCGGACAGGGCCAGCCCCAGGCTCAGGGCCAGGCACAGGGATCGCAGCATTTCCGGCATAGGGGGCAGGTTGTAAGTCGTGGCTCAGCCCGTATTATTCCCGGATGTCTTCCCCACAAGCTGCAGGCAGCACGCCCGCCGAGTCCGCCGAGCCCCGTCGTTTGTCTTGGGGTGCCAGCCTGAAGGTCTACCTGGAGCCGGCGAGCCTGCGCATGCTCAGCCTGGGGTTTTCGGCGGGGCTGCCCCTGCTGCTGGTCTTCGGCACGCTCAGTTTCTGGTTGCGCGAGGCCGGCATCGACCGCACCACCATTGGATTTTTGAGCTGGATCGGGCTGGCCTATGGCTTCAAGTGGGCCTGGGCGCCGTTGGTGGACCGCATGCCGCTGCCCTGGCTGACGCGTCGGCTCGGCCGGCGCCGCAGCTGGCTGCTGCTGGCGCAGGCCGTCATCGTGGCGGCGCTGGTCGGCATGGCCTTCCACGACCCCAAGGTCTCTCTGATGCCGGTGGTCTGGTGTGCGCTGGCGCTGGCCTTTGCATCGGCCACCCAGGACATAGCGCTTGACGCCTTTCGCATCGAGTCCGCTGATGCCGACCGCCAGGCGGCTTTGGCGGCAACCTATCAGAGCGGCTATCGACTGGCCATGATTTGGGCCGGGGCCGGCGCGCTGTGGCTGGCTTCGCGGGCCGAGACCCCGCAGGCGGCCAACTACCAGCATGCGGCCTGGCAGTTTGCCTATCTGGTCATGGCTGCCTCCATGTTGCCGGGCATGCTCACCGTTTTGTTTTCGCGCGAGCCGGCTGCGGCGCAACTACCGGTAGCCCGAACACCGGCCCAGTGGCTGCGCGGCGCCCTGGTGGAGCCGTTTGCCGACTTTTTGCGGCGCTACGGCCGGCATGCAGTCCTGATCCTGGCCCTGATCGCCGTCTACCGCATCAGCGATGTGGTGATGGGCATCATGGCCAATCCCTTTTATGTCGACATGGGCTACACCAAGGCCGAGGTGGCGGGGATATCCAAGTTCTACGGTGTGATCATGACCCTGGTGGGCGCTTTTATCGGGGGCGCACTGGCCATGCGTATGGGGGTGATGCGGGTGCTCATGACCGGAGCGGTGCTCAGTGCCGCCAGCAATTTGCTGTTTGCCTGGCTGTCGACTCGCGGCCACGATCTGCAGGCGCTGGTCTTTGTGATTTCGGCTGATAACCTTTCAGGGGGGCTGGCTTCGGCGGCCTTCATTGCCTACCTGTCGAGCCTGACCCATGTGAGCTACTCGGCCACCCAGTACGCCTTGTTCAGTTCCCTGATGCTGTTGCTGCCCAAGTTTTTGGCTGGCTATTCGGGGGCCGCAGTCGATGCCTTTGGTTACGCGCCCTTCTTTGTGGGCACGGCCTGCCTGGGCCTGCCGGTGCTGCTCCTGGTCTGGCTGGCCATGCGCTCGCATACCCCTGTGGCGGTAACACGCAGCGCGGCCTGACTTGCCGGCCTTTACCTCACCTTTACCGAGCTTTGAAGCCAGCTTGTCCGGCCTGACCCACACTGGCGCTGCGATGACCCAGACCTTGCTCATGATTGAGGACGACGCCCGTCTGGCGGCGATGGTGACTCGCTATCTGCGGGACAACGGGTACGCCGTGGTCCATGCGGGTGATGGGGCGGCTGGCCTGCAAGCGCTGACCGACACGGCGCCCGATCTGGTGATTCTTGACCTGATGTTGCCCGACGTCGATGGCCTGGAGCTTTGTCGCCGCATCAAGACGCAGTCGGCTGCGGCGGTGCTGATGCTCACCGCCAAGGGCGATCCGATGGACCGGGTGGTGGGCCTGGAGCTGGGCGCCGACGACTACCTGCCTAAACCCTTTGAGCCGCGTGAGTTGCTGGCCCGCATTCGCGCCGTGCTGCGCCGGGCGTCTGCGCCAGTTTCGGGTGGGTCCGATGTGCAACGGCCACCCCTGCGTTTTGGCTCGCTGGCGATCGACCGCGATGCCCGCGAGGTCTCGGTGGCCGGACGGATTTGCGACTTGACCTCTCATCAGTTCGATCTGCTGCTGGTCATGGCTGAGCGCGCTGGGCGTGTGCTCACCCGCGACCAGATCATGGAGGCGGTGCGCGGACGTGAACTCGAAGCCTTTGACCGCTCGATTGATGTGCATATGGGACGCATCCGTCAGGCCATCGAGGCCGACCCCAAGGCGCCTCGGCGCATCCTGACCGTGCGCGGGGTGGGCTATGTGTTTGCCAGGCAGCAGGACTGAGCCCCGGCGGGTCATGCAGCTGTGAACGCTCTCGGATCACGCCTTTATCTGCGCATCTGGCTGGCGGTGGTGGCCGCTGTCGTGCTCATCACGCTGGCGGTGGCTTGGGCCTGGCGCGTCTCTCGAGAGGCTTCGCCTCGTGAGCCGCCGGTGCGAGAGATCGTCTTGCGAAACGCGGCCGGTGAGGTGATCGCGCAGGCGCAGGGCCCGGCAGAGCGCCGACCGGGTCGCGCGCTGGTGTTTGAGCTGCAGACGGTGGACGGCCAACAGCTTGAGCTGGAGGTGTCGCGGCCTGCGCGTGCGGGCGGCCCGCCGCATGCTGGCCCCCCGGATCGCCCAGGCGCCGGGCTGCTGGGCTGGCGTCCGCCGCTGAGCTTCTTTTGGCTGCTGGTGCTGGTGGCCCTGGCCGTGGCTTTGGGTGCGTACCCAGTGATTCGCCGTCTCACGCAGCGGCTGGAAGCGCTGCAAAGCGGGGTCGAGCGTTGGGGCCGTGGCGATCTGAGCGCGCGGGTGACGGTACAGGGCCGTGACGAGGTGGCCTTTCTGGCCGCGCGTTTCAACGAAGCGGCCGAGCGGATTGAGCGGCTGCTGGTTTCGCACAAGGCCTTGCTGGCCAATGCCTCGCATGAGCTGCGCTCGCCACTGACGCGCATCCGCATGAGCGTGGAGCTGATGGGCCCTGAGGCCTCCCCGCTGCAGCGTCAGGAGATCGCCCGCAGCATTGGCGAGCTGGATCAGCTGATCGATGAGATTTTGTGGGCCAGCCGGCTCGATAGCCATGAGGCCCAGACCGAGCCCTTGGAAGAGGTCGACCTGTTGGGCTTGGCCGCCGAAGAGTGCGCGCGCATCGGGGCGCAGTTGCAGGAGCCGCCCCCCGACTCGGGCGCGCTGGTGCTGCAGGGCTCGCTTCGTCTGTTGCGACGCCTGCTGCGCAACCTGCTGGAAAACGCAGCCCGGCACGGCGGCCAGCCGGTCACGCTGACCATCGATCGTCAGGGGGCCGACCTGCGTCTGCAGGTATGTGACGGCGGCCCAGGCGTGCCACCGGCGTATCGCGAACGCATTTTTGAACCCTTTTTCCGGCTGCCCGGCGCCAGTGAAAAAGCCGGCGGTGTCGGGCTGGGCCTGGCCTTGGTGCGCAGCATCGCTGGCAGCCACGGTGGCGACGTTCGTTGTCTTCAGGCGCCCGGCGGCGGCAGCTGTTTTGAGGTGCGTCTGCCCTGTCGCCGCCAAGGTGCTCCGGCGGCCTAGCCCACAACGGTGTGGCTGGAGGGGTCGCCCTCGGCGCGATGGGTTTGCGCTGACCAGCCTTCTATGAAGGCTTCCATCTCATCGGCTGGCAGGGCCGGACTGAACAGGTAGCCCTGAAAGGCATCGCAACCGCAGGCCGCCAGAAGATCGCGCTGGGCTGGCGTTTCCACGCCCTCGGCCATGACCTGCAAGCCCAGGTCGCGGGCCAGTTGCACGATGGTGCGGGCAATGGCCGCATCGCGCGGGTCTTGCAGCATGTCGTGAATGAAGGCCCGGTCTATCTTGAGACGCTGCAAGGGCATGTGCTTGAGGCACGACAGGGCGGAATAGCCCATGCCGAAGTCGTCGATGGCCAGCCCAATACCGGCCTGATGCAGATGCTGCATACGAGTCAGACAGCCTTGCACGTCCGCTGCAAGCAGGCTTTCGGTGATCTCCAGCTCAAGCTGATGCGGGGCCACACCATGGCGTGCTGCGGTTTGCAGCACCTGCTGAACAAACTGTGGATGCAGGAATTGGCGGGCACTGACATTGACCGCCATCTTCAGGCCCCGGCACAACGGACGTTGTGACCACAGGGCGAGTTGGCGGCAGGCCGACTCCAGAACCCATTGGCCCAGCGGCAGGATCAGCCCGCTTTCCTCAGCCTGTCCGATGAACTCCTTTGGCCGGCGCAGACCGGTCGTCGGGTGCTGCCAGCGAAGCAGCGCTTCGACGCCAAAGATACGGCCATCGGCCTGCACCTGCGGCTCATAGTGCAGTACAAACTGCTGCTCGTGCAGGGCTTGCCGCAAGGCGGCCGTCAGAGCCGCCTTGGCCGAGGCACTGGCCTGCATTTGAGGATCAAAAAAGCACAGCGTGTTGCGTCCGCTGGCCTTGGCCTGGTACATCGCCAGGTCGGCCTGCTTGAGCAGGTCGGCCACGCTTTGATCGGGCTCAGACAACAGCGTGACCCCGATGCTGCAAGTGCCGTGGTAGGGCTGGCCGGCCAGCTCATAGGGCTGGCCCAGGCAGTGCAGGATCAGCTCGCCGGCCTGTCGCGCGCGTTGACGCGCCTGATCGTCCTGCCTGGACAGATGGTGCAGAACCACCACGAATTCATCGCCACCCAGGCGCGCGACCAAGTCGCCCTCGCGCACGCAGCCCAGCAGCCGATGGGCCACCTGATGCAACAACTGGTCGCCCCGGTCATGGCCGAGGGTGTCGTTGAGCATTTTGAAGTGGTCCATGTCGATGAACATCAGCGCGCCGATCTCCTGAGGGCTCAGACCTGAGCCTGTGGACTGCTGCAGCCTTCGGATCAGGCTCTGCCGGTTGGGCAGGCCGGTGAGGGCATCGTGAAAGGCCAGATGCTCGAAGGCGCGCTCCTGCGACTTGCGGGCGGTGATGTCACGTCCTACGGCGATCCAGCGCAACAGCCCTTCGGGCGAGTCATTGACCGGCGTGACCTCCACATCGACCCAGAAGCCCTGGCCGTCCTTGCTGTACTGCATCAGCTCGCCGCGCACCGCCTGACCTTGCGCCAGAGCCTGGAGCAGATGTGCCACGCCTGCTGCCTGGGTCGTCGGCCCCTGCAGCAGGCCGGGGTGGCCGCCGATCACCTCCTGGGCGCTGTAGCCGGTCAGATGCGAGAAGGCGGCATTGGCAAAGACGATCTCGGGCGCATGCCCCTGGCGCTGCTCGACGATCAGCACCAGATCGTTCAGGCGCGCAATGCAGGCGTGCAACAGCAGCAATTGCGCCTGAGCCTGGTGTCGGGCACTCACATCGCGCAGATACAGGGCCAGGCCATCATGGAAGGGGTAGAGCCGAAACTCCAGCCACTTGCCCAGCCGTGGCGAAAAGCATTCGAACTCTGTGGGCTGATCCCGCTTCAGTGCCTGCTCGATATGGTCCCGCAGCCCCTGACCGCTGGAGTCGCCCAGCGCGTGCCAGGCCGGCTGACCGAGCAGATCGGGCGCCCGCTGGCCCAGCAGTCGGCAGGCTGGGTCATTGAGGTAGACCAGCTGCCCTGTGCAGTCCAGCGTGGCAAAGGCCTCGGTCATGCTGGCCAAGGTGGTGCTCAGCTGCATGCTCTCGTGGCGGGCTCTTGCAGTGGGTTCGGGCAGCGACACCCAGAAGCCGGTCACGCCGGGCGGATCTGCATCGGCAAGGTTTGAAGATTCGGACACGGTATGCGGCTTGAGTTCAAGTCAAACAGCTTAGAGCGTGATGACGGGGGTTTGGGCAAGGCGCGCCCGAGGCCGGCCCTTGTTACGGTCGCTGGTGGCCACCGATCTGCCGCAGTGTCCTACCTCGGGGCTGGAAATCGAGGGACGACCTCGAGCGTGGTATCGCTCGCTAGAGTGGGGGCCTCTTTGCGTTGTTTGCGAGACAGGTCCCTCAATATGCAGTCGTCCATGCCACAACCGTCGGCCCCTTCCGGTCAGCCGCCCCCCTTCCAGCATCCTGCGGCAGGGGATGCCTTCGATCTGCGCGAGCGGCTCTATCTCCTGTTCTCTGAGCATGGCCAGGTACACAGGCTTGAGCTGTTGCGCGCCGATCAAAACGGGCAGAGGCGCTTTTTATGTTTTGTACGCATGCGCAATGAGCAGGAAAACCGGGCCGTGGCGCAGTCCCTGGGCTTGGGCCGTTTTGGCGGTGATCTGGTGATGCTCATCGCGCCCGATGCAGACAGCCCGATCAATCCACCCTGGCTCGCCGGGCTGCCCGGCTCTGCCCGCTCTTGCCTCGGCCGGCCCTGGTCGGGCGACGAGGCTTAGCCGCGTTGCAATGGCCCTAGTGTGATTGCAGCTTGAAAACCGCGTGCCGGCTGCCCACCACCTGACCCTTGACGCTGAGCAGGACCGAAGCGCGCCAGGGCTCGAGGGCCTTGCGCTGCGCATCGTCGAGCCAGCCCAACTGGTCCATCACCGCCACCGAGGCGGCGAACAAGGCTGGCTTGCTGCCGTCGCTGATCTTGATCGCCAGCCCCTGGCCCCGGCTGAGGCTGCCGATGGCCTGTACCCCGTCAGCCCCCACTTTGGTGACCCAGTCGCCGCGACCGATGCGCATAAAGGCCTCGTCGTTGCGGGCCGTGCCTGAAACCAAGTCTGGATGGGCTCGCATGGCTTGCGACAGCTTGGCCAGGCTCTCGCCCAGAACCGGGCTGTCAGTGCCAGCCGCCAGCCTGGCATAGCCCAGGGCCAGACGCGACAGCGGCACTGCATAGTTGGGTGCCGAGCAGCCGTCGGTGCCCGCCATCATTTGCGCGTCGCTGAGGTCCAGCGCTTGCTTGAGATGACTGACGATGGCCTGCTGCAGCTGATGATCTGGCGACAGGTAGTTGTCCAGCGGCAAGCCGTGCTGCACGCAGTAGGCCAGGAAACCGGCATGCTTGCCGCTGCAGTTGTGATGCCGCTCGTCATAGGGGCCGGCCGATCCCTTGACGCCCAGTTCGACAAAGTAGGGCGTGTGGCAGCCGCATTGCAGGCGTTTGTAGCCCAGTCGGGTGGCGGCCAGCAGTCGGTCGACTTGCACCAGGTGCCGATCCTCTCCGTTGTGTGAGGCGCACAGCAGGGCCAGCTGGCTTGAATCGAGATGGAAGTGTTCGACGCCGCCGAGCTGCACAAAAGGCAAGGCCTGGAAGGGTTTGAGGGTTGAGCGGGTGAAGGTCATGAGCGACGGGTTGCCGGTGCTGGCCAGCAGCCGTCCCTGCGCATCGACCACGGCCACGGCGCCAAAGTGCACGCATTCGGTCAGACCACCGCGGGCGGTTTGAATCAGGGGAGTCCAGTCCATGGGTGATATTGTCGTTCCTCGAGGGGTCCGAGGTGAGTCTGGGCTGATCGCCGCGAGGGCGCAGCCACGAATTCAAAACCGCGGCAAATCCGGATGCTTGATCTGTCCAGCGCGCACCAGCATCCTGCCGTATTCGGCACATCGGTTAAGGGTCGGAATGACCTTGCCGGGATTGAGCAGCCCCTGCGGATCGAAAGCGCGCTTGATGCCGAACATCTGCTCGTTTTCTTCGGCCGAGAATTGCACGCACATGCTGTTGAGTTTCTCGACGCCCACACCGTGCTCCCCGGTGACAGTGCCGCCCATGGCCACGCTGGTTTCAAGGATGTCGGCGCCAAAGAGTTCGCAGCGACGCAGCTGGTCTGCATCGTTGGCATCGAACAGGATCAGCGGATGCAGGTTGCCATCGCCGGCGTGAAACACATTGAGGCACTTGAGCCCATACTTGACTTCCATCTCGGCAATGGCTTGAAGGATATCGGCCAGACGCTTGCGTGGAATGGTCGAGTCCATGCACATGTAGTCGGGGCTGATTCGACCCGAGGCAGGAAAGGCGTTCTTGCGGCCGCTCCAGAATTTGAGCCGCTGGGCCTCATCGCGACTGACGGCAATGGCGGTGGCGCCGGCACGGCGCAACAGCTCGCTCATGCGTTCGATTTCCTCGGCCACCTCTTCAGTCGTGCCATC
>CAYPSU010000102.1:0-9831 GCA_964413475.1 uncultured Polaromonas sp. | reverse complement strand
TCGGCCGGGCGACCGGTATTCCGGTCAACGTCATCCCGGGGCGCGGGCACGAACTCGGGCGCGATGTCGTGGGGCCCCTACTGGATCGGTTTCTTCAGGCAGGGATAAGGACTCGCGAAGTCCAGGCGAACCGCACAGGCACCAAGGTCTCCCACACCCAAATGGAGCAGGAAAAAAAGCGCTTGCGGGATCTGATTGCCGAGGGCCTGACTTCCGGCCCTGCTCAAGCTCCAACAGCCCAGCGAGTCGCACAGCTGAAAGCGCAGGCGCTGGGCCCTAGGCGGCAGTAAAAAGCTCGCCCTCGCTGGGCGGCTGATTTACTCAGACCGCTTGATTGACCCTCCAGGCTCGGCAATACGTCCTCACGCAGGACAGCTCCAGGGTGAGTCGGCGGGCGGCTACGCATCACAGGCTCGTGGCGAAAGTTATCAAGATCGAGACGCCAGCAGCCTATCAAGCGCTGCTCGATAGACGGCCAGATTCTCACGCTTATCGACCGCCAGGACGAGAACCGTCAGGACTTCATCCTCAACTTCGTAAACCAGCCTATAGCCCTGCTTGCGCAGCTTGATCTTGTAACAGTCTTGGAGTGAACCGTGAAGTTCAGCCCCAGGCACCCGGGGCTCAACGAGTCGCTTCTTGAGCAACTTGCGCAGGACCGTTTTCACGCTGCCATCAAGCGCATTCCATTCGGCGAGCGCCTCGGGTAGGAATTTAAGGCGGTAGACGGCAGCAGGCTGATCAGATCTCGTCAATATCGACCTCGACGGCGGTGTCCTTGCGAGCCAGGCGCTTGCGCGTCAAGGCCACCAGATCGCGGTCGCCCATTTCTTCGATGATCGCTTCGAACAGGCGCGGGGTCAGCATGTAGAAAGCGGGGCGATTGTGATTCAACACTGCAACGGGTTTCTCGCCAGCATTGCGCAACACCTCAGCCGGGTTCTTCTTGAACGAGGACATGCTGATGGAAAGGTCGGCGTAGATCACATCCATGACAGGCTCCGAGAGCGCGTTAAATAGCTACGAATATAGCGCCAATATCGGCTCTTATCAAGAGCGAGCCCGTTTACTTCCGATACAACCCCGCGATCACCTTCACCTCAGCCGCCACCGTCTCTCGCAGCCCGAGGCCAAGCGTCAAATTGGGAAAGGCCTGCAGGCACGCCACCCTCTAGTGGGCCCTCAGCGCTGCGTACGCCTTCGCCAGCTCCTGGACGCCGGCATCGATCAGGTGACCGGGTATAGCGGCGTAGCCCAGGCGTAGATGGCACTTCGTCGCCACCGATGATTTTCTGAAGAAGATGTCGCCGGGCTCGATGAGCACGCTGCGCGCCGCGCAGGCGTCGGTCAGCACCTGCGAGTTCAGGCCGGCGGGCCCCTGGATCCAGGCGCCCGAGCCACCCTGCGACGGCATGATGTGGAACTCTGGCAAGTACTTGGCAAAAGCCCGGGTCAGCAGCTCGCGCCGCTCGCGGTAGGTGACATTCAGCTTGCGGATGAAGGCATCATGGTGGCCTTGCGCGATGAACAGGCTGGCCGTGTGTGCGTTGTTGGCGGGCGTGTGCCGGATGATCAGGCGCCGCAGCGCCCGCAACTCGCGGATCAGCTCGGCAGGCGCTACGATGTAGCCGATGCGCAAGCCGTGAGCGAGGGTCTTGGACAGGCTACCAAGGTAGATCACCCGTCCGTCGGTGTCGAGACTCTTCAGCGCGGGCAGGGGCCGACCGGAGAAATTCAGCTCGCTCTCGTGGTCGTCTTCGAAAAGCACAACGTCATGCTTCCTGGCTAGAGCCAGGATCTCATGGCGGCGCTCAAGCGGCATCGTGACAGTTGTGGGGCACTGGTGGCTGGGTGTCACGTAGGCATAGGCACACTGTGCCATCGAGCGCGAGGCGATGAGGCCGTTCGCATCGATCGGCAGCGCCTTCACATGCTCGGTGCGCAGCATGAAGTTGTTTCGTGCGTCTGGATAGCCCGGTTCCTCGATGCCCACCACTGTCTTCCGGCCCAGCAGCACGTTGGCCAGCAGGTAGCAGGCCATCTGTGCGCCCGCGGTCACCAGAATCTCGTCGCGCTTGGCCATGATGCCGCGCGCGGGCAGCAGCCGGTGCTGAATCTGGTCGAGCAGGGCCTCGGAATCGCGGTTGATATGGTCCTGCGCCCACTTGCGCACCGCCGGCACAAAGAGTGCCTGGTGGGCGCAGGCGCGCCAGTCGTGCAAGGGAACCAGGGTCTGGTCAAACTGGCCGTAGACGAAGGGGTAGGCAAAGTCCTGCCAGTTGGCGGGTTTGACGATATTGCGCTGGTGCCTTGCACGCGAAAGCAGCCGCGCATCCCACTGCAGCGCGGTGGGTGCTGGTGCTTGGATCGACGACTGCACCGCCTGACCCAGCAGGATGTCCCCATTGACCACCACGCCGCTGCGTGGCACCGCAATCAGGAAGCCCTTGTCCGCCAGCACCTGCAGCGCCAGCGATACCGTATTGCGGGACAGGCCGAGCGCAGCCGCCAATGCGCGACTGGTAGGCACCTTGGCGCCAGCAGGCACCACGCCCATCAGGATGGAGTGAACCATCATTTCCCTCACCTGGCCCTGCAGGGTGCCGCTGCTGCCCGAGAACTGCGGGAACAGCTTGGCCCAGATGTCGGTGATCTCCTGCTTCTGTCTCATGGCGTGATCCTTCGGGTGCCGCTGGCGCGCGCACCGATTTCTGGCCTCATTCGCTCGTGACGGTGCCTGGTGCCGCTGGCTTCGCCTGGCTTCGATGCGCGGATGCCGCCCGTGTCGAGCACGTCTGAATGCTTCTATTCTGGCACTAAAACTAGACGAATCTGGCTCTATTTGGATAAAGATCTTGTCCCTAGCATCTGTGGTGGTCAGCTGCCCAAAAGCAGATGAGCTCGCACCAAGCCCTCAACGTCTGCAAGCCCTTTTCTGGATGAACACCATGAAACGACTCGTGAAATCATTGATCATCGGCACGGCTTTCACCCTCTCCCTGCTTAACCAGGCGGTTGCACAAACCAAGGTGGTGGTCGGTCATTTTGGCGATCCTGTTCCTTACAAGGCGCTCATCGCTGATGGCAGCCTTGAAAGAGCAACCGGCTGGAAGATCGAGTTGCGGCAGTTCGCTTCTGGCGCAGAAGTCAACGCGGCAATGGCCTCGGGCGGTATTCAAATTTCTGAAATCGGATCTTCTCCCCTGTCTGCCGGCCTGAGTACCGGATTGCCCTATCAGATGATCGCTGCCGGCAAGGTCATTGATACCTCCGAGGCACTGGTCACACGAAATGGCTCTGGCATCGACAAACCTGCCGACCTCAGAGGCAAGCGCATTGCGACACCGATCGGCTCAACGGCCCACTACTCACTGATGGGCGTGTTGAAGATGAACGGCATGACTGAAAAGGACATTACCTTGCTGGGCATGTCGCCCAATGAAATCGCCGCTGCCTGGGCACAAAACGCCATCGATGCCGCCTTCGTGTGGGTTCCGGTTCAAGCGAAGTTGCGTGAAAACGGCAAGGTGATGTACACCGCGGGCGAAGTCGCGCGAGCGGCGGGTTTTCATACTTTCAACGCATGGGTTGCGAATACCAAGTTCGCAGCTGAAAACCGCGAAGGCTTGATCAAGTTCTTGAGGGCCGTGTTTGAGATCAATGCGGATTACCACAAGAACAAGGCCGACTGGAATGCAGATTCACCAAAAGTCAAAGCTGTTGCAGCGAGTGTGGGTGTGCCACCGGCTGCGGTCGTGCCAATGCTGGATGGCACGATTTACCCGGACGGCGATCTGACCATGTCCGCCAACTGGATGGGCGGCGGTGCAGCCAAGACCATCAAGGGCACTGCTGATTTTCTCAAGAGCGCAGGTCGGATCAACAAGACTGCGGACGACTACAGCCCGTTTGTCAACTCTGAATTTGCCAAAGCAGCCGCTGGCAAGTGAGTTGAAGGCTTCGTCGAGAATGCCGACCTGCGCGACGCAGGTCGGCGCTTCAATGGTTCACCTCTAGGCGCCCATGACCGCCCTTGCCATCCGAAACGTGTCGGTGTTCTATCCGGTCGCCGGTAAGCCGCCTGTGCACGCCCTCCAGAATATCAACCTCGAGATCCATGAAAAGGACTTTGTGGTGGCGCTCGGTGCATCGGGCTGCGGCAAGTCAACGCTGCTCAACCTCATTGCCGGCTTCATGGCGCCCAGCCAAGGCGAGATCGCCCTCAGTGGACGGACGGTCACCGGTCCGGGTGCAGATCGGTCTGTCGTGTTCCAGAAGCACGCCCTGATGCCCTGGCTGAACGTGCTGGAAAACGTGGCCTTTGGTCTGAAGATTCAAGGGCATAACAAGGCCAAGAGTCAAGGCATTGCGCGCCAGTTCATCAAGCTGCTGGGGCTGGAGCAGTTCGAGCAGTCGGCTATCTATGAGTTGTCGGGCGGCATGCAACAGCGCGTGGGCATCGCGCGCGCACTTACCAGCGACCCCGACATCCTGCTGATGGATGAGCCTCTGGGCGCGCTGGACGCGCTGACCCGCGAGCGCGCACAGGAGCTGATCCTGAAGGTCTGGCGCGACACCGGAAAGATGGTGTTCTTCATCACGCACAGCGTGGAGGAGGCTCTGTTCATGGGGACTCGGCTGATCGTGATGTCGCCCAGGCCCGGACGTATCTCGCACACCTTTGATCTGCCGTTCAGCCGGCGCTATTTCGAGACGGGCAACGCCCGCGAGATCAAGGCCTCAGCAGACTTCATCGCGTTGCGGGAGACCATCTTGCGGATCATTTTTGCCGACGAGGCAGGGGGCCATGATGAGTGATGACCGTTCCAGAAGCGGCAACGGCTTCCTGGCGGACCTGATGAAAGCCAAGCCCGCCAAGCCCGGCGAGATCTACGGTGTGCCGGGACAGGGCGAAAGCTTCAAGATCAGCGCCGTCGTGATTGTGCTGCTGATTTTGTTCTGGGCCTTCGTCACCTATGCGGGCTACATCAAACCGCTATTTCTGCCTTCGCCGATGGGCGTGGTGGACGCCCTCTTTGACGTGATGAAGGATGGTTTCACCGGGGTCGGCTTCTGGGAGCATATCTGGGTGAGCACCCTGCGGGTCTTCGGGGCATTCCTGTTAGCCTGTGTCATTGGTATTCCGCTGGGTATCGCGATGGGCATGAGCCCGGTTGCCCGCGGCATCTTTGACCCGCCCATCGAATTCTACCGCCCGATTCCCCCGCTGGCTTATCTGCCGTTGATGATCATCTGGTTCGGCATCGACGAGCTGTCTAAGGTCCTGCTGATCTTCTCGTCGGTGCTCGCGCCCATGGTGCTGGGCGCCCGGGCCGGCGTGAAGTCGGCGGCGATCGAGCAGATTCATGCCGCCTACTCGTTTGGCGCCACGCGCTGGCAGGTCATCCGCATGGTCATCCTGCCAGCGGCCATGCCGGAGATCTTCACCGCGATGCGAGTGGGCATCGGTTTCGGCTGGACGACACTGGTGGCGGCCGAGATGGTGGCGGCCACATCTGGCCTGGGCTACATGGTGTTGTCCGCTTCTCGCTTCCTACAGACGCCCATCGTCATCATGGGCATTGTCGTCATTGCCGCGATCGCCTATGGATTTGACCATCTGGTCCGCTTTATTGAACGGCGCGTGGTGCCCTGGAAGGGCCGCGGTTAATCCTCAGGGCTATAAACGCATCGATTTGAAGGCAAGCTTCCATGACGATTGAATATCTGAAAAAGGCCCCTCCGCGGCAGGAGTCTATCGACACCGCGACATCCGAAACGGTGGAGCGTCTGCTGGTCGATATCCAGCGCAACGGCCGCGACGCGGTGGAGAAGTACGCGCGTGAACTCGACGGCTGGCACGGTCCGATCGTGCTGGGCGAGAACGACTTCGCAAAGGCCACCCGGGCGCTGTCTCAGGGCGTGAAGGATGACATTGCGTTCGCGTATTCGCGCGTCAGGGATTTCGCGCTGCGCCAGCGCGAGTCGCTGCACGAGTTCGAGGTCCAACTCATCGACGGCCTGGTGGCCGGGCAGAAGCTCATTCCGGTGAACACCGCCGGCTGCTACGTGCCCGGCGGGCGCTATGCGCACGCCGCCTCTGCGATCATGAGCGTGTGCACCGCCAAGGTGGCCGGTGTGCCGGATATCGTAGCGACGTCACCCGCACACAAGGAGTCGGGCGTGAACCCCGCTATCCTGCACACCATGAATCTGTGCGGGGCTGACACGGTGCTGAGTCTGGGCGGCGTGCAGGGTATTGCAGCCATGGCCTTTGGTCTGTATTCGGCCAAACCGGCCGATGTGATTGTCGGACCGGGTAACCGGTTCGTGGCCGAGGCCAAGCGTATGCTTTTCGGTCGCATCGGCATCGACGTGGTGGCGGGCCCGACCGAGTCGGCCATCATCGCCGACGAGACGGCCGATGCCCATGTGGTGGCGGCCGATCTGGCCGGCCAAGCCGAGCACGGCCCCGACTCCCCGGTGTGGCTATTCACCTCCTCGCGCGATCTGGGCCTGAAGGTCATTGATCTCATGCCTTCGGTCATTAACGCCTTGCCCGAACTGGCGCGTAACGCGGCCACTGCGGCCTGGCGCGACTATGGCGAGGTGATTCTGGTGAGCAGCCGTGAAGAGATGGTGGATATCAGCGACGAATACGCGCCTGAGCATCTGCAGGTGATGGCCCGTGACCTGGACTGGTGGCTGGCCCGGCTGACCAACTACGGTTCGCTGTTCCTGGGCGAGGAAACTACCGTGGCCTATGGCGACAAGTGTGCCGGTCCCAACCATATCCTCCCCACGCGGGGTGCCGCGCGCTACTCCGGCGGCCTGAGCGTGGGCAAGTTCATCAAGACAGTCACCTACCAGCGGCTCACCCGCAGCGCCAGCCGCGAAGTTGGGCAGGTGGCAGCCCGCATTTCCCGCCTGGAAGGCATGGAGGGCCATGCACGCACCGGCGATATTCGCCTGCGCAAGTATTTCCCGGAGGACACCTTTGAACTTGGCACGCTCACTGGCCACTCGCATTGATCCGACCATGGCTACATCCCTGACACTGCCTGCGGACCTCAAGACACCGGATGGCCTGTGGTTTGGCAAGGATCTGAGCACCCCCGAACCGATTCCCGAAGCTGCGATTGAACGCGCTGTGGCGCTGATGCGCGCCGGCCGACTGCATCGCTACGGTGAGCAGGGCTCCGGCTATCCGGAACCCTCACTACTGGAACAAGAATACGCAGCCTACGTGGGCAGCCGGTATTGCGTGGCCGTCAGTTCCTGCGGCGCGGCAATGTTCATCGCGCTCAAGGCGGTGGGCGTGAAGGCGGGCGATAAGGTATTGACCAGCACCTTCACCCTGGCGCCGGTGCCCGGCGCCATTGCCCACGCTGGTGCGCAGGTGGTGCTGGTGGAGACCACTGCGGACTACCTGACCGACCTGGTCGATCTTGAGCGCAAGGCCATCAGCAGCGGCGCCAAGGTGTTGCTGCTGTCTCACATGCGCGGGCATATCTCCGACCTGCAGGCGGTGCGCATAATCTGTGATCGGCACGGTATCGCGCTCATCGAGGACTGCGCCCACACCATGGGTGCCAAATGGGACGGCCAGCACACCGGCACCTGGGGCAAGGTGGGCTGCTACAGCGCCCAGACATATAAGCACATCAATTCGGGCGAAGGTGGCCTGCTTGTGACTAATGACGACGATGTGGCGGCGCAGGCCATCCTGATGTCGGGCTGCTACATGATGTACGACCAACACCTGCTCAGGCCCCCTGCCGAGGTGTTCGAGCGCTGGAAGTACGTGACACCGAACTTCAGCATGCGCATGTCCAATCTGGCGGCCAGCCTGTTGCGACCGCAGATCGGACATCTGGTGGACCGCGGGCGGCGCTGGAACCATGTTTATGCAACGCTGGCGCGCGAGCTTGGCAAAGCGCCTTACCTGACGGTGCCAGGCCGACATCCGAAGGAAGAATTCATCGCGAGCTCGATCCAGTTCACGCTGGACTTCACGCCGGTACAGATCGAACGCTTCCTGAAGGAATGCACGCTGCGCGGGCTGTATATCAAGTGGTTCGGCACTCCCGCGCCGGTGGCGTTCACCAGCAATTACGAGCATTGGCGCTACCTCGAACACAAGCCCGATCTACCCTATTCCAAGGCGGTGCTTAACCAGCTGTTTGATCTTCGCACCCCGGTGTCACTGACCGACGAGGACTGTGTGCTGATCGGTCGCATCGTCGCAACCGCATGCGCGCTGGCCGCCAGGGACTGAATTCCATCCCTACCTTCTCAAACGACAACACAAAAGCAAGCATGAAACTGACCAACTTCCCCCGCGTACACATCACCCACGGCCCGACGCCGCTGGAGTTCATGCCGCGGCTGACCGAGGCCCTGGCCGGGCCCAATTTGTACATCAAGCGCGATGACTGCACCGGCCTGGGCTCGGGCGGCAACAAGACGCGTAAGTTGGAGTTCCTGATGGCGGACGCCGTCAAGCACGGCGCCGACACCATCATCACGCAGGGGGCCACGCAGTCGAACCATGCCCGCCAGACCGTAGCGATTGCCGCCAAGATGGGCATGAAATGCGAGATCCTGCTGGAGGACCGCACCGGCTTCAAGGACGAGAATTACAAGAAGTCCGGCAACGTGTTCCTGGACCATCTTTACGGCGCGAATGTGCGCGAACTGCCGGGCGGCAGCGATATGAACGCGGCTATGGCCGCGGTGGCCGAAGAGCTGCGTGCCGCCGGACGCAAGCCCTACATCATTCCCGGCGGGGGCTCCAACCCTATCGGCGCATTGGGCTATGTGACCTGCGCGCTGGAGATGGTGCACCAGTTCAATACACAAGACCTGCGGGTGGACTGCGTCGTGCATGCAACGGGTAGTGCCGGCACGCAGGCAGGCCTGGTGGTGGGCCTGGAAGGCACGCGAAGCCTGATCCCAGTGCTGGGCATCGGTGTACGGGCGGCCAAAGAGACGCAGGAGACCAATGTCTACAATCTGGCCGTGAAGACCGCCGAGCTACTGGGCGTACCCGGTTGCGTCAAGCGCGAAAGCGTGATGGCTAACTGCGACTACGTCGGCGGCGGCTACGGCGTGCCCACGCCCGGCATGGTGGAGGCTGTCACGCTGATGGCCAGGCTGGAGGGGATCCTGCTCGACCCTGTGTACTCCGGTAAAGGTATGGCCGGTTTGATCGACCTGTGTCGAAAAGGGCGCTTCAAGAAGGGCGAGAACGTGGTGTTCCTGCACACAGGCGGTGCCGTGGCGCTGTATGGCTACATGGACACCTTCAGTGACCTGAAGCCGCTCTAGAGCCCCTGAGCTGTTGTTAAGTCTGGCGTCCGGCGGGTCTGTCGGCACAACTCGTCCCCCATGCTCAGCACAGGTGATGCGGTCGGCCTGATCGCCACCCGTGCCACCCTGACCGGCCAGATCTTCGATGTGCCGCTGATGCAGACTGGCTACAGCCTGCGGATACCGGATGGTGTCGCTTGACACACGGATTCGGTCAGCAAACTCTGTCTGAATCCGAGCCGACGGCGTACCCTGCACGCAAATTTCGTGGCATCTAATGACGCCTCAGCATCGTCGGTAGGGCCGCTGGTTCTGCGTGATGCTTCGCCCCTCCAACCCCGCTGTCCAACTGCTTTATCTGACACACGTGCAAGTGGCTGATCGGTTTGAAGGTCTGCGTGTGCTACGGCGAAACGGTTCGCGAAGGTTTCGAGAGAACAGAGAGCACTTCGTAATCGAACCTTGCCCTGTTCGGCACCGTCGCAGGAAGGGGGCGGCACACGCAGAATGGGCCTGAAC
>CAYPSU010000101.1:0-9863 GCA_964413475.1 uncultured Polaromonas sp. | reverse complement strand
TGACCCTTCATCAGGGTGATCAGGCCGACCAGGTGACCGACCACGCGGCCGGTCTTGCCCCGCACCAGTTCGGGCACATCGGGGTTCTTCTTCTGCGGCATGATGGAAGAGCCCGTGGTGAAGCGATCGGCAATCTTCACAAAGCCGAAGTTTTGGCTCATCCACAAGATCAGTTCTTCGGACAATCGGCTGATGTGCACCATGCACAGCGAGGCCGCCGCCGTGAACTCGATGGCGAAATCGCGGTCGCTCACACCATCCAAGCTGTTTTCACAAATCTGGGGCTGCCCTTTTTCGTCGACCATGCCCAAAGTCCGCGCCACACGCGCTCGGTCGAGCGGGTAGGTGGTGCCGGCCAGCGCAGCCGATCCCAGTGGCAGTCGATTGGTACGACGACGCACATCGGAAAAGCGTTCGGCATCGCGGGCGAACATTTCCACATAGGCCAGCAGGTGATGGGCAAAGCTCACCGGCTGGGCCACCTGCAAGTGGGTAAAGCCAGGCAAGATGACTTCGGTGTTTTTTTCGGCGACCTCCAGCAGCGATTTCTGCAAGTCGGCGAGCAGTTGCAAGATCAGATCGGTCTCGTCTCGCAGCCACAGACGTACATCGGTGGCCACCTGGTCATTGCGGCTGCGGCCAGTGTGCAGCCGCTTGCCGGCATCGCCCACCCATTGGGTCAGCCGTGCCTCGATATTGAGATGCACGTCCTCAAGGTCGAGTTTCCACTCAAACTGGCCGGACTCGATCTCTTGTCGTATGGCATCCATGCCACGCTGGATATCAGCCAGATCCTGAGGGCTGATGATGCCTTGCGCAGCCAGCATCTCCGCGTGCGCCAGAGAGCCCTGGATGTCGGCCCGCCACAGCCGCTTATCGAAAAACACGCTGGCTGTGTAGCGTTTGACCAGGTCGCTCATCGGCTCGGAAAAAAGCGCCGACCAGGCCTGGGCTTTGGTGTCGAGTTGGTTTGTCATCGGGCTGCGATTTTAGGTGGCAAGCCGGCTTAGCCAGTGTTACGCAGGCCAGCGGCGATTCCATTGATGGAGATATGAATGCCGCGCTGCACCCGCTCGTCGGCTCGGCCTTCGCGGTAACGGCCTATGAGTTCGACCTGCAGGTGGTGCAGTGGGTCGATGTAGGGGAATCGATGGCGGATAGAGCGTTGCAGCGCGGGGTTGTTGGCCAGACGCTGTTTTTCTCCGGTGATCAGATTCAGGGCCTCGACCGTGCGTTGCCATTCGGTCTCTAGCATGGCGTAGATCTTTTTGCGCAGGCGAGCCTCTCCCACGAGCTCGGCATAGCGGGAGGCCAGGGCCAGATCACTTTTGGCCAGCACCATGTCCATATTGGACAGCAGCGTTCGGAAAAAGGGCCACTGTCGGTACATTTTTTTGAGCAAGGCCAGAGATAGTTTGCGTTGCGCTGGCGTGGTACCGAGCAAGGATTCGACCGCTGAGCCAAAGCCATACCAGCCCGGCAGGGTCAGTCGGCACTGCCCCCAACTGAATCCCCACGGAATCGCGCGCAGGTCTTCAATTTTTTGCGAGGCCTTTCGGGAGGCCGGCCGCGATCCGATATTCAGTTCAGCGATTTCGCGGATCGGGGTGGCACTGAAGAAGTAGTCCTCAAATCCGGGTGTCTGGTAGACCAGGGACCGATAGGCCTGCATGCTGTCCTGCGACAAGCGTGCGGCCGTGGTCAGGAAGACCCGCGGCGCCGGCTTGGTCGGCTGCAGCAAGCTGGCCTCCAGGGTGGCAGCGACCAGGGTCTCGAGATTGCGGCGGCCGATCTCCGGGTTGGCGTATTTGGAGCCAATCACCTCTCCCTGCTCTGTCAGCCGAATCTGCCCGCGTACCGTGCCCGGGGGCTGGGCCAAGATGGCCTGGTAGCTCGGGCCACCGCCGCGGCCGACCGTCCCGCCTCGGCCGTGGAACAGCCGCAACTGGATATTGTGGGAATTGGCCAGTTCGTCGAACAGGGCCACCAGTGCGATCTCGGCGCAATAGAGCTCCCAGTTGCTGGTAAAGATGCCGCCGTCTTTATTGCTGTCGGAGTAGCCCAGCATGATTTCTTGCTCGGCCCCGCTGCGCTGCACCAGTTCGGCCATGCCAGGCAGGTCGTAGAACTCGCGCATGATGCGCGGGGCTTGCCGCAGATCTTCAATGGTCTCGAAAAGCGGCACCACGATCAGTTGCAACACCGCACCGGCAGTGCGCTTGGTCCGCGGGCTCTTGCGGACGCTGGGTTCGAGCGTACCTTGCATCAGGCCGCACTCCTTGAGCAGCAGCATGACCTCCAGCAGGTCGCTGACGCTCTCCGTGTGACTGATGATGTAATGCTTTAGGGCCTGTGGGCCGAACCGTTGCAGGGTCTCTTGAGCCCTCTCGAAAATAGCCAATTCCCCCTGCGCCAGGTTGGAGTAGTCCGCGCCTCGAACGCGCAGGGGACGCGCATCGGCCAGCAAGCGCAGCAGCAGTTCGCGTTTGGCACTTTCGCCCAGGGCGGTGTAATCAGTCTCCAGACCAGCGGCGGCCAGCAACTCGGCCAGAACCTGCTCGTGCTTGTCCGAACTTTGTCGCAGGTCCACCGTGGCCAAGTGAAAACCGAAGACCTCGACGGCCCGGATCAGCGGATGGAGTCGCTGCCAGACCAGGGCTTGGGCGTGATGGGCCAGCAGCGACGATTTGATGGTGCGTAGATCGGCCAGAAAGTCTTCGGGCCGCAAATAGGGATTTTGCGGAGGCAGGGCGTGGCGCGCGGCCTGGCCGCCGGTGAGTTCCTGTAAGGTGGCCGCCAAGCGGGCGTAGATGCCGGTGAGCGCACGTCGGTAGGGTTCGTCCTGGCGGTGCTCGTGGGTGTCGGGCGAACGGTCGGCCAGGCGCTGCATTTCCGGTGTGATTCCGGTGAGCAGGATGGACATCGACAGCTCGCTGCCGAGATGGTGCACCTCGGTCAGGTAGTGGCGCAGGATCAGGTCGGCTTGCCGCTGCAAGGCGTAGTCCAGGGTCTGCGCGCTGACATTGGGGTTACCGTCTCGGTCGCCGCCGATCCAGTGGCCCATACGCAGGAAACTGGCCACCGGAAGGTCCTTCAGCTCCCGTTCAAGATGGGCGTAGATCTTGGGTATCTCCCGCAAGAAGGTCGCCTCATAGTAGGAAAGTGCGTTGTCAATTTCATCAGCCACCGTCAGTTTGGTCGGACGCAGCAGACGCGTCTGCCACAGTTGCAGTACCCGGGCCCGCAGCTGCGCCTCGTTGGCCGCCAGCTCGCGCGGTGTGAGCGCATCACGGCCGCCTTTGATTTCCCGCCCGCGGATTTCATCGCGCAGGTTCAGCAGGTGCGCGATGCCGCGCTCGGCGTCCAGGATGCTCTTGCGCTGCACCTCGGTGGGATGGGCGGTCAGCACCGGGGACACCAGGCTGTGCGCCAGGGTTTGTGAAATGCTGCGCGGCGAGATACCAGCCCAGCGCAGTCTGGCCAGCGCCACGTCGATGCTGCCTTCCTGCAAGTCTCCCTGCCGCTCGTGAATCGCGCGGCGTCGGATGTGGTGCCTGTCCTCGGCGAGATTGGCCAGGTGCGAGAAATAGGTGAAGGCGCGGATCACGCTGACCGTCTGGTCGCCCGACAGGCCCTTGAGCAGCCTTTTGAGTGCGCGGTCGGCCTCCTGGTCGGCCTCGCGCCGGAAGGCCACCGACAGCTTGCGAATCTGCTCGACCAGCTCGAAGGCGCCTTGGCCTTCCTGCTCTCGGATCACATCGCCGAGGATGCGCCCGAGCAGACGCATATCCTCGGCCAAGGGGTGCTCGTCTTGCTTGAGGCGCTGGGAGCGGCCGGTCGTTCGGGATGAGGCAGGTGGGTTGGCCATGGACGAATATTCAAAACCCCATGCTAGCATCGGCTTTCAGCTCCACTGACCAGCCCGTTACGGGTGGCCTCAGCATTTATGAAACGCAATACCGTCGTTATCGCCACCCGGGAAAGTCGCCTGGCTCTTTGGCAGGCCGAGCATGTCAAGGCCTTGCTGCAGGAGCGTCTGGGTTGGCAGGTGGAGTTGCTGGGCATGACCACCCAGGGTGATCAGATTCTGGATCGGTCCCTGAGCAAGGTCGGTGGCAAGGGCTTGTTCGTTAAGGAACTGGAGACGGCCCTGGCCGATGGCCGGGCCGATCTGGCTGTGCACTCGCTCAAGGATGTTCCCATGGACCTGCCCGATGGCTTCGCGCTGGCCTGTGTGATGGAGCGTGAGGACCCGCGCGATGCGTTTGTCTCCAACCATTTCGAAAGCCTGGCCGATTTGCCGGCGGGAGCCGTGGTGGGAACTTCCAGCCTGCGCCGCCAGGTGCTGTTGCGGGCCTTGCGCCCGGATTTGCGCATCATGCCGCTGCGCGGCAACCTCGATACCCGCCTGCGCAAGCTTGATGAGGGTCAGTATCAGGCCATCGTGCTGGCCGCTGCCGGGCTCAAGCGCCTGGGCATGGGCCGACGGATCCGGTCGACCTTTGAGATCAGTCAGATGCTGCCCGCAGCCGGGCAGGGGGCGCTGGGCATTGAGGTGCGCGCCGATCGGCAGGACATGCTCGAGGGGCTGGCCACCTTGGCCCACGAGCCGACCTGGCTGGCGGTGACCGCAGAGCGAGCAGTTTCGCGCGCCATGGGCGGCAGCTGTTCCATGCCCTTGGCTGCCTTCACGGCTGGGGCCGACTCCGACGGGTGGCTGCAACTGCAGGCTGCCTGGGGTGACCCGGGTGATCTGGGTGATGGGCTTGCTCAGGAGGCCCTCAGACCCGCTTCGCCCCTGGTGCGAGCCACTGAGCGGGCCTTGGTGCACGATCAGGCTCAGGCCCGCGCTCTGGGCGAGCAGGTGGCGGCTCGCTTGCAGGCCGAGGGTGCACGTCCGGTGCCTGCTGCCTGATGTCCTGAGCCCCACCCGCGGTCATGACCAGCCGATTCAATGGGGGTGGTACCCGCGAGGCATCGACAGGCCCCCGCATCATCGTGACCCGCCCGGCCGAACAGGCCCGGCTTTGGGTCGATCAGCTGCAGGCGGCCGGCTGCGCGGCCGAGGCCTTGCCGCTCTTGGAGATTGTGCCCCTGCTCGGTTCGGCCGAGCGACAGGCCGCCCAGCAGCAGCTGCACGCCTGTTCGGCGGTGATGCTGGTCAGTGGCAATGCAGTCGATCACTTCTTGCAGGGCTGGCAAGGACCAGGGCCAGCGACTGTGCGCTGGCTTGCCCCCGGGCCCGGTACCGCCGAGCGGCTGCGATTATTGGGGGTGCCTGCCGCGCAGATTGACGAGCCCCCCGCCGATGCGGGCCAGTTTGATTCGGAAGCGCTCTGGCAGACGATCGCCGATCGACCCTGGGCTGGCCGCAAGGTGCTGCTGGTGCGGGGGCGCAGCGGGCCGCCGGGTGCGGGCACCGGCCGTCAATGGCTGGCTGAGCAGCTCGAGCTGGCCGGGGCACAGGTCGATGCCCTCGTGGTGTACGAACGGCGCGCGCCGAACTGGAGCCTGGCCGACAGGCAGCGGATGGAAGTCGCCTGTAGCGATGGATCCTGGTGGCTGTTCAGCAGTTCCGAGGCTATCGCCCATCTGCCGCAAGAGATCGATTGGCGTGCAGCCCTTGCGCTGGCCACGCACCCACGGATTGCACAGGCCGCCCGCGCCAAGGGCTTTGGGCGGGTGCTGGAATCGCGACCGGCGATCAGTGATGTATTGGCCTCGATAAAATCGGCGTCCCATGAGTGAGCCTGCGGCCCCCAACACAGCACCTGCCGCTTCGGCACCCGGGTCCGCCCCGCGGTCCCCGGAGAGGGCTGAGGACTTGCCGGTCATTCAGGATCTGACCCCGCCTCAGGATTGGTGGCAATCGCGGGCCTGGGCTTCGATTGTGCTAGCGCTCTCGTCTGCAGCCCTGATTTTGGTGATTGTGCTGTGGCAAAAGCTCAGCAGCATTCAGGAAGAGCTGGCCCGGCGCAGCCTGGACGCAGGCGCGCAGGCGGTCTCGGCCCGCACGCTGGCCCAGCAGGCCCAGGATACGGTGCGCGACATGAGCGGCCGCATGAGCACTCTGGAGTCGCGCCTGAACGAGGTCAGCTTGCAGCGCCAGCAGCTCGAAGAGTTGATGCAGAGCCTTTCGCGCTCGCGCGATGAGAATCTGGTGGTCGACATTGAATCGGCTTTGCGATTGGCGCAGCAGCAAGCCCAGTTGACCGGCAGCACCGAGCCCTTGCTGGCGGCTTTGCGCACAGCCGAGCTGCGGCTGCAGCGAACGGCGCAGCCCCGGCTCAATCCGGTGTTGCGCGCCATCACCCAGGACAGTGAGCGTATCAAGGCGATGGCCGTGACTGATATCCCGGCATTGCTGGTGCGCATCGATGAACTCAGCCGGCTCCTTGATGAGCTGCCGGTTGCCAATGCGGCACAGGCCTCGGCAGAGGCTCGCCCTGCGCCTGTGTCTGCGCAGGACAAGACGAACAACCAGAGTCTGATTGGTGCCACCACTGGGGCTATCGGCGACTGGTTCGAGCGTGTCTGGACGGCTGCCGTAGCGGCTTTGCAGCAGGAGGCACGCGGCTTGTTGCGGGTCAGCCGAATTGATCGTCCCGAGGCGGCTTTGCTGGCGCCCGAGCAGTCTTTTTTTCTGCGTGAGAACACCAAGCTCAAGCTGCTCAATGCCCGCCTGGCCCTGCTTTCGCGGCAGAGCGAGGTGGCGCGATCGGATCTGTTGGCTGTCGACCTGGCATTTCAGCGTTATTTCGACACCTCCTCTCGCAAGACCCAATCGGCCCAGGCGCTGCTGCAACAAGTTCAGGCCAGTCTGAAGTCGACCGAGCTGCCGCGGCTGGACAAGACCATTGCCGCTTTGGCGGCGGTCGCAGGCGGTCGCTGAGGGCCGGTTCATGCGCGCTGCAATCTGGCTCATTGCCCTTTTTGCCGTAGCCGTGGCGGTGGCTTTGTTCGCCGGCAACAACCAGGCGGTGGTGACTTTGTTCTGGCCGCCCCATCGCGTCGATCTGTCTTTGAATCTGGCCTTGCTGCTGGGGCTGGTGATTTTTACGGTGATTCATTTGGCCTTGCGTGCCTTCGCAGCGGCTTTTTCGCTGCCTGCGCAGGCGCGCCGCTGGCGGGCGCAGCAAAGAGAGAGGGCCATGCACGCCGCTCTGCTTGATGCGCTGGCGCATCTTTTGGCCGGGCGCTTCATTCGGGCCTCTCGATCAGCGCAATCGGCCTTGGCTCAGGAAAGAAGCCTCAGTGAGTTGGCGGGCGAGTCGGTTCATGACAGCGGCTACAGCCCACAGCGTGGTTTGCAGCTGCGTGCGCTGGCCCACCTGGTGGCGGCCGAAAGTGCCCAGGCTTTGCAAAACCGTAGCCAGCGCGACGAGCATCTGCGGCTGGCTTTGGAAGTGCCGAACCAGCGTCTGCCGGTCGAGACGCGAGAGGGTATCGAGTTGCGGGCAGCGCGATGGGCCCTTGAGGATCGGGACCCCGCCTTGGCGCTGGAACATCTGGCTCGATTGCCGCCCGGGGTGAGCCGGCGCACACTGGCCCTGCGCCTGCGCTTGAAGGCCACCCGACTGGCTCGCCAGATTCCGCAGGCCCTCGAGACGGCCCGGTTGCTGGCCAAGCACCGTGCGTTTTCCCATCAGGGCGCGCAGAGCATCGTGCGGGGTTTGGCCATTGAGGGGCTGCAGTCAGCCTCTGACGTACGGCAGTTGCAGCAAGCCTGGCAAAGTCTGGAGGAGGCGGAGCGAGCTATGCCCGAGGTGGCCGTGCATGCGGCATCCCGCCTGATGGATCTGGGTGGAGAGGCTGGCTTGGCCCGTCAGTGGCTGGCGCCCATTTGGAACCGACTGATCGACGCGCCCTCCGAGCAGCTGTCGGAGGTCCTGCAGGTGCGCCTGGTTCTGGCGCTCGAGCGTGGCCTCGATTCGGTTGACAGCACCTGGCTGGCCCGGCTCGAGATGGCCCTGCAGGGTCGGCCGCGCGATCCTCATTTGCAATACCTTGCGGGCATGGCCTGCCTGCAACGTCAGCTCTGGGGCAAATCCCAGCAACTGCTGGCGCAGGCGGTGGGCCAACTGACCGATGTCCAGCTGCTTCGTCGCGCCTGGCGCGGCCTGGCCCGGCTGGCTGAGCAGCGGGGCGATGCTCACGCTGCCGAACAGGCTTATCGCAAGCTGGCCGATCTGTGATCCGCGCACCAGGGCCGATGGCGCTCGTGTGCGGATTCCTCAGGCTTGAGGTACCCGCACCCATCGGGCGCGTTTTCACTGTCGCGTGCCGCTGACTTCAAAAGGCATGGGCATCTCGCGCAAATCGCGCCGAGTTTCAACCAGAATCAGAGGTCCCTCGTCGACTGGAGCCACCGGTGGGCGCTCGCGCGGCACATGGACCGGCTTGGGTTCGGCCGCAATCGCCGCTTGCGCCTGGGCCACTCGCTCAGCTTGGGAGTGAACCCATTGCAAGCCCGAATCGCTGGCCACCTGCATCAAATCCTGCAGGGGCAGCTGGTAAGGCTGAACCTGGGGCAGGGCAGGGCGCGGGGCTTGTATTGCGGTTTTCGGGGCCGTAACCGACGAATCAGCGGCTGTTGTTCCCGCAGTCGCGACCGTCTGGCTCGCTTCCCATCCCGCCCTTTGTTCTTGGGCTGAAGGTGGTTGTGCGCTGCTTTGCTCGTCGCCGGGTTCTGCCCCGCGCTCGCGTCGGTCTCGGCGCTCGCGGTGGCGGCGTTCCCGCGGCTGGACCTCCGACTCACCGCTGGCCGGTGTGGCGCTGGACAGATCGGCTGCGCGGGTCGACTCGCCCGTGGTCACGGTTTGTTCGCCGGTGGAGTCCTGGTCGCTCTGCGCTGGGCTCGGGCGTTCGCCTCGCTCACGGCGAGGACGCTCGCCCCGCTCGCGGCGGCCTTCACCCTCAGTGCGGTTCGACGGTGACTCTCCCGCAGCGGCCTGCATCGCCGCCAGATTGGCTGCAGCCAGCTCCTGTTGGCTGACTTCGGCACCGCTGGCTGTGCTCGATTCGGTGCGCTCGGCCCTATCGGTCCGATCTGAACGATCCGAACGATCTCGCCGACCGCGCCCTTCGCGTGGCGGCCGGTCCTCGCGCCCAGCCGGTGCATCGCCCCGTCCTCCTTCAGCCGAGCGCTCTGCCGGTGGTCGCTGCTGGCCGCGCTGTCCGCGCCGCGGTTCGCGGCCTTCGGATCCTTCACGCGTGTCCGGGGCGGCAGGGGTCTGTCGCGATTCGCCACCGCGCTCGCCCCGGCCGCGCCCGCGGTCGTTGCGGCGACCTTCACGGCCACCGCGATCAGTTCCGCGGGATTCCCGCGCTTGGCTGGGCTCGGCAGCGGCCGGCTTGGCCTCAGGCGGGGTCGCAGCGCTTGCACCCGGGCCTGTGAATAGACCCTTAACCCAGGAAAAGAAGCCCTTCTCGGCGGTTGGGGCGGGCGCAGCGTTGCTGCTCGACTGGCTTGTTGGGGCAGGGGCTGGGGCACTGCGCCGTGTCTCGGGTTTGGGCCCCTCGCTGGCGATCGGCGCTGGTGCGTCCGGCAGCACGCCCTTGATCACAGGTTCCTGCTTGTTGCTCTTTTCCTGGCTGCGCCGCGTCACTGTGGTCGGATCTTCGAATTCCTCGGCCATCTTGTAGCTGGCGGCGATATTGTCCAGGCGGGGGTCGTCGTGCTTGAGCCGCTCAAGCTTGTAGTTAGGCGTCTCCAGGGTCTTGTTGGGTACCAGCAGCACCGCAATGCGCTGCTTCATCTCGATCTTGGCAATCTCGCTGCGCTTTTCGTTCAGCAGGAAAGAGGCCACCTCCACCGGCACCTGGCAGTGCACCGCGGCGGTGTTGTCCTTCATGGCGTCTTC
>CAYPSU010000100.1:0-9909 GCA_964413475.1 uncultured Polaromonas sp. | reverse complement strand
AGATCGAGGATGGCGAATTTGTGGTCATCGTCGGGCCGTCCGGCTGCGGCAAATCCACCTTGCTGCGCATGGTCGCGGGGCTGGAAGAAATCACCGGCGGCGACATCCTGATCGGCGACCGGGTGGTCAACACCCTCGAGCCGGCCGAGCGCGACATCGCCATGGTGTTTCAGAACTACGCCCTCTATCCGCACATGAGCGTTTTCGACAACATGGCCTATGGGCTCAAAATCCAGAAGCTGCCCAAGTCGGAGATCGAGACGCGGGTGCAAAAGGCAGCCGCCATTCTTGAACTTTCGGCCTTGCTGCAACGCAAGCCCAGACAGCTCTCGGGCGGCCAGCGCCAGCGGGTGGCCATGGGCCGCGCCATTGTCCGGCAGCCCCAGGTTTTCCTCTTCGACGAACCGCTGTCCAACCTCGACGCCAAATTGCGCGCCCAGACACGCCTGGAAATCCAGAAACTCCATGCCGACCTGGGCATCACCAGCCTTTTCGTCACCCACGATCAGGTCGAAGCCATGACGCTGGCCCAGCGCATGATCGTGATGAACGCAGGCCATGTTGAGCAATTCGATACACCCGAGGCGGTTTACAGCCGGCCGGCCAGTACCTTTGTGGCCAGCTTCATTGGCTCGCCCCCGATGAATCTGCTGCACGCGGCACCGGGCGTGGCCGCAGGGCGCATCCTGGGCATCAGGCCCGAGCACATCGACCCGAGCCCCGGAAGCGGTTGGCGTGTGCAGGTGCAGACGGTTGAACTGCTGGGTGCCGAGCGGCTGGTGCACACCCGCCTGGGGCAAGAGCACCTCATCTTGAGGATCGACGCATCGCTGAGCGCACCTCGCCCGGGGGATTGGCTCGAGGTCACCCCGCGCGAGAGCGCGCTGCATCATTTTGACGCCGCTTCCGGGCGGCGCCTGTCCGCATGAATCCCCTACGCTGGCCCTATCCCTACTGGATCGCCCACCGTGGCGCTGGCAAGCTGGCACCGGAGAACACCCTGGCCGCCTTCAGGCTGGGCGCCTCCTATGGCTACCGCATGTTTGAATGCGACGCCAAGCTCAGCGCTGACGGCACCGTCTTTCTGCTGCACGATGCCACGCTTGATCGCACCAGCAACGGCAGCGGGCTGGGCGCTGACCTGCCCTGGAGCGAGCTGTCACAGCTCGATGCCGGCGGCTGGCACTCCCGCCTGTATGCCGGCGAGCCCCTGTGCAGCCTGCGAGCCCTGGCGCGCTTTTGTCTGGTCAACGGGCACCACCTGAACATCGAGATCAAGCCGACCCCGGGGACCGAGCAGCACACCGGTCGCACGGTGGCCGCGCAAGCGGCGCAGCTGTGGGCCGGACAGGCGGTGATGCCGCTGCTCAGTTCATTCAAGCCCGAGGCGCTTGAGGGCGCTCTGGCCAGCGCCCCGCATCTGCCGCGGGCACTGCTGCTGGAGAGCTGGTGGCAAGGCTGGAAGGAAACGGCCTTGCGGCTTCAGTGCTGCGCCATCGTGGCCCACTACCCGATCTATGACGCGCAGAAGGTGGCCGAGATTCACGCAGCCGGACTGCGCTGCCTGTGCTACACCGTCAATCAGGCCGATCATGTGCAGCCGCTACAAAGCCTGGGGGTGGACGGCATCATCACCGATCGGCTCGATGTGTTCTCCGCGCAGCACGAGCCAGCGCCCGGCCCTGGGGCATGATCAGACCGCTGCCCCTGTCGAGTTGGCCCGTCGCGCAAAGAGCCGGCATCACCGGGCTGATCACCGATATCGACGACACCCTGACGCTGGACGGTCAGCTGATGCCCGAGGCCCGGGCCGCCCTTGAGCAACTGCAACAGGCCGGCGTGGCGGTGCTCGCTGTCACCGGACGACCTGTGGGCTGGAGCCTGCGCTTGCTCGCTGCCCAGGCCAGGGGCCAGGGCCGCCCTTGGCCCTTGCTCGGGATCGTGGCCGAAAACGGTGCGGTGGCCCTCAGGGCCCACGCCGACGGCAGCGTCGAAAAGCTCTACCGAACGGACGCAGCCACCCGCCAGAGTCACTACGCCCGACTGCAGGCCGCTTTGGAAGAGGTCGAAAGGCACATGCCCCAGGCGCGCCGGTCGCGCGACAGCGAGGGGCGCGAGACAGACATCGCCATCGATCACAGCGAATTTGAAAAACTCAGCGCCGATGAAATCGCTCAGGTTGTGCAGCGGCTCCAGGGCCATGGGCTTCGGGTCACGGTCAGCAGCATTCATATCAACGCCTGGCTGGGCGACCACGACAAATGGGTGGGCGCTTGCTGGGCAGTGCAGGCTTGGTTAAACCGGCTGCTGCCCTCGGAGCTGGACCACTGGGTGTATGTGGGCGACTCCAGCAACGACGAAGTGATGTTCAGACAAATGCGCTACTGCGTGGGCGTGGCCAATCTCGCGCCTTTTTTGCCACAGCTTGCACACGCCCCCGGCTATATCTGTCAGGCCGAGCGCGGGGCGGGCTTTGCCGAACTTGTCCACGCCCTGCTGCAGGCCCGAGCCCAGCACCGTCAAGACAATCAGGCGCGACAGCAGGACTAGCCTGCCCCAAGCCTTACCCCCTCAAGGCCCGCCGGGCCCGGCTCAAAGCGGTTCGCGTCGGGCCAGACGCACCACCGTGACGCCGGCTCGCAACTGCCGCAGGGAAGGCATGACCAGCACGCAGTCATCGTAGGGCGTGACCACGGCCTGCCCGTCGTTGTCGGCAATCAGGGTTCCGGCTCGGGGGATGCATTGCAGCGCTTGCCATGGGCCAGCAAAGCGAAAGCCTTGGCTGCGGGCCACCACCGCTTCGGTCACCTCCAGCGCCCATTGCTGCGGCGCATCGGTCTGCCGCCAGGGCGCCAGCCCTGCATCCGTATCGGACGCCGAAAGAACGTCGCCCAGGTGGAGAAAGCGGGCGCAAAGATCGCGGGCGACCCGAACGCTGTTGGGATCGCCATGAAAACCGCACTCGATCAGCAGCGACCGTGCGTCGCCGGCCTGCGCATCGGGCAGCCCCCAGCGACCGAAGTCGCGCATGCGCACGCCGTCCTTGTGTCCGGCATCCACCACGATGTGGGCGGGCTGGCCCAACTGTCGGGCCAGCTCCCGATTGCGCCGATGCACGCCTGTCAGCAACAAGGGCGGGCCAGGCTCATGCATCGAATGCAAATCCAGCAGCCAGTCGGCCTGCTCCACCCAGGGCAGCAGCTCGGCCGCCCGCCGACGCTCCTGGCTGCTCGCTTGGGCCAGACGCTCGGCCGTCCACTGCCGATTCATATCTTCATCGACAAAGCGAGAGGCATCGTGCCGGGCTGCATCAAAGCGATCGAAGGCGGCCAGATTGGCAAACATCAGCGTGAGACGACCCCTCTTGGGTCGGACGCCCAGCTCGAGCAGTTCCTTGACGGCCCAGGCACCGCACAGCTCATTGCCGTGAATCAGGGCGCTGATCAGCAGATGCCGTCCCGGCCGCCCCGAGTCAAAGTGCCACAGTCCCTCGACGCCGGTGTTACCGCTGCGCCAGGGACCCAGATCGGGCGCCGCCAACTCAAAGTGCAGCGCATTCATTCCCGAATCTTGGCGAAGTCCACAATGCGCTGGTACTTCGCGGTTTCATCCCGCAGAAACCTCTGCATATCGGGCTGCGACGATGCGACGGTCGAACCCGAGGCCTCAAGCCTGCTGCGCAACTCGGGGTTTTGCAAGGCTTCGGCCAGTGCCTTTTTCAGGCGTGCTTGCACAGCTTCCGGCAGTTTGCCCGGCGCCATCAGCACAAACCAGGAACTGATGTCTGTGTTCTTCAGGGTCGGATGCTCGGCCAGGGCTGGAATGTCGGGCGTCACCTTCGATCGCGCCTTCTCGGTGGTGCCCAGAGCCACGACTTTGCCGCTGCGAATGTGGGGCAGACCGCTGGAGAGCACGAAGACGCCAAACTCCAGGCTATTGCCCAGCAGATCACTGGTCAGAGGGGCCACACCGCGATAAGGAATATGGGTCATGAAAATGCCCGCCTGCTCCTTGACCATTTCGCCGGCCAGATGCAAGGCCGTCCCCACGCCGGAACTGCCGTAGCTGAACTGGCCGGGCCGCGTCTTGACCAGACGGATGAACTCATCGGTGTTCTTGACCCCCATGCGGGTGGAGGCCACCAACACCATGGGTTGCGACGCAATCAGGCCAAGCGGGGTGAAGTCCTGCCACTGGTACCTGATCGAGGGCGACACCAGGCGATTGATGGCCACCTCGTTGTTGGCCCCCACCAGCAGGGTGTAACCATCGGGGGGAGCCGCCAGCACCTTCTGTGCCCCAATGGCGCCGCCAGCGCCACCCACGTTCTCCACCACCACAGTGGCGTTCAGGCTCTTGGCCAGGGCTGCGGCTACCGCCCGACCGGTCAGGTCGGTGCTGCCGCCGGGCGGATAGCCCACCACGATGGTGATGGGGCGCGATGGATAGTTGTCAGCCTGGGCCCAGGCCGGCATCAGGGTGGCAGTCCAGAGGCTCAACAGGGCCAGTAGCGGGCGGGCCAGAGGGGTCATGGGAGGCTCCTTGCAGGGGATAAAGATGCCGTATTGTCAGCAAGCCATGCCCTTCTAACTTGCTGTTTCGGTTCACTAAAGTGCTGATTCAGCATTATCCGGCCGGGGTGGCCAGCCAGATTTTCTCGGCCACGGCTGGCAGGCGGCCACGACGCCGCACCAGACGCACCTCGAAGGCAATGACCATGGTTCGATCCCAACAGACCTCCAGCAAGCCCTGACGGCATGCGCTGGCCGCCAGCGACCAAGGCAGCCAGCACAAGCCCATGCCCTTGATCGCATATTCCAGCAGCGCGTCGGCCGAATCGCATTCCAGCACCTTCTTCAGCGGCGTCGGACTCGGACAGCGCTTCAAGTGATCCTCCACCAGTCCACCCAGGGCCAGCGAAGGCGCGTAGGCCAGCCAGGGGGTGGCGCAAGCGGGCGCCGACCGAGCGGCTTTGCGCACCTCCAGGCGGCGGCGGATGACCGGCACCAATTTGTCCTGGGCCAGTACCTTCTGCAGCAGCCCCCTGCCCTGCGGACGCTGAGCGATCGAGGGGTGGTGATAGGCCACCAGCAAATCGGCCTGCCCGTTTTCCAGCCAACCCAGGGTCTCGGCCAGGCTGCCGGTGCGAATCTGCGTCCATGCAGGCTGGGCGTGGGCGCTGATGCGCAGCAACCAGTCGGCCACCCAGGTTCGTGCCAGGGTTCTGCCGGTGGCCAAGCGCAGCCCCTGATCGGCTTGGGCCAGGTGCTGTAATTCGCGGCGGGCCCCTTGCACGGACTGCAGGATCTCCTCAGCCTGCGCCATCAGCCGAAGACCAGCGGGCGTCAGGGCCACCGGTTTGCGCTGACGATCCACCAGCGCTTGTCCGGCCCACGCCTCAAGCGCCTGAATGCGACGGCCAAAGGCCGGTTGGGTGATATGACGCTGCCGCGCCGCCAGCGCCAGGCTGCCCGCGCGTCCGAGCGCCACAAGATCTTCCAGCCATTTGATATCCATGCACTTGCAGCCTGTTGGCGCCCAACCGCGTTGGGCCTCGGGCGCAGTCTATTCGCTCAGATCCGCCCGAAGTATTCGCGCCGCGCAAATTCCTGCTTGTCGACTGCAGCATCAAAGCGATCCTGTTCCAGACGCTTGATGACTCGGTAGGTCTCGATGAAATCGGCACCGAAGCCCTCTGTCAGAACTGCATCGCCCGCCAGGGCTTGCAAGCCCTCGGGCAGGTCGGCGGGAATGCGCTGGCGTTGTAGGTCGCTCGGCCCCTGTTGCGCCGCATAGGGCGAGGTGGTGGCCGGTGGCGGCTGCAACTGCTTGAGGATGCCATCGAGTCCGGCATGAATCTGCGCCGCCAAGTACAGATACGGGTTGGCCGCCGGCTCGCCCAGCCGGTTTTCAATCCGGGTGGCCGGGTCACCCGGCCCACCGACCACCCGGAAGGCTGCGCCACGGTTGTCGCGCCCCCATACGATGGATTGGGGCGCCATGGCATGTGCGCTAAAGCGCCCGAAGCCATTGACCGTCGAAGTGCACAAGGCCGTCATGCCCGGCGCATGAGCCAGCAGCCCCGCCAAATAGTGAACCCCCAGATCCGACAGCACTGCCCGCGCATCGCCCAGATCCCATGCGCTGGAGGAAGGTTGACGCACCATGGCATTGCGCCCCGAGCGCAGATCCACCAAAGACTGATGCAGATGCCAACCGCTGGACATGATCTTGGGGAACGGCGGGCGGCACATGAAGGTGGCGTGATAGCCGGCCCTTCGCAAGGCTTGCCGAACCGAGCTGCGAAACAGCACCATCTGGTCTGCGGCGGTGAGGGCATCGCGCACATCGAAGACCGCCTCAAACTGGCTCGGCCCGATTTCAATTTCCAGTGAGCTCAAGGGCAAATCCAAACCTTGCGCGGTGCGGCGCACAATTTCAAGCGCCTCATGGCACTGGTCAAGGCTTGCCTCGGACAGGAGTTGATAGCCCGGATGCAGCATCTGCACCTCGGGGGCTGGCCCGGGCCAGTCTGCCGCACCAGGGTCGAGCGCGTCCTGGCCATTGGGGTGAGCCAGTCGGTAAATATGAAATTCAATCTCCAGGCCACAGGCCAGCCCCAGGCCATGCACGGCCAGCCTTTGCAGGGCGCCACGCAATTGCTGGCGGGTGTCCAGGCCCATGGGCGTGCCGTCCATAAAAAAGGCTTCGCACTGAATCCAGCCGGTGCCTGGAGCCCAGGGCAAGACTTTGAAGGTGTGCTCGATGGGTTTGAGCAGCAGATTGCTGGCACCGGCCAGCGCAGGATGCCGAGCGGCAAATTCCGGATCGAAGACCGCAAAGGCGGTGCGGTCTGCGGTGTCTTTAAGGGCCAGGGTGCCGACCATGCCCACGCCCTGGGTCAGGGCCGTCATCGCTGCCTTGGGGCTCAGGGCCTTGGCGCGAGTCTGTCCGTGCAGGTCGCACCAGGCCAGGCGCAGCTGCTTGAGCCCCAGCGTCTGGATTTGACGGGCCAGAGACCTCATGCCGATGCGGCGGTGAGATCGGCCCTCCAGGGGGCCCCATCGCGCCGGCTTTGCACCCGGTCGCGCCACCAGGTCTGCCACTGACCCGCCGGTGCAATGCCATCTACCGTGTCGGGGCCGATGCGCTGTCCGGCCACCGGGCCCTGAGCCATTCCGGGGGGCAACTGGCCGGCTTGCACCTGGTCGATGGCCTCCAGCAATTGACGGCGGTTGGCCGCAATCGCCACATCGGTGCTGGCCAGATGCTCGCGCGTGCGGTCCTGAATCGGCCCCATGCTCTCGCAGGCCCACTGGTCGTGCACATTGATGTCGTCTTCGCCCATGCCCAGGTAAGTTCGCGTGCGCTGCTCTTGGGCATCAAAACCCCACTGGTTGTGCCGCCCCGAGCGGGGCAGGTAGTCGGGCAGGCTCACCGCCCGCAGGCGCTGATCACGCATGGCGCGCTTGTCCACCGGCTCGCCAAAGCTGGTGAAGATGGAGTACCAGTAGGTGTGAGTGTCATCCACCGGCACATGCATCTGGGTGATGGTCATGCTCTCCGAGAGCGGAATGACAAAGGTATGGGGAAAGATCGAATGGGTGACCCGCACATGCGTCAGCTCGGCATTCATCGGCCGCAGCGTGGTCAGCTGCATGCCATAGGGCATGGCCTCCACACGGATCTGCGGGCGATCAAATTCACGCATGATGCGGGTCATCGGCCAGCGCTGGCCCTCCACCTCGCCCGCGCTGGCGCCGCGGAACTGGCGGCCGTAGCTTGCCTCCAGCGACTCGTCCGAAAAAAACCGATGCAGGAAAGAGGTATGCGCCGGATCTATGCCCACCTCGAAAGCCTGCAGCCAATTGCAGTTCCACAAGCCCTTGAAGGCAAAGGTGTGGCTGCCGGGCGCGGCAAAACAGTCCATGGCCGGCAGCGGTGGCGGCTCGCTGCCCTGGGGACCGAGCCAGGCCATGAGCACGCCGCTGCGCTCGATCACCGGGTAGCTGCGTTGGCGAATACGGCTGCACAAGCGACTCTCGGGTGGCTCGGCTGGCGTCTCCAGGCACTGGCCACTGACATCGAACTTCCAGCCATGAAACGGGCAGCGCAGACCATCGCCCTCATGGCGGGCAAAAGCCAAGTCGGCACCGCGATGGGGACAGGGCCGGTCGAGCAAACCAAACTGCCCCTGCTCGTTTTTGAACAACACCAGATCCTGACCCAGCAGGCGCACTGCCTTCAGGGGCCGCTGGGCCATGGCGGGGTCCAGGCTCGGGTCGAATTCATCGACCAGCGCCACCGGCTGCCAATAGTGGCGCATCAATTGCCCGCACGGCGTCGCCGGCCCGATGCGGGTGATGCGTTCGTTAAGGTCAGCCTTCATGAATGAGCGCCTGAGAATTGCAACTGTTCGTCAAACGATCTTAATCCCAAAGGCCAGACCACCCCCCTGGGGCCGACCCCGGGGATGGCCTCGAAGACCCGGCGCGGCCGGGCTTCAGAGATGGGTTCGCAGCGACCAGATTTCCGGAAACATCACCGTATCGAGCATTTTCCGCAGATAGCCCACGCCGTTGGTGCCTCCGGTGCCGCGCTTGAAGCCAATCACCCGCTCCACCGTGGTCAGGTGCCGAAACCGCCACAGGCGAAAGGCGTCTTCCAGGTCGGTCAGCTCCTCCCCGAGTTGATACAGGTCCCAATGCCGATCCGCAGCCCGGTAGATATCCAGCCAGGCCTGCTCCACCTCGGCGCTGGGCTGGTAGGGCTGGCGCCAATCGCGCTCCAGAACGGCAGCGGGCAGCGCGCAGCCACGGCGGGCCAGCAGGCGCAGGCACTCGTCGTAGAGCGAAGGGGCCGCAAAAGCCTGTTCAACCCGCGCATGCAGATCGGGGCGGTGCGCATGCGGTCTGAGCATCTGGGGATTCTTGTTGCCCATGACAAATTCAATGCACCGGTACTGCCAGCTCTGAAACCCGCTGGACTGGGCCAGATAGGGCCGAATGGCGCTGTACTCGGGCGGCGTCATGGTGGACAGCACGTCCCAGGCATGGACCAGTTGCTCCATGATCTTGCTGACCCGAGCCAACTTCTTGAAGGCCGCAGGCAAGGCATCAGCGGCCAGATCGGCCACCGCCGCGCGCAGCTCGTGCAGCATCAGCTTCATCCACAGCTCGCTGGTCTGGTGCTGCACGATGAACAGCAGCTCGTCGTGCGCTGGCGAGAGCGGCTTCTGTGCGCTCAGAATCGCGTCAAGCTGCAGGTAGTCGCCGTAGCTCATGTCGGCGCTGAAATCGAGCTGCGCCTTTTCGTCGCGGACGATGCCTTCGGTGTGATACGGGCAAGTCATGGTCAGGTCACTGCGTGTTTGCGGTTGAACTCAGGGCGCTGCCATTCGCCGCTTTCGAGCACCTGGCGCAGATGTTCCACCGAGTGCCACACGTCTTCAAAGCCGATGTAGAGCGGCGTGAAGCCAAAACGCAAAATGTCTTGGTGGCGGCCGCCGTCGCCCGCGCGGAAATCGCCCACCACACCACGCGCAATCAGCGCCTGCACGATGGCGTACGCCCCTTCGGCTCGCGTCAGGCACACCTGCGAACCGCGCTGCGCGTGTTCGCGCGGCGTGGCCAGGCCCAGGCCGTGGCCGGCGCAGCGCTCTTCCACCAGGCGGATGAACAAGTCGGTCAGCGCCAGCGACTTGGCGCGCAGCGCCGCCATGCCGCCCAGCGCCTCGGCCGCCAGCAGCGTGTCTACGCCGCAGTCCAGCGCGGCCAGGCTGATCATGGGCTGGGTGCCGCACTGGTAGCGCGTGATGCCCGGCGCGGGCTGGTAATCGGGCGTGAAGGCAAACGGCGCGGCGTGGCCCCACCAGCCGGCCAGCGGCTGCCAGAAACGGTCGGCGTGCAA
>CAYPSU010000099.1:0-9967 GCA_964413475.1 uncultured Polaromonas sp. | reverse complement strand
CAATCACCTTGGTGTTGTTGCCCTCCATGATGGCCACGCAACTGTTGGTGGTGCCGAGGTCGATGCCGATGATTTTTCCCATGATGAATATGCTCCGGAGCGAGGTTGGGTTCCTGTTCACGACTGTGCGGTCGTGTGGATGATCTTGTTAGGAATGTGTGGATAACTGGCGAAACTTCAAGGGTTCCTGCGGTCGATGTCCTTACTTGGGTGCCGACACCGTAACCAGCGCCGGCCTGAGCACCCGGTCGGCGATCAGGTAGCCCTTTTGCAGTACGGTTACCACGGTGTTGGGCTCCTGCTCAGCGGGAACCATGCTGATGGCCTGGTGCTGATGGGGGTCGAAACGGGTGCCCGCCGGCGGCGCAATCTCCATGACCTTATGGCGTTCCAGAGCGCTTTTGAGCTGGGCCAGAGTGGCCTCGGTGCCCTTGCGGATCTGTTCGACGCTGGCGTCCTTGATCTGCAGGCCGGCCTCAAGGCTGTCGGCTACGGCCAGCATGCTCTCGGCAAAGCTTTCCACAGCAAATTTACGGGCCTTGGCAATTTCTTCCTCGGCCCGTCGGCGGGCGTTCTCGGCCTCGGCCTTGGCGCGCAAGTAGCTATCGGCCATTTCGCCGTTTTTGGCCTTTAGGGTGGCGACTTCGGCCTGCAGCTCGGCCCAGTTCGGCTCGACTGCGCCCGCCGCCGGCGATGGCTGAGCGCTGGGGTCGGCGGCTTGAGGATCAGGTCCTTGATTTGATTGATCTTTTTCGATTTCTGACATGGTTCTTGATGGGTATGGCGCATCCCGATGTCGGTGAGATGGGGTCTTGGCCGGGTATTTCAAGCGCCCGCGAAGGGGGGGGCCGTCGGCTCAAAGATAGATTTTCTGCAGCAAGGCCATGAGCTGCTCGCGCTCGCTTGCGCTGAGCCTATGGGAGGCCTCCACTTCAAATTGGGCCACCTTGGGCTCGACCTCCCGCATCAGATCGAGGCCCTTTGCAGTCAGGTGCAGGCCCTGGGCACGCCCATCTCTGGGATGAGGGTGACGCTCGATCAGGCCGCGTTTTTCAAATTTGTGGAGGGTACCCACCATATTGGAGGGCTGCAGCCCTAGGCTGTGGCAGAGCTGCCGCGCGGTCAGGCCTGGGTTGTGGTGGATCAGGGATAAGGTGGAGAATTCGACCGGCCTGAGCCCGTAAGGGGCCATGCGCTGCAGAAAGACGCCAATGACCGTCAGCGCGGCGCGTCTGGCGTTGTAGCCGATCAGGCTCTCCAGAAAGCGAGTATCCAGCGGCTCGTTGGGTTCGTCATGGGCTTTTCGGGGCGTCGCTGGACTGGCCCTCCGGCGGGGCAAACTGCGCGGGATCTTGGGCTTTTTCATGGCGAATGCTTTAGGACTGCGCAGCAAGGTTTGCGGGCTCGGCCAGCCGCAATTCGATGGTGCTGATCCGCATTTCGAATTCGGGCAGGATATTGAGCCGCAGGGCGCGGGCAGGTTCCCGCCAGCGCGGGCTCTGGGTGACAGGATCGCCAAGCAGGACGTCCCAGGCCCATTGCAACAGCAGGAGCGCCATGGCACGCAGGTAGTCGTCGGCCACTGCATAGGGCAGGGCCGGATCACGGGTCTGGACCAGGCGAGCGCTGATCTGGCGCAGGCGTGCGCAGCGTTCTTGCAGCGGCGTGCCGGGTTGTTCCCGCAGCAATTGATCGAGCACCTGTCCCAGGGCCTGCCCCTGATCGCTGAGCACCTTGCGCAGCAGCAGGTCTATGGCTTGCACCTCGTTGGTGCCTTCATAAATCAGGGTCACCCGGGCATCGCGGACGATCTGTTCGATACCCCATTCCCGGACATAGCCGTGCCCCCCGAAGACCTGAAGACAGGCACTGGCGCCGGTGAAGGCCTGTTCGGTCCAGGCGGCCTTGAGCACGGGTGTGACCAAGCTGCACCAGTGCTGCGCGAACTGGCGGCGCTGCGGGTCAGGGTGGTCCTTGGCCCGGTCAAGTTCGAGGGCGGTGCGATAGGCCAAAAGCCTGCCACCATCTATCCAGGCGCGCTGACTGTCCAGAATGCGGCAGATGGCCGGATGCGCGGCAATCAAATCGGCCTGGCCAGCCGGGCGACTGCTCCCGGGTGAGCGCATCTGTCGTCGCTCGGCAGCGTAGGCATCGGCTTTCTGCCAGGCTGCATCCAGTAGCCCAATGCCCTGCAGAGCCACATGCAGTCGGGCTGCGTTCATCATCACGAACATGGCCGACAGTCCTTTACCGGGCTCTCCCACCAGGTCGCTGATCGCCGCATCGAAACGCATCGCGCAAGTCGGGCTGCCGTGCAGGCCCATTTTTTCTTCGATGCGATCGCAGAAGACCCGACTGCGGCTGCCATCTGGATAGAACTTGGGCACCAGAAACAGTGACAGGCCCTTGGGGCCAGGGGGCGAATCGGGCAGTCGAGCCAGCACCAGGTGCACGATGTTCTCGCTCAGGTCGTGATCACCCCCTGAAATGAAGATCTTGCTGCCGCTAAGTGCATAGCGGCCATCGGGCAGTGGTACCGCCCGCGTGCTGACCAGGCCCAGATCAGAGCCCGCCTGTGCTTCGGTCAGGCACATGGTGGCCAGCCATTGACCGGTGGCCAGCTTGCCCAGATACCGCGTTTTGAGTGGCTCACTGCCATGGTGCTTGATGCACTCATAGGCCCCGTGCAGCAACCCGGGCGCCATGGTCCACCCGTGGTTGGCAGCGCTCAGCCACTCATAGACGATGGCCTCAAGCACGAGGGGCAGGCCTTGGCCGCCGTCTTGCGGGGCCGCCGAGAGCGCTGGCCATCCAGCCTGCCAGAAGGCCTGATAGGCCTGCCGAAAGCCTGGCGGCATGGTGACCTGTCCGTCTGCCCATTGCGCACCGATGCGGTCACCCACCGTCTGTAGCGGCGCAATGACCTCTTCGACAAATTTGGCAGCCTGCGCCAGCACCTGCTGTATCAGGTCCTGATCAAGCTCGGAAAAAGTCGGCAGGTCGCTGAGTTCTTCTGTGGCCCCCAGAGCCCGGTTTAGCAGGGTAAGAGCCTCTTGTGCATCGGGGCGGTAGGCGGACATGGTCGGGACATCAAGGGGGCAGGGCCTGTTGGGCGTGGAGGCAACAGCGGGTGGTGGAGCCCTGGCGTGGCCAGGGGCCGAACATCCGGTGCCGCCTGAGTTCAGGAATCGACGGTAAAGCCGATGCGCTTGATCAGCGGTCCCCAGCGCTCAAACTCGACCTGAGCGCTGCGCTGTTGGTCGGCCATGGTGCCGCCAAAGGGGATCAGACCAACCACCGTGAACGCATCTTGCACGCTCTTGTCGCGCAAGGCGGCGTTGATGGCAGCGTTGGCCACTTGCGTCACCGCAGCAGGGGTGCGAGCGGGCGCATAGAAGCCGAACCATTCCTCGACTGTGAGTTCGGGGAAACCTTGCTCGGCAAAAGTGGCTACTTCTGGCACAAAGGGCGAGCGTGTCCGACCCGAGGTGGCCAGAATGCGCATCTTGCCCGCCTTGTGATTGGCGATGAAGTCTCCGTGCGGCGTGAACATGCCGGCGATCTGGCCGCCGACCACATCGGTGACGCCGGGCACTGAGCCGCGATAGGCCACATGCCGGAAATCAAAATTGTTGTTCAGGCCGAGCAAGGCACCGATGAAATGCGGGGTGGAGCCGGCCGCAGGGGATCCATAGCTGGCTTGCGCCGGATTGGCGCGGGCCCAGGCGATGAAATCGCGCACGGTCTTCACACTCTCGGGCACCATCGGGCCGACTGCAAAGCCGTGATGAATCATGGAACTGGTGCCCACTGGCGTGAAGTCTTCGAAAGGCTTGTACTGCAGATTTTTGAAGATGTGTGGGTAGAGTGAAATGGCCGAGAACGGCGTCATGGCCAGAACCGAGCCATCGGCGGGGGCCGACTTGAGCATGTTCAGCGCAATTTGGCCGCCCGCTCCCGGTCGGCTGTCGATCACCCCTTGGTTACGGCTGTAAGGGGTGCCCGCAAACTTTTCAGCCACGCGGCGGGCGCAAATATCGCCGGCACTGCCGGGCGGAAAGCCATAGAGAACCCGGACCTGCTCGATAGGCAGATTGGCTTGAGCCAAGGCCTTGCGAAAAGTCGCGCTGCCCAGCAGTGCGCTGGCTGCGGTCGCTTGAATGAGGGCGCGTCGTTGCATCATGGAGATCTCCTTTTGGGGGTGGACGGGAATGAACATGAAAGGCTGTGACCTAGAGACATTGGGCTTTGATGTCCTCGGGTACAGCGATGGCTTTGATGCGACCGGGATCGTCGGGATGGCGAATGCAAAAGGCCCGGATCTCGGTGCCCTCGCACAGCACGGTCGAGCCGCGTTGCACCACATGCCTGTGCACGAACACCTTTTCTCGCCACTCCTGCACACTGGTGTGGACTTGCAGCCGTTCACCATAGGTGGCCGGCCGAATGAAGCGTGTGTGAATCTCCAGCAGCGGGGTGCCGATGATGCCTCGCGTCTTGACCAGTTCGCGCCAGGGAGGTACGCCACACTGAAGAAAAAAGTTGAGCGACGAAGCGTCCATCCACTTGGAGAAATTGGGAAAAAACACGATGCCGGCTGGATCACAGTCGCCGAACATCACGTCCACCTCGTAAATCACGGCCTTGCTCATGGCATTCCTTTGTTCAGCGGGGCGCCATGCGCAATGCACCATCGAGGCGTATCGTTTCACCGTTGAGGTGATCGTTACGAACGATATGAGCCGCCAGCTCCGCAAATTCCTCAGGCTTGCCCAGACGCTGCGGAAAGGGAATGCTGGCCGCCAGTGATGCTTGCACCGGTTCAGGAAGGGTTCGCATCAGGGGGGTGGCAAACAGGCCGGGGGCGATGGTGCACACACGGATGCCGTGCTGGGCCAGATCGCGTGCCATTGGCAGCGTCATGCCGACCACGCCGGCCTTGGAGGCGCTGTAGGCTTGTTGACCCACCTGACCATCGTAGGCGGCCACCGATGCCGTCATGACCATCACGCCGCGGCATCCGTCGGCCAGGGGTTCGAGCCTGGCGCAGGCAGCGGCAAACAGGCGGGCAGCGTTGTAAGTCCCGATCAGGTTGACCTGGATGACCCGGGCGTAATCGGCCAGCGGGGCAGCCTGTCCATCCTTGCCGATGACCCGCTTGGCAGTACCAATGCCTGCGATCTGCATCAGGATGCGGGCCGGCCCGTGAGCCGCAGAGGCCGTCTCAATGGCTTGAGCCATGCTTTGCTCGTCGCTGACATCGCAGCGCACCGCAATGCCGCCGATCTCCTGGGCCACCCGCTCTGCCTGTTCCTGGTTCAGATCAAGCACCGCTACCCGAGCACCGAGCCGGGCCAGCTCGCGTGCGGTCGCCTCGCCCAGACCGGAGCCACCGCCGGTGACCAAGGCTGACATGTCTTCAATTTTCATGGCTCATATCTCCCCTATTCGAACGCCGATGAGTGGCTCTGCACCGTGGTTGGCTCAGACCGTGGCCTGCGGGTTTTCGATCAGCAAGGCGATGCCTTGGCCCCCTCCAACGCAGGCGCTGGCAATGCCCCATCTCAGGGCTGATCGACGAAGCTCGCGGGCCAGGGTCAGGGTCAGGCGTACCCCGGTGCAGGCCAGCGGATGGCCCAGGGCGATGGCCCCACCATTGACATTGAGCTTGCTCAGGTCCAGATCGAGCGCCCGCCCGACCGCCAGGGTTTGCGCTGCCTGAGCTTCATTGATTTCAAAGCGACCAATCTGCTCGAGCTTCAGGCCGCTGCGCTCGAGCAGCAGACTGATCGCGGGTGCCGGTCCAATGCCCATGATCTCCGGTGGCACGCCCACCACCGCCGCCGCGATGACCCGCGCCAGCGGTTTTTGGCCGCCGGCCCGGGCGAAGGCTCCCGAGCTGACGACGCAGGCCGCCGCTCCATCGACCAGCGCTGAGCTGTTGCCGCCGGTCTGCACACCGCCCTCGTACACGGGCTTGAGCTTGGCCAGCACTTCAACCGGCGACAGGCGCGGGTGGGTGTCGCTGGCCACCTCGGTCAGTTTGCCCTGCAGCCTGATGCCGCGAGGCTTGTAGCCTTCCAGCTCAAAGGTCTCGGTCACGACTGGCACGATCTCGCCCGCATGAAATCCGTTTTGCTGTGCGGCCACCGCCTTGGCAAACGAGTGGGAGGCGAACTGGTCTACGTCCTGTCGGCTGATCTGATATTTCCGGGCCAGGTTTTCGGCGGTCTGGATCATGTTGATTCCCGCAGCCGGATCCTTGAGCGCTTCCCACATGAAGTCCTTGAAACCCACCGGGGCGCCGAGCTTGAAGCCGCTGCGATGATCGAAGGCCGCGATCGGATTGCGCGTCATGCTTTCGGTGCCAACCACCAGTGCAGCTTCGCAGACGCCAGCTTCGATCTGCTCGCCGGCCTGTCTGAACAATTCAAAGCCGGTGCCGCAGATGCGTTGGGCCATCAGTGCCGGGACATGCTGGGGTACGCCGGCGTACAGCCCGACATGGCGTGGCAACACAAACTGGTCGAAGTCGCCCGGGGCCATATTGCCCGCGATCACCGAGCCGATATCGGTGGCGGCCACGCCGGAGCGCTTGAGCGCTTCGCGCGCCGCCTTGATGCCCAGATCGGTGGGCGAGATGTGACCGAGCGCACCGCAGTAGTCGACCATTGGGGTGCGCGCCCCTTCATGCATCCAGATGTCATCAAAGGCGTTGAAAAAACCTTGGGCAGCCATGTGGGTCCTTTGCGTCTCAGGTCTGCGGCTTGAGGATGTGGTCAAGCGTGTCCTCGTGAAGCGCCATCACCAGGTCCGCTCGGTGATGGAGCACCGAGCGCTGGTTGATCGAGCCTTTGTCGGTGATCTCGCCCCTGTCGAGAGTCGGCGGATCGGCCAATAGGCACAGCCGGGACACCCGGTTGGCGCTTCCGCTGGCTGTTTGGGCCAAGCGATTGACGATCTCCTGAAATTGGGCCAGGACGGGTGGGCTGGTCAACACCTCACGCAGGGAGGCCTCGGCCGGCAAGCCGCTGAGTCCACGCACGGCCGGTGTGGGGAACACCATGGCTCCGACTTCCTTGAGATTCAGGCCCGTGATCACGACATCCTGGACGTAGGGGGCCCCGGCGGCAATGATGCGGGCCCGCAGGGGACCGACGCTGACGAAGGTGCCGGTGGCCAGCTTGAAGTCTTCAGCAATACGTCCATCGAATTTAAGACCGAGATGGGGGTTGCTTTCGTCGATCCACTGCACCGCATCGCCGGTCCTGAAAAACCCTTCCTCATCGAAGGCCTCCATCGTTTCCTGGGGCGCGCGCCAATAGCCGGGTGTGATGTTGGGCCCGCGATAGCGGACCTCGGTTTTGCCGTCCACCGGAACCAGCTTGAGTTCCAGGCCGGGCGTGGGAACCCCCAGGTCGCCCGCGCGTACATGGGGGTTGGTCACGAAAATCCCGAAGGGGCTTGACTCGGTCATGCCCAGACCGGTGCCCATCACGATGCGCTCGCCGATCTCGCGTTCCTGGCTTTCATAGAGGCTGTCCCAGATCGGTTGGGCCAGGGCCGCTCCCGCGTAGAAGAACATCTGCACGCGCTCGAGGAGCCTCCTGCGCAGCAGGTCATCGCTTTTCATGGCCTGGGCGATGGCCTCAAAGCCGGTTGGCACATTGAAGTACACCGTGGGCGAAATCTCGCGCAGATTGCGCAGTGTTTCGTGCATCAGGGCCGGCGTGGGTTTGCCATCGTCGATGTAGAGCGTGCCGCCATGGAACACCACCATGCCAAAGTTGTGGTTGCCGCCGAAGGTGTGATTCCATGGCAGCCAGTCGACCAGCACCAATTCACGCTCGGCCAGAACCGGCATGGACTGACTCATTTGCTGCTGGTTGGCACACCACATGCTGTTGGTGTTGATGACGGCCTTGGGCAGCTTGGTCGAGCCACTGGTAAACAGGAATTTGACGATGGTGTCTGGCCCGGTGGCCGCGCGGGCCCGGTCAACCGCCTCAGTGATGGGCGTGGAGCAGAGTTCTTCAAAACTCAGGCATGCGCGTCCCGGTACGCTGCCTTCGACCATGACGATGTCCACGTCATCGCTGGCGGCGGCGCTTATTGCCTTGGCGTAGCGCTCATCCTGGGCGAAGAGCAGGCCTGGCGTGACGGTGCGCAGCACATGTCGGAGTTTGTCGTAATCCAGGCTGACCAGACTGTAGGGCGGTGATACGGGCGTGTAGGGAATGCCAGCGATCATGCAGCCCAGGGCCAGCAGGGCATGCTCCAGGCTGTTTTCGCTGAGGATGGCGACCGGCCGGTCGACGTTCAATCCGCGATCGATCAGACCCTGGGCGATGCTGCGTGCGCTCCGCCACGCTTGGCCGTAGTTCAGGTGCAGCCACGGTCCCAGGCCACCCTCGGCGGTCTTGATGCGCCGGGCCATAAAGGTCTGTTCCGGCTTGATTGCGGCCCAGTGCGCGAGCCTGTCGCTGAGCCGGTCGGGGAAATCTTGCAGGTCTTGATCGGCCCGAAGGTACTGCGTGCCGCCCGCGCCTTCCCGCAATTGGACGCGGGTCACACCGAATCGAAGGGGGCGGAATTTGGGGGCAGTCATGAAACGACTCCAGCGCGGCTCAATCGGCCTTCTTGACCTTGGCGGCCTTGCCCTCGAGAAAGGCGCGCACCCGCGCCTTGGCTTGAGGAGCGGCCTGGGCAATCGATGAGATCAGGGCTTCCGTCAGGTAGCCATGATCGGCGGGCTGCTCGGCAATACGGGGCAGGGCGTGCATCAGTGCGTAATTGGTCAGCGGGGCGTTGTCGGCGATTGCGCTTGCCAGCGCGATCGCTTTGTCCAGGGCCTGTCCTTTGGCGACCAGATACTGCGCAAAGCCCAGGCGTTCGCCGTCCTGGGCGTTGTAGACCCGACCGGTGAGCATCATGTCGGTCATGCGGGCCACGCCGATCAGTTTGGGAATGCGCACCGACCCGCCGCCGCCCACAAAGATGCCGCGCGTACCCTCTGGCAAGGCGTAGAAGGTGCTCTCATCGGCCACCCGAATGTGGCAGGCGCTGGCCAGTTCCAGTCCGCCACCCACCACCGCCCCGTGCAGGGCGGCCACCACAGGCACCGACCCGTACTGCAGTCGCTCCAGCGCCTGGTGCCACATGCGCGAATGTGCGATGCCCTCTCCGGCATCGCGTTCCCGCAATTCGGACAAATCCAGCCCCGCGCAGAAGTGCTCGCCTTCGCCATGGATCACCGCCGCGCGCACGCTCGATGGCCAGTTGTCGAACTGGTCCCGGATGGCCAGGATCAGTCCGTCATTCAGAGCATTGCGTTTGAGGGGTCGGGTCAGCGTGACGATCGCGAGCTGCTGCTGCTCGCCGGTCAAGGTCATTCGGAGGTCTGCGTTTGGCATGGGGTGGATCCGCAATGTGCGGCCAGTATAGTTATCAACAATAACTATTTAAAGCGCTCAAGCCGGCGGTCGATTAAGGGTTTACCCTGGATGGGCCGTAAAAAAGCCGGGCAGGGCCCGGCTTTTGATGCCTGATCAAGGTGGCGCCGATCAGATCGAGTCGATAAAGCTTCGCAGCTTGTCTGACCGGCTGGGGTGCTTGAGCTTGCGCAAGGCCTTGGCCTCAATCTGGCGAATACGCTCGCGGGTGACATCGAACTGCTTGCCCACCTCCTCGAGGGTATGGTCGGTCGACATCTCGATGCCAAATCGCATGCGCAGCACCTTGGCCTCACGCGGGGTCAAGCTGTCGAGGATGTCCTTGACCACATCGCGGAGGCCGGCCTGCATGGCGGCATCCAGAGGCGCGGTGTTGGTGCTGTCCTCGATGAAGTCGCCCAAGTGGCTGTCATCGTCGTCCCCGATCGGCGTTTCCATCGAGATCGGCTCTTTGGCGATTTTCATGATCTTGCGGATCTTGTCCTCGGGGATCTCCATCTTGGCCGCCAGGATGC
>CAYPSU010000098.1:0-10192 GCA_964413475.1 uncultured Polaromonas sp. | reverse complement strand
CCTCATCTTTGCAAGGACGCGGCTGACTCGGGCACCGGCGCAAGTCACAAGACGCCGGAGCGTCACCCTCGGCGCGATGGGCGTTTGATGTTCCCCCTATCGAACCAGGCCCCGGCGCCGAGGCGTCCCAGTCAAGGGTCGGCCGAACCAAGCTCGGGCTTAAAATCCGGCGCAACCGTCGTCGACCCCTGCACAAGCCATGCCCCTCTTTCGCCGTTCTCACTACACCTCGGGCATCACCGAGTTCATCGATCAACTCAAGACCAGCCGGCCTGAGCTGGAGTCCAGGCAGCGTCAGGGACGATCGATCTGGTGGGAGTCGGACATCGACCGCGAGGACCAGCGCGAGTTCCAGCAGGCCAAGGTCGCCCAAAAGGCCTACGTCTATCAGACCAGCGGCCACCCCAACAGCCAGTAAGCGCTTGCTCTCAATCTGTCTGTGACCGCCAACATGCCCCCGGGCCCCGAGTCCGGAACCAACGGCCTTCTGCCGCTGCAGGACGAGTTGTCGCTGCCAGTGGTCCATGCAGTAGGCCCAGATACGGATGAATCGCCGGCCATTCCGGCCATGCCGGAAGTGGTCGATCAAGTGGCTCTGGCGCGGCTCTACGGTGAGCCCCTGTTTGCCCTGCCGCAAGACCTTTACATACCGCCCGATGCCCTGCGCGTCTTTCTGGAAGCCTTCGAAGGGCCGCTGGATCTGCTGCTCTACCTGATCCGCAAACAGAACTTCAACATTCTGGACATCCCGATGGCTGCGGTGACACGGCAGTACCTCAGCTATGTGGAGGAAATTCGCGCCACCAATCTCGAGCTGGCGGCCGAATACCTGCTGATGGCGGCCATGCTGATCGAGATCAAGTCGCGCATGCTGCTGCCACCGAAGAAGACAGCCGAGGGTCAGGAGCCCGAAGATCCGCGAGCCGAGCTGGTCAGGCGACTGTTGGAATACGAGCGCATAAAACTGGCCGCGCAAAAGCTCAGCGATGTGGCACAGCTCGGCCGGGATTTCGTGCGGGCACAAATTTATGTCGAGCAAGCCCTGCAGCCGCGCTTTCCCGATGTGCACGTGGTCGATCTGCAGCAGGCTTGGCGCGACATTCTCAAGCGCGCCAAACTGGTCCAGCACCATGTCATCTCACGCGAACAGCTCAGCGTGCGTGAACACATGAGCCTGGTCCTGAAAAAGCTCCAGGGTCGTCGCTTCGTTGAGTTTGAAAAACTTTTTGACGTTGAGCGGGGGTTGCCGGTGATGGTGGTGACCTTTGTCGCTCTGCTGGAACTGGCCAAAGAAGGTCTGATCGACGTCACCCAGGCCGAGGCCTATGCGCCCATCTATGTGCGCCTGGCCTACACCCCGGCCTGAGCGCCTTGCTGCCAGCAGGGTTGTTGGCTTGTGCAAGCGCTGCGCCTCGATACACTGCGGGCCCTGCTGACACATGAGGGCTCTGGCCCCTCCAATCTGAACCATGAGCGCCACACCTTCCAGCCCCGCACGTGCCAACGAGGCGGCCTCGCCCTACGGCACGCTGCCACCGGCCAGCGTGCCCGCATCGCGCCGGCCGCTGAGCCTGCCGCGGCTGCGCGAGATGCACCACAGCGGCGAGAAGATCGTCATGCTCACCGCCTACGACGCCACCTTTGCGGCGGTGGCCGATGCGGCTGGAGTCGAGGTCATTCTGGTCGGAGATTCACTGGGCATGGTGTGCCAGGGACTCAACAGCACGGTCGGCGTGAGCCTGGAGACCATGCGATACCACACCGAAAGCGTGGTGCGGGGACTGCGGCGGGTTCAGGGTACCGCCTGGGTGATCGGCGATCTGCCCTTCGGTTCCTACCAGGAGTCGCGCGAGCAGGCGCTGCGTAGCGCCACCGTGCTGATGCAGGCCGGTGCGCACATGGTCAAGCTCGAAGGCGGGGGCTGGACCGCCGACATCATTCACTTCTTGGTCGAGCGTGGCATTCCGGTGTGCGCCCACCTGGGTCTGACGCCGCAGACCGTGCACGCGCTGGGCGGCTACCGGGTCCAGGGCCGCGGCGAAGATGCTGGCAGCGACCTCAAGCGGCAGGCCCGCGAATTGCAGGACGCAGGCGCTGCCATGCTGGTTCTGGAGATGGTGCCCGCTCGGCTGGCCGCCGACCTGACGGTCGAGCTGACCCAGTGCGCCACCATCGGCATTGGAGCCGGACGAGGTACTGCAGGCCAAGTGCTGGTCATGCACGACATGCTGGGCATCAACCTGGGCAAGAACCCAAAATTTGTCCGCAACTTCATGGACGGCGCCGGCAGCGTGCGGCAGGCCATGCAGGCGTATGTGCAGGCCGTCAAGACCGGGCAGTTTCCCCAAGATGACATCCACGGCTGGTGAGGTCGCTGGCCCGGGTTACAGTGCCTGCCACACCAGGGCTGAACCGGAGGCAGGAACCTGTCACCGACGCCCACATCGGACACGAGCAGCGCCCGGCAACCGAAGGGCAGAACCCACATGAAAATCGTCCACACCATCGAGGACCTCCGCGCAGCGCTGGCGCCAAGCCAACGTCCGGCTTTTGTCGCCACCATGGGTAATTTGCACCGTGGCCACCTGGAATTGGTGCGACAAGCGGTCGGCGCGGGCGATTTCGCCGTCGCCAGCATCTTCGTCAACCGACTGCAGTTTGGCCCCCATGAAGACTTCGATCGCTATCCGCGAACCTTCGAAGCCGATGTCGCCGCTCTTGGCCATGCAGGCTGCCAGCTCCTGTTTGCTCCGAGTGAAGCCGATTTGTATCCGCAGCCCCAGACCTTCCGGGTGCAGCCCGATCCGGGGCTGGCCGATCTGCTGGAAGGCCAATTCCGGCCCGGCTTCTTCACCGGGGTGTGCACCGTAGTGCTCAAACTTTTTCAGGCGGTGTTTGCGGGCAAGGCAACAGGCGTCGCCCTTTTTGGCATGAAGGATTACCAACAGCAGCTGATCATCCGGCAGATGGTGCGCCAGTTCGCGCTGCCGATCGAAATCATGACTGGCGCCACAGAGCGAGACCCCGATGGTCTGGCCCTGTCGTCTCGCAACGGCTATCTCAGCGCCTCAGAACGGGCCGAAGCGGTTGCTCTGCCCAGGGCACTGCAAGCGCTGGCAGCGGCGGCGCGTAAGGGTCCGGCAGCGGGTCTATCGGGGCTGGAGGCCCAAGCCCTGCAAGCCCTGCAGGCACGCGGCTGGCAAGCCGACTACCTGACCGTCAGGCGGCGCGAAGACCTGCTGCCCCCCGAAGGCGACCTGAGCGGGCAGCCCCTGGTGGCACTGGGTGCGGCCCGAATCGGCCGCACGCGACTGATCGACAACCTCGAGTTCTAAGCCCTTTGATCTCATGAACATTCCAAATGCAAGCTGCAAGCTCTGGCGCGACTCTTTTGTAGCGCGGGTCTACCCTGATCGTGAGAACCCCTAAAGACAGGGAATTGATGCTAAAGATATAAACGCAGGCTTTTCGGAGACAACACTCGTGCAATTTCTGCAGCTGGTCATCAGCGGTATCGCCCTGGGCTGCATTTATGGGCTGATCGCCCTGGGCTTCGTGCTCATTTACAAGGCCACCGAAACGGTGAGCTTTGCGCAGGGCGATCTGATGATGCTGGGGGCTTTTGGCGGCATGGTCTGCATGACCGTGCTGGGCTTTCCCTTCTGGCTGGCCGTTCTGTCTGCCATGGCGGGCATGGCTCTGATGGGCCTGCTGATCGAGCGGGCCCTGATCCGGCCCATCCTGGGCCAGCCGGCCTTCTCCATCGTCATGCTCACCATCGGGGTGGGCTATGTGGCGCGCGGACTGATCACCATGCTGCCGAACATCGGGACCGACACCCATGTGCTGCCCGTTCCTTACAAAGACGCCCTGTTCGAGCTCGGTGGCCTGATCATCCCGGCGGAACAACTGGTGGTGATGGTCTTCACCGCCCTGCTGTGCGCCGCCCTGTTTGCCCTGTTCCGCTACACCAAGCTGGGCATTGCGATGCAGGCGTCCTCGCAAAACCAACTGGCGGCCTACTACATGGGCATTCCGGTCAAACGGCTCAACGGTCTGGTGTGGGCTCTGGCCGCCCTGATGGCGGCCATCGCTGGCCTTTTGCTGGCACCCATCACCTTTGTGCACGCCAACATGGGCTTCATTGGGCTCAAGGCCTTTCCGGCCGCAGTGGTGGGCGGCTTCAGCAGCCTGCCCGGGGCCATCGTCGGCGGCATGATCATCGGAGTGGTCGAATCGCTGGCTGGCTTCTACCTGCCTGAAGGCTTCAAGGATATTGCCGCCTATGTGGTGGTGCTCATCATGCTCATGGTCATGCCCAACGGACTGTTTGGCGAACGGCTGCGAAAGAAAGTCTGATGCGCTTTATCTTCAAGACCAGTTACGAGCAGGACCTGCGCCTGGCCAAGCATGAAGGCCACCGCCTTTGGTATGGCCTGCTCGGCGTGTTTCTGCTGTTGGCGCCTTGGCTGCTGTCGGAGTACCTGCTGGCGCAGCTGACCTTCATCCTCATCTATTCGGTCGTCGGTTTGGGGCTGATGATGCTCGCCGGCTTTACCGGCCTGTTCTCCATCGGTCACGCCGCCTTTCTGGGCGTGGGGGCTTACACCCAGGCCGTGCTCACGCAAATGGGCTGGCCTTTTCCGCTGGCCATGGCCGCAGCAGGCCTGCTGTCGGCCGCAGTCGGCGTGGTGGTCGGGCTGCCTGCGCTACGCGTCAAAGGCATCTACCTGGGCATTGCGACGCTGGCTTTTGGCTTTATTGTGGAAGAGGTGTTTGCACGCTGGGACAGCGTGACGGGCGGGAACACCGGCAAGACGGTAGGGGCGCCACAGGTGATGGGCTGGGTGGCCGATACCGGGGCCTCGTTCTACTTCATTTGCCTGGTGGTCACGGTGCTGGCCACTCTGGCCTGCCTGAACCTGCTGCGCTCACCCACCGGACGCGCCTTCGTGGCCATTCGCGATTCTGAGATCTCAGCGCAGAGCATGGGTATCCATCTGGCCTATTACAAGACCCTGAGCTTTGCGCTGTCAGCGGCGCTGGCCGGTATCGGCGGCGCCTTGTATGCCCACCAGATCCGCTTTCTCACGCCCGACCAGTTCAACATCATCCAGTCGATTGACCTGCTGCTCATGGTGGTCATCGGTGGACTGGGCTTCATCCACGGCGTGTTCCTCGGCGCGATTTTTCTCATCGGATTGCCGCAGGCGATCTCGATGGTCAAAGACTTTCTGCCCGACGCCATAGGCACTGCCCCCGGGCTGAAGGCGGTGGTCTACGGTGCTGTGCTGATTGCCTTCGTGCTGTTTGAACCCATGGGTCTGTACGGCCGCTGGCTCAAGATCCGAACCTATCTTCAGCTGTTCCCCTTCTATCGCAAGGGCATGTTCAAGCGGCAAAAATCCTTCCAAAAATCGGACCGACTCAAATGAGGACCGCTCGCCTCTTCACGACCTTCGGAGCCCAGCCATGAGCGAGCCCCTACTGCAAGCGAGCGGGCTGAGCGTGCGCTTTGGCGGCGTGCTGGCCGTCAACAACGTCAGCTTTGACATCCAGCCGGGCGAGGTCTTCACACTGATCGGGCCCAACGGCGCAGGCAAGACCACGGTCTTCAATTTGATCAGCCGCATCTACACGCCCACCGCCGGGCAAATCCGCTACCTGGGGCTGCAGGGGCCTGTGACCCTGACCGATCTGCCAGCCCACCGGGTGGCGGCCATGGGCATTGCCCGCACCTTCCAGAACATTGAACTGTTCGAGCACGCCACGGTCCTGCACAACCTGCTGATCGGCTGCCACACCCACCGCAGCAGCAGGCCCTGGCAGGATCTGCTCTTTACACCGGCGGTGCGGCAAGCCGAGCTGCGTGCGCGCGAGGAAGCCGAAAAGGTGATCGAATTCCTTGACCTGCAGCACCACCGCGACACCCTGGTGGCGGGCCTGCCCTACGGTGTGCGCAAGGTGGTCGAACTCGGTCGGGCCCTGTGCACCCAGCCCCGCCTGTTGTTGCTTGACGAGCCCTCCTCTGGCCTCAATGTCGAGGAAACAGACGATATGGCCTTCTGGATTCAGGACATCCAGCAGGACCTGGGCATCACCGTGCTGATGGTCGAACATGACATGTCTCTGGTTTCGCGCGTTTCCGACCGCGTGCTGGCCATGAACCAGGGCCAGGTGCTGGCCCTGGGTACGCCGGCCCAGGTACAAAGCGATCCGGCGGTCATTGAGGCCTATCTGGGCACTGCCGAAGATGTGTCCTCACTGCGGCGTCCTGTCGCAACGGCCAACGGAGCGCGCCCATGAGCCTGGCTGCACAAAGCGGCGAACTGCTGCTGGAGCTGAGCAATGTGGAAAGCGCCTATGGGCCAATCCGTGCCATCCGCGGTGTCAGCCTGAAGGTCTGGCGCGGCCAGATTGTCACGGTGCTGGGGTCCAATGGCGCGGGCAAGACCACCATTCTCAAAACCATCTCTGGCATCATTGATCCGCGCAAGGGACAGGTGCATTTTTGCGGCCAGGACATCACCGCACACGACCCTGCCGACATCGTGCAGCGTGGTCTGTCGCACGTACCCGAGGGCCGTGAGGTGTTTCCGCTGCTGTCCGTGCGCGACAACCTGCTGATGGGCGCCTACACCCGCGGCGACCGCGATGAGGTGGCGCGCGACATCGAAACCGTCTACAGCTACTTTCCCATCCTGCGCGAGCGGTCGCAGCAAGACGCTGGGCTGCTTTCGGGTGGTCAACAGCAGATGCTGGCCATCTCGCGCGCGTTGATGGCGCAGCCGCAACTGATCTTGCTGGACGAACCCAGCCTGGGCCTGTCGCCCAAGCTCACCCGCGAGATCTTCGAGATTGTGGTGCGCATCAACCGAGAACGCGGCACCACCATCTTGCTGGTTGAGCAAAATGCCAACATGGCTCTCAATGCAGCCGACCATGGCTACGTGCTCGAAAACGGGCGCATCGTCATGGAGGACAGCTGCGACCGGCTGCGTGAGAAGGACGATATCCGCGAGTTCTACCTTGGCATGAAAGACGCTGGCGTGCGCGGCGAGCGACGCTGGAAAAAGAAAAAGAACTGGCGCTAGACCCATGAATCTCTGGCAAACCGATCAGATCCAGCCCGAAAACCGCGTGGTTCTCGAGGGAGAGACTATCCCGGCCCTGTTCTGGAAGGCCGTCGAGCAGCGCAGCGATGGCATCTGGCTGCGCCAGAAAGAGCTGGGCATCTGGCGCAGCCAAAGCTGGCGCGAAGTGGGCGAGGCGGTACGCGAGATCGCCGGCGGCCTGCTCAGCCTGGGGCTGGCGCGCGGCGAGGTGGTCTCCATCCTGGCCAATACGCGCCGCGAGTGGGTCATGAGCGACCTGGCCGTGCTCAGCTGCGCGGCCGTAGCCAACGGCATCTACCCCACCGATGCGGCCGCTCAGGTGCAGTATCTTTGCGAAGACTCGGGCACCACGGTGCTGTTTGTGGAGGACGACGAACAGCTCGACAAAGCCCTGGAGGTGCGTGCGCAATTGCCCCGCCTGCGCCAGATCGTCGTCTTTGATGTGGAAGGCCTGCGCGGACTCAGCGACCCGATGGTGATGAGCCTGGACCAGCTGCGCCAAGCTGGCCGGGCCCATCTGTCGGCCCATCCTCAAGCGCTGCAGCAGCGTCTGCAGCAATTGACCCCCGATGATCTGGCCATCCTCGTCTACACCTCGGGCACCACTGGAAAACCCAAGGGGGCGATGCACACCCACCATGCGCTGGTCTACACGGTACGTGGCTACAACACCCTGATCTCGCGCAGCGAAGCCGACGAAAGCATGTGCTTCCTGCCGCTGTGCCACATCGCCGAGCGCGTGGGAGGCGAGTACTTTTCCCTCTACACCGGCTGCAAGCTCAACTTTGTTGAAAACCCCGAGACCGTGCCCGAGAACGTGCGCGAAATAGCGCCCACCGTCTTCACAGCGGTGCCGAGGGTATGGGAAAAGTTTTACTCCGGCGTCATGATCGCGCTCAAGGAGTCGGGGCGGCTGCAACAGCTGGCCTACGGCTGGGCCATCTCGGTCGGATACCGCGTGGCCGATGCCGTCATTGAAGGGCGTCCAGTAAGCGCCCTCTTGCGCCTGCAGTTCAAGCTGGCCCGTCTGCTGGCCCTGGACAACACCCGCAAGCTGATCGGCATCCACCGAGCCCGGTATTGCGTGACCGGGGCAGCCCCCATCTCCCCCGAGCTGGTGCGCTGGTATCTGGCCCTGGGCGTGCCCATGCTCGAAGTTTGGGGCATGACCGAAACCTGCGGTGCCTCCACTGGCAATCCCGCACAGGCCATCAAGCCAGGCAGCATCGGGCCGGCGGCAGGCTTCAATGAAGTGCGCGTCGATCCGGTCTCTGGCGAAATCCTGGTGCGCGGCCCCAACGTCTTCAAGGGCTATCTGAATCTGCCGGATAAAACCGCCGAAGCCATCGATGCAGAGGGCTGGCTGCACACTGGCGATGTGGGGGTGATGGATGAGCAAGGCTATTTGCGCATCACTGACCGCATGAAGGACATCATCATCACCGCGGGGGGCAAGAACATCACCCCCACCGAACTGGAAAACGAACTCAAGTTCTCGCCCTACATCACCGACGCGGTGGTCATCGGCGACAAACGTCCCTATCTGGTGGCCATCGTCATGATCGACCAGGACAACGTGGAGAAGTTCGCCCAAGACCGGGAAATCCCCTTCAGTAATTACGCCAGCTTGACGCGCGCACCGGAAGTGCAAGAATTGATCCAGGCAGAATTGGACCGGGTCAATGCCAGATTCGCCCGCGTCGAGCAAATCAAGAAGTTTTTCCTGCTCGACAAGCAGCTCAGCGCTGAAGACGAGGAACTCACACCCACCATGAAGCTCAAACGCAAGCTGGTAGAAAACAAATACGGCCCGCAAGTCGAAGCCATGTACAGGTAAGTTTGCAGTCACATCATCCAAAAGGAGAATCCCATGATCCCACGCGCCAAGGCGCTTGCCCTCGCTGTCTCCGCCGCCTCGCTGGCTCTGTCAGCCGGTTTGGCTCAGGCCCAGAGCCAGGGCGTGAGCAAGGACACCATTACCGTTGGAACCATCCAGGATCTTTCAGGCCCGCTGGCCGGCTTTGGCAAGCAGATTCGCGCGGGCATGCAGCTGCGGGTAGACGAACTCAATGAGCAAAGTGGCGTCAATGGTCGACGCATCAAGCTGCTGGTCGAAGACTCAGGCTATGACCCCAAGCGTGCCGTGCTGGCTGCGCAAAAGCTCGTCAATCAAGACAAGATATTCGCCATGGTCGGCCATATCGGCACGGCACAGAACCTGGCGGCCATGCCGGTTCAGTTCGAGAAGAACGTGGTCAACTTCTTTCCGGTGACCGCCGCTCGCGAAATGTACGAGCCCTTCCACCGGCTGAAGTATTCGTTCGCCGCCACCTACTACGACCAGATGCGTCTGGCCGTGCCCCGACTGGTCAAGGAAAAAGGTGCCAAGAAAGTCTGCTCGATCTATCAGGACGACGAGTTCGGGCTGGAAGTGCAGCGCGGCGCAGACGAAGGACTGAAGACAATCAACGTCACCATGGCCGAGAAAACCACGTTCAAGCGTGGCTCCACCGACTTCGCCTCGCAAGTGGCTCGTCTCAAAGCTGCTGAGTGCGACTTCGTGGTACTGGGCACACTGATCCGCGAAACCATAGGCACCATCGCCACCGCCCGCCGCACCGGCTTTAACCCCACCTTCGTGGGCTCCAGCGGCGCTTACACCGACCTGATCCACAAGCTCGGCGGGCCGGCCATGAACGGACTGTATGCCGCCATGTCGGTGCAGAACCCCTACCTGGATGAAGCTTCGCAGCCCATCCGTTTCTGGGCCAACAAGTACAAAACCAAATTCAACGAAGACCCGACCGTGTTCTCGGTTTACGGCTACACCGTGATCGATGCTTTCATCCGCGCCGCGCAAAAAGCCGGCACGAACCTGAGTACCGACAGCTTCGTCAAGGCCATGGACACCATGGTGATCCCGCCGGACATCTTCGGCAGCGCCGAGATGCGCTTCGGGCCCCAGCAGCGCCTGGGCAGCAATCTCTCGCGTCTGTCGCAGATTCAGGACGGCCGCTGGAAGGTGGTATCGGACTACCTCAAGTAAGCCATCGGTTTAGAGCAGCCGCGCCCTCGCG
>CAYPSU010000097.1:0-10196 GCA_964413475.1 uncultured Polaromonas sp. | reverse complement strand
TGGCGGACAGTTCTGCCAGCCGGAGACCGTAGCCACCGCGATCCAGGCGTTCAAGACCCGGCGGGCAAAGGGCTCGCCGGGGTTTGGAGGGCAGGCATTATGGCCAATGTCGTCCATCGGGGTCGCAGCCCGTGCTCTTGGCACCGAGCGCGGGCGGCAACCGGCTCTTAGCCCCAGGGACCCAGAAAAGGCTCGCCCATGAAGCTTCCCGAACCGGGCAGGATGGTTTGTGGCCACTGCTGCCAGTCCCCAGTCACCGCCGGGCGTTGCTCCAGATTCGGACTGTTTGCGGGCGCGGCAATCTGATTCATTGAGAAATACAACTGAATCAGATGCCCGGAAGGGTCTTGCAGGAAGGCCGAATACTCGATGCCCGGGGTCAACTCAGGCGGGATGTTCACAAACCTGCAGCCGCGCGACTGCAAGTATTGCAGGGCGTTTAGGAGCTGGCGGTAGGTGGCCACCTGTATGCCAAAACGCATCAACGTTGTTGATTCAGCCAGGCCAAGCTGGCGGCGCATGGTCATGGGATACAGCGCCAGGCTGTGGTGCTCGGTGGCGGTTCGCAGGAATACGCAGCGATGGCTCTGCCAGACCACATCCTGGGTCCACTCAAAGCCCATGATGTCGAGGTAAAAACGCTCCATCGCCTCCAGGTCGCGGCAGAACAATCCCACCGGGCCCACCCGCACCACCTTGAAGGGGCGGGCGAGCATGATGCCCTCAACGTCGTGGCTCGTGGGCTCCTTCTCCGGATGACGATAGCCGCCGGCCAGGTCGACCCGCTGCGCCCGCATATGTTCGACTTCCTCATATTCCGGGGGCTGCGGCAGCTCGGGGCGCTGCATGAAGCGCCGCTCATAGGCCATCTTGGGCTTGGCGGTACCCATCCAGCCAATCTGCTCTATGCCGTAGTAGAGCTCGTTGCGGTGGCCTTCAGGGTCATAAGGATAAACATGCCAGTTTGAGCCGGGCATATCTCGCCCGGCGCGGTTGATCGGCACCTGCCTGTCCTCGAAATAATCAATCGCACCCGAGATTTCCTGGAGGCTGCCGACCTGCCAGGTCAATTGATTGACAGTGACGTCCTTGGGCGAGCGATCGCCCCTGCCCATGGCCTCAAAGACCTGTCGGTCGCAAAACACCAGCGAATGATGGTCGGTGCCATGGCGAGTGAAATACAGATTGGTGTCGCCCAGGCGTCTCAATTCGTCGCGCTGCGGATGATGCTCAGCGATATCCATCGGATCGGAGATGCGAAAGCCCAACAGATCGCAATAAAAGGCGATGGCCGCCTCGGTATCGGTCATATTGAGTCCAAAGTGACCGAGGCGCCGAACCCTGAAGGGGCGAGGCAGCAGCACGCCGCCTACATCAAACAGCCGGGTTGCATCCATGGTCTTGAACTCCTCGCTTTCAGGGCTGGTCCATGCCGAGCTCTTTGCCAGAGCGGCAAACGTTCCTGATCAGGCAGCAATGACACATATCCACCTCGCCCTCACCTCGCGCCGCATTTTTGTATCTGGATGCTAGCGATGCGTGCAGGCCCCGGTCATCCCGTGCTTACACCGTTGACAGGGCTCGCGCCTTGCCCTAGCCTCCGAACCAATAAAGAGTGGGGAGGAAAGGGGATGACACAGCGACGCTCGATCGTACCCATGCGCTCGACCAAAGCCGACGAAGCCAAGGCGCTCAAGGAGCTCAAGCGCAATATGGTGCTAGGTTACCGCATCATGGCGCGCTACGGCATAGGTATCGGACTGCTCGGACACTTCACCGCGCGTCTGCCGGGCAAAAACACCTTCTGGAGCTACCAGTGGGGAGACAGCTTCGATACGGTGGTCGAAGAGAACCTGCGCGAATGCGACTTCGACTGTAATGTCATCACCGGGGACGGCAAGGTCAACGACTCGCTCAAGATCGAAGGCTTTCTTTATGCGGCCCGCCCCGACATTCTGTGCGCCACGCATCACCACAGCGACAACTGCCTGGCGCTGGGATCCATCGGCGAGATCATTCGCCCTTTCGAGCGATCGGCCGCCCGCGTTTATGACGACATGGCCCTGCTGGAAGACTTTGACAACGCGCACCGCGATCCCAAGGCGGCCAAGGCCTTCGTCAAGGCGGTCGGTAAACGCAATGCGGTGATGATGCAGCACCACGGCGTGATGCTCATGGGTTCGAGCATCCAGGAGCTGGTGGTGCGCACCAAGGAGGTCGAAATTTCGGCTGGGGTGCAGCTCAAGGCCATGGCTGCAGGCAAGCTCAAGCTGCTCAACCATGAAGAAGCGATCCGAGCCCGCGACTTCAAGCGGGCCTACTCCTCGTACATGGGCGTATGGGACTACGAGGTGGGCAAGGTCCTGGAGGAAAACCCGGATCTGTTCAAGAAATAACGCCATCGCCAGCAAAAGGAGTATCGCATGACCCGTTCTTGCCCGGCTAACGCCAACTTCGCAGCAAAGGCGCCCAACCCTGGACGCCGCAGCCTGATGTTGGGCTCGGCCGCCTGTCTGGCCTTGGGCCCTGCGCTGCTGCCAGCGCGAGCACAGGCACAGCGCACCATCCGGCTGGTCAGCGGCTCGGCGCCCGGAGGCAGCACCGACCTATTTGGCCGCCTGATCGGCCCGAAACTGGGCGAGCGCCGCAATGCAGCGGTGATCGTCGAGAACAAGCTCGGAGCCGGCGGCATGATCGCAGCCGAAAGCGTGGCTACTGCCAAGCCCGACGGCAGCTCACTGCTGATCACCGCCAGCAACCACTCTACCGGCGCCGCCATGCGCAAGAGTTCGCCTTTCGACGCGATCCGCGATTTCTCCTGGATCTCTAGCCTCACCACCTACGGTATGGTGCTGGCCGTAGGCCCCAATTCGCGTCACAAGTCATTTGCTGACCTGCTGGCCTTTGCCAAGGCCAACCCCAAAGCAGTGAGCTTCTCATCGGTGGGCGTGGGCACAGCCCACCACCTGCTTGGCGAATGGATGAATGCCGAATTGGGGATTGAGCTCACCCATGTCCCCTACAAGGGCAGCCCGCTGGCGCTGACCGACCTGCTGGGCGGACAGATCGACATGATGATCGACACCGCCACCTTCGTGGTGCCGCAGTCGCGCCAGGGCAAACTTAAGCCGCTGGCCGTGTCCACCCGAGCGCCATCAGAAGACCTGCCCGGTGTGCCCACCCTGGGCAGCTTCATCGCCGGCATGGAATACGACTCCTGGATAGGCATCACCGGACCCAAGGGCATGCCGGCGGAACTGGTGCAGCAACTCAACCAGGATCTGCGCGAGATCGTCAGAATGCCCGATGTGCGCCAGCGCTTCATCGACATGGGCGCCGCACCCCGTGTCGGCACGCCTGATGAATTTCGGCAACTGGCGGAAAAAGACCTCGCCCAATGGCGCAAGGTCATTGAAAGCCGCAACATCCCACGGCAGTAAATTCAAGCAAGTCTAGCCATGAGCACCATCATCATCACCGGCGCTGGGCGTGGCATTGGCCAGGAAATGGCACGCCAATATCTGGCCGAAGGCGAGCGGGTGATCACCACCGTGCGAAGCCAAGAGCATGCGGAAGAACTGCGTGCCCTCGGCGCCGAAACCTATTTTGTGGAAATGACCGAACCGCGGTCTATCGCCACCTTCGGGCAGGCCATGGCAGATGAGACCATCGACATTTTGATTCTCAATGCCGGCATCATGCGTCAGCGCGACATGCGCTTTTCGAGTATTGATGTACCGGTGTGGCAGGAATGCTTCCAGGTCAATTGCATCGCACCTGCCTTGCTGGCTGGCCAGCTGCTCGTGCCTGTGCGGCGCAGCCCGGTGCGCAAGGTGATCGCCCTGAGCAGCGGCCGCGCCAGTCTGGCGCGCAACACCACTGGCAGCGTGCTGATGTACCGCGCCTCAAAGACGGCGCTGAACATGACCTGGAAGACGCTGGCCTGCGACGAGCCCGACATCACAGCGGTGCTGATCCATCCTGGCCGGGTGCGCACCAGCATGGGTTTACCTGAGGCCGAACTGTCAGCGCCGGAAAGCGCCAGAGCTGTTCGAAAAGTGATAGCCGATTGCACTCCGCAGCACAGTGGCTGCTTCCTCAATTACGCAGGCGAGACCATGCCCTGGTGACACCAGGACACTGCGCTATTTTTCCGGGTCGCCGTCGGTGAGATAGTCCCATGCCCGCTCCAGAATGCCGCCCGACCAGGTGGCTCGCGACGCAGCCTGTTGTGCACTCTTGAAAACCGTATCGTCGCCCCGTCCAGCAGCCAACACCGCCAGCTCGACCCTCGCTGCATCCTCCAAAAACCAGGCCAATGCCACCGACTGCTCGATGCTATCGCCAGCTGTCACTGCACCGTTGACGCTGACCACCACCGCCGGGGCCGCGCCCAGCGTGGCGGCCACCTGGGTGGCCAGCTCGTCCTCGCGTATGAGGTCGGTGCCTGCCCAATAAGGCGTCCGTGGGTAGAAGAATGCCGAAAAGCCATGGCGCGCCGCCGGGCCCAAGCCCATGGCCGACAAGGCCATCACCTGCGGCGACATGAATCGGCTGATGCCTTGCACATCGGGACGGGCACGGTAAATCGCCTGATGCATGCGTACCTCGCCCAACACACCGGCCAACAGCGGCTGGTCGACCGCGACCACTGAACCTGCATCGCCAGGCGTTATGAGAGCCATGGCCTTGCCCTTGCACACCAGAAATTCCCGATCATTGAGACGCAGGCTGCAATGACCGAATGCGGTAACCAGGCCAGCGCGGGCCAGTGCGCGTGCCGCCATACGCACCTTGCGCTGCTGCGCCTGCGTGGGCTGGGTGGATGTACTCATGCAAAACTCCCTGAGTTTCAGATTGCAAAGACTGGCCGAGACGCGCAAGAGGCGGCCGCGCGTACTCACGCATTGACGACGACGAAAACCGCTGCCTAGAATAACTTAGGTCGCTAAAAAAATCATCACACTGCGGGCGACAAATCCAGTCAACACGAGAAGCCCCATGAACCAGCAGGCCCATCTGGAAGTTTTCAATGAGCGCGACTACCCGGCCGACAAAAAAGCCGGCGCCCACCCCGACTGTCCGCCGCAGACCTTTCATGTCAGCCACCTGAACAAGAATGCTTTCAAGACGCCGGGCTTCCGGCCCTGGTCGCTCTCGCGTGATCTAGGCATGATCGGGGCCACCGGCGGCACGGTTGATACGCATGTCAACCGCCGCGCCCGCCTGTGTGTTCCACCAAATTAAAGGTCGGGCGCAGATGCAAATCGAGCAAAATAGCTATACCCTGGAAACCGCCGACACCGACTGCGTCCCGGGTTACACCGAGGCGAGCCTGCGCAACCTGTCGCCCGGCGAGCCGGCCTTTCTGTTCCTGGCCAACGAACCAGCCTTGCACCGCAAGCTGGGCATCTACGAAGTGCGCAGCTGAACAATACCTTTGACCATAGCCATAAAGAAAGAGGAGACCCCGATGAGTGCCTATCTGTTTGAACCCCCTGCCGTGGCCAGCGTGCCAATTCGCGGCCTGAGCCAGCGTTTTGCGGTCAACCGCATTTTCTGCGCCGGTCGCAATTACCACGCGCATGCCGCTGAGATGGGAAGCAGCGTCAACAAGGGCGTCGATCCGCCGTTTTACTTCACCAAGGCCGCCCAAACCCTGGTGCCATCGGGTGCCACCGTGGCCTACCCGCCCGGAACAAAGAACTACCACTACGAGATGGAACTGGTTATTGCTTTAGGCAAGGGCGGCTTTCGGGTGAGCGAAGCCGACGCGCATCAGCTGATCTACGGCTATGCCAGCGGTCTGGACATGACGCGCCGCGACATCCAGCTGTTTGCCCGCGAGAAGGGCAGGCCCTGGGACCTGGGCAAGGACTTCGAAGAGTCGGCCGTCTGCTCGGAAATCGTGCCCATGCCCGGCGTGGCGCTGGAGAAAGCCAACATCGCGCTGGAGGTCAACGGCACCACCCGTCAGAGGTCCAACATTGACAAGCTGATCTGGAGTGTGCGCGAGATCATCGCCGACCTTTCGCGCTACTACCACCTGAAGGCCGGTGACCTGATCTACACCGGCACGCCCGAGGGCGTGGGCGCCGTCGCGGCGGGCGACCGCCTGACTGGTCGGGTAGAGGGCGTGGCTGAGATCGCACTGACCATAGGCCCGGCCGAATAGGCCGAGCCTTGCACCTGACCGCATGCTGCACCGCAAGGCCGCAACGCGCGGGCGGGGATGATCTGCCTCCAGCGAAGCGCCGGCCATGAAGCCGCCACAACTTTTTCCGCAGCGGCACCTCACATCGGCTGCGCATTGCGCTCATAGAAGGTTTGTAGGTGGTATCAGAGATACCCCAGGGCCCCCAGGTGGATGTTCCTGGAGGCCTATGAATGACTGATTGGTGCCGGCTATCGGATTCGAACTGATGACCTACCGCTTACAAGGCGGTTGCTCTACCAACTGAGCTAAGCCGGCTCACACTGCAGTGTACTTCAGCGTCTTACTTGATTCGCTTGAGGGCCGGCCTGCCGCTTTTCACCGGCTTGGGTGGATCCGGATCTGGAGGCCCCTCCTCGCCGGAGCCCGTCTGATCGGAGGCCGGCGAGCCCTGGGCCAGCACCAGCGCCGTTCCAGTGGGGCTGTCAGAGGGCACCGGGCCTGCCGCACTGGGCCCAGGCGGCGACGGAAAGGCCATGCCCTGTCCGTTCTCGCGGGCATAAATGGCGATCACCCGATGGACCGGAACGAGGATCTCGCGAGCCACTCCGCCAAAGCGCGCCTTGAACTCGATGAAGTCGTTGCCCAGCTTGAGGGAACTGGTGGCATCGGGACTGATGTTGAGCACAATCTCGTTGTTCTTGACGTACTCGCGCGGCACCTGCACGGTCTCGTCCACTTGCACCGCCACATAGGGCGTCAAGCCGTTGTCCGAACACCATTCGTAGAGGGCGCGGATCAGGTAAGGGCGGGTGGAACCGGGCTCTGGCCCTTGGAGCCATTCAGTCACAAAGGCCTCGCGCCGATCACAACTGCTTCACCCACGCTCACTTGCGCATCACTTTCTCGGAAGGCGTCAGTGCTTCAATGTAGGCCGGACGCGAGAAGATGCGCTCGGCATATTTGAGCAGGGGCGCGGCATTCTTGGACAAATCAATGCCGTAGTAGTCGAGGCGCCAGAGCAGCGGTGCAATGGCCACATCGAGCATGGAAAAGTTCTCCCCCAGCATGAACTTGTTCTTCAGGAAAACCGGTGCGAGCTGGGTCAGCCGATCGCGGATGTGCGAACGGGCTTTCTCCAGCGCCTTCTCGTTACCTTTGGCCGCCCGCGATTCGAGCGTGCTGACATGCACGAACAGTTCCTTCTCGAAGTTGAGCAGGAACAGGCGGACCCGCGCGCGATCCACCGGATCGCCGGGCATCAACTGCGGATGAGGAAAACGCTCGTCGATGTACTCATTGATGATGTTGGACTCGTAGAGGATGAGATCGCGCTCGACCAGAATGGGGACCTGGCCGTAGGGGTTCATCACATTGATGTCCTCCGGCTTGTTGTACAGATCGACATCACGAATTTCAAAGTCCATGCCCTTCTCGAACAGGACGAAACGACAGCGGTGGGAAAAAGGGCAGGTGGTGCCAGAGTACAAAACCATCATGACTATAGGTCTCCTCAAACGCAAGGAGTGGGAACCTGCGGGACTCTCCCGCGGCCACCACTCCTGACAGGGTCAGCCCGGGGGCTGACCGGGACAATTACTTGACGTCTTTCCAATAGGCGGCATTCAAGCGCCAGGCCACGACGATGAACAGGCCCAGAAAGAGGAGTACCCAGGCACCCACGCGAACACGGGTGTTCTGGGCGGGCTCGGCCATCCAGTCGAGGTAGGCCACCAGGTCAGCGATCGCATCGTCGTATTCGCGTGCGGACATCGTGCCAGGGGTCACCTGCTTCCAGCCCTTGAGAACTTGCACCTCCTGGCCGTGCGAGGTGGCTTTCTCAAAAACAGGCTGACGCTCCCCCTGCATTTCCCACAAGACATGGGGCATGCCCGCGTTGGGGAAGGCCAGATTGTTCCAGCCGGTGGCCTTGGAATCGTCGCGGTAGTAGGTGCGCAAGAAGGTATAGAGGTAGTCGGAGCCGCTGCCCTTGCCTGCGGCCGAGCGTGAGCGGGCGATCAGGGTGAGGTCCGGCGGGTTGCCCCCGAACCAGTCTTTGGCTTGCTTGGGATCAATCGCAGCCTTCATGGTCTCGCCCACCTTGTCGGTGGCAAAGAGAAGGTTGTCCTTGATCTGCTTTTCCGTCAGGCCGATGTCGGTCAGACGGTTGTAGCGCATGAAGGCGGCCGAGTGGCAGCTAAGGCAGTGATTGACAAAAATCTTCGCGCCGTTTTGCAAAGCCGCAAAGTCATTGGTGCGGTCTGGCGCCTGGTCCCAGGCGATGCCGCCGCCGGCCGCCTGGGCAGACAGGCAGGTCGCAGCCAGCAGAGCCGATAGCAGTTGTTGGATTCGTTTCATGTTATGTCGCTCCGGCCGGACTCAGTGGGCAGCAAAATTCACTCGCTCGGGCACCGTTTTGAACTGGCCCAAACGGCTCCACCACGGCATCAGCAGGAAAAAGCCAAAGTAGAACAAGGTGCCGACCTGCGAAACACGCTCATTGATCGGTGAGGGCGGCTTGATACCCAGATAGCCCAGAATCAAGAAGTTGATCACAAAAATGCCATAGAGCCACTTGTTCCAGCTCGGCCGGTAACGGATCGAGTTGACCGGGCTGCGATCAAGCCAGGGCAAGAAGAAGAGGATGATCACGGCACCGCCCATGACCACCACGCCCCAGAACTTGGCATCGATGCTGAGCATGAACACGCAAAGCACAGCGGCGCCCGCCGCCACCACGCCTTTGAACACCGTGCTCAGCCCGCCTTTAAGGATGGCCAGCACTGCCGCCACTGCCACGCACAGCACCAGCACGTACATCATCTGCGTGGTGATGGCACGCAACATGGAGTAGAAGGGGGTGAAGTACCAGACCGGAGCGATGTGCGCCGGTGTCTTAAGCGGATCGGCTGGGATGAAGTTGTTGTATTCCAGGAAATAGCCGCCGGCCTCTGGGGCGAAGAACACCACCGCCGAGAACACCAGCAGGAAAACGCTCACACCGAAGATGTCGTGCACGGTGTAGAAGGGGTGGAAGGCAATACCGTCCAGCGGCTTGCCGTTGCCGTCCTTCTTGGCCTTGATGTCCACGCCATCGGGGTTGTTCGAGCCGACTTCATGCAAGGCAATGATGTGGGCCACCACCAGGCCCAGGAGCACCAGCGGTACAGCGATTACATGGAAGGCAAAGAAGCGGTTGAGGGTGGCATCGCCCACCACAAAGTCGCCACGGATGAGCAGGGCCAGATCGGGACCGATGAAGGGAATGGCGGAGAACAGATTCACGATAACCTGGGCGCCCCAGTAGCTCATCTGGCCCCAAGGCAGCAGATAGCCCATGAAAGCCTCGGCCATGAGCGTCAAGAAGATGGCGCAGCCAAAAACCCAAACCAGTTCGCGCGGCTTGCGGTAGCTGCCATAAATCAGGCCGCGAAACATGTGCAGGTAAACCACGATGAAAAAGGCCGAGGCACCGGTGGAATGCATGTACCGAATCAGCCAGCCCCAGGGCACATCGCGCATGATGTACTCGACCGAGCCGAAAGCCAGGGCGGCATCGGGCTTGTAATTCATGGTCAGGAAGATCCCGGTAACGATCTGGATCACCAGCACCAGCAGGGACAGCGATCCAAAGATGTACCAGACGTTGAGGTTCTTGGGCGCGTAATAGCCGCTCAAGTGCTCCTGAAACATCTTGGACGCCGGGAACCGGTTGTCCACCCAGTTCAGTAGCTTGGCGCCCATGGGCGCGTCGGGGGAGATTTCTTTGAGTTCTGCCATTTTGGTATTCCTACTCCATTCGATGCGCCAAAGGGACGCTCGAGGCAAGGGGTCAGGCCTTCTTGTCCTCGCCGATCAACAGCTTGTTGTCCGACAGGTACATGTGCGGCGGCACCTCGAGGTTGTCAGGCGCCGGCTTGTTCTTGAACACCCGCCCGGCCATGTCGAAAGTCGAGCCGTGGCAGGGGCACAAAAAGCCACCGGTCCAGTCATCGGGCAGCGAGGGCTGGGCACCGGTCTGGAACTTGTCGACCGGCGAGCA
>CAYPSU010000096.1:0-10360 GCA_964413475.1 uncultured Polaromonas sp. | reverse complement strand
TGGCCGTTTCTCGGGTGCGACCTGGGGCATGGTGGTCGGTCATGTGGCGCCCGAAGCGGCTGCCGGCGGCAATATCGCCTTTGTGCGCGAGGGTGACTCCATCACCATCGACTCGCACAAGCTCCTGCTGCAGCTCAACATCAGCGATGCCGAACTGGCCGAGCGCAAGAAAGGCTGGCAGCCCCCGGCGCCGCGCTACACCCGGGGCGTGCAGGCCAAGTTTGCCTTCAATGCGTCAAGCGCCAGCAAGGGCGCGGTGCTCGACGCGTATTGACCGGCTTCATCATCGGCCGGTGGTCTCGACGGCGCGGCTCCCACAAACGCCAAGCCAGCCGGTGCTGCGGGGGTGGGACTGCCGCCCTCAGCGCGGCAACTCGTCTTTCGGGCGCGCTGGCCCTGTCAGCATCAGGGTCAAGCACTCCAGCCGGAAGGTTCAGGAACAATCGGGGTTGCAGCTTGCAACGTAAGCATGAGCCTGCACACCCGATCAACCCCACAGGCCCTCATTCGATGAAATCCGCCCTCCTCTTCGCTGTCGGCATGCTCGCCGTGACGGCGTCAACAGCTGTCAAAGCTGACCAGGCCCTGGCTCAGGCCAAGAACTGCATGGCCTGCCATGCCGTCGACAAGAAGTTGGTTGGCCCTTCCTACAAAGACATTTCCAAGAAGTACGCCGGCCAAAAGGACGCCGCCGGCAAGTTGGCCACCAAAATCATCAAAGGCGGCTCAGGGGCCTGGGGCGCAGTTCCGATGCCAGCCAACCCACAGGTCAGCGAAGCCGAAGCGCAAAAACTGGTGAGCTGGATACTGGCTCAGAAGTAAGAGCAAGCCGGTCATCAGGATCGCCGCCCTCGGCGCGATCCCATCGCCTTCAGAGTGCAGGCACAGCGCAGCGCTGGCCACTGAGACGCTTCTCGGGAAGCGCACGGGGCATGCGCCGTCACAACAGCCACGCTCAAGCACCAGACCTTGTTCGTGCACCTTGCCCCCAGCAAGAGCAGAAACGGGTGGCATCACGATCCCCATCCACCGGCTCCAACTCACAACTGAGTCCGGACCATTGCCGTAATAGGACATACACCCGCCTTTACAGTTCTTATTATTTACAGCTGAACATTTTTTTATCATTTGGCACATTCTCCAGTGCAAGAGCTCAGTGAACTGAGCGATCGCACCCGCAGACGAATCTCGTGCAAGAAAACTCTGATATTTGACTGACAAGAGGACCTCGGACGAGGACCTGCGGTTTGAGCTATCCAGCCTATCGGGACGCTCATTCACGCGGAGTCTGAATGCGGACCGGCGCAATCGAAATTTGACCAAATGAAAACCAGGACAGGTCTGCACACGTCAACGAATACTGACCTCAGGTGTTAACCGGGTATGAAACAAAAAAGCCTTGCTAAAAACGAGTGCGAGCTGGCGACCCAGCCAACGCACAAACGTGAGTTCCGCAACAAGATGAACCGGGCGGTGCCGGCTGCGCAGCAGGTGCGGCATGCCCTCGATGTTTGCCGATTAATGTGCGGCCCGATCCTGGCTGTCATGGCCCTATCTGCCGCCGCCCAGGATTTCGGGGGGGGCGGCCAGCCCACTTCCATCGATTTCAGCGACCTCGCCCCAGGGCGGTTCATAGCACTGCCTGGCGTGGATATCGGCGATGCTGCGGGTGCTGCCCGGGATGCGTCCCTTCAGGGGGTCAGCCTTTCTGAACTGGTCGAGCAGGCTCTGAAGATCAACCCGCAAATCCAGCAATCGAAGGCACAACAGGACAGTGCACAGGCACAGGTAGGAGTTGCACGCGCTGAACTGCTCCCCAGTCTTTCGCTTCGTTACGCCCAAGGTCCAGAGCGATCCTGGAGCGAAGCCACGGCCACCAGCGCCCGTTCTCCGAGCAATCACGACTACACCTCCGGCACCGTACGGCTGACCCGCCCGATCTACAACCCTCTGCTCAAACATGAGCTTTCGGCAGCCTTGCAGGCCGAGGAAGCAGCCGACCTGCGCACGCGCAGCACGCAAGACAGCATGACGGTGTCCGTCATGAAGGCCAGCTTGGATGCGGCCAGCGCCAGGCTGATCCTGGACTTTTCAGACGCACATCTGAAGCAGCTGCAAACCATTTTGAGCTACCTCGAAACCCGCACGGCCGCTGGTGCTGCAAGTCAGGCCGATTTGGAGCGGGTCCGCACCCGCGCCTACAACGCGCGCCAGACGCGGCTGGAACAACAGGCCGCCTATCGCAGCGCCCTGTTCGAGCTGGAACGCCTGACGGGCCAAAGGCCCCAGGCCATAGAACTTCTCAGTCTGGCCAAGCTGCCGCCCCTACAGAGTGAACGTCAGGTTTTGCTCGACAGGGCTTTCGCCCAAAACGCCGACATTCGCGCTCTGGAGCGCGATGTGCAAGCCCAGCAGCTGCGGGTGCAGGCCGAGCTGGCGCGCTATCGGCCGGTGCTGGGATTGAGCTTGGAGCACGACTTCAATCGCAACGTGGGGGGCGCGACGCCTCGTGCGCAGGCCAGCCGGGTTCTGGCGGTCATGGTCTGGACGCGCTCCTTGGGCGACAAAGAGATGTACCAGGCCGAGGTAGCCAATGCCGAATTGCGCCAGAGAGAGGCTCGGCTGCGCGACGAAAAACTACGCCTGGCACAAGCCGTTGAGACCGACCACTCCGCTCTGAAGTCGGCCATGATGCGCGTGAGTGCCGCCAGGCTGGAGCAAGAGGCGGCCGCTCGTGTGGTCGATGCGGTGACAGAGCAATTGGGCGTGGGCCGCCTGGGTTCTCTGCTGGAAGCACTCGATGCGGGCGAACGCCTCTTTGCTGCCCGCCAGCGCTTGGCCCAATCCATAAGCCAGACCATCAAATCGCACGCACAGCTGCTGCTGCGCACCGGAGATCTTCCTCAGGCCCGTCTTTAGGCCGGCGCCCGGGCGACTGACCCGGGTGACGGCCGAGGCCAGTTCTCGCTGTCTGAGCTTTCATCCCCTCATAACGAACCCAATACTCTATGGCCATCAGCACCGAATCCAACGACAGCTCTGATCTTTTCTGGCCGGGCTATGTCGATGCCGTCACCAATCTGGCCATCAATCTGTTGTTTGTGATCGCCGTGATGAGCATCGTGGTGATTGGCGTCACGATCCAGATCGCGGAAGTCACCAAAGCCCCTGAAGTTCCCAGCGGAGGCAAGCTTGCTGAGAAAGGCCCAACCCCCGCTCAAAGGCAAGCAGCATCCACTGCACCGGATCGAGGTAGTCAAGAGCAGATCAGCGGGCTGCAACAAGCTCTGATTGAGTCACGCCAATCACTGGAGAAGACGCAGCGCGAGCTGCAACAGACCAAGGCCACTTTGCTGACATCGCAAAATCAGGTCGCAGAGCTGCTGCTGGCCAAACAAAATCCGGTCGCCGCTTCCAAAGCCACCAACCGCATCCAGGCCCTGGCGCAACAGGGCGTGATGGTGATCTTCAGTCATGATGTGATGACCCTGTCACAGGAAGAGACGACTGAGCTGATCGCCAGACTGACGAACGCGGGCACCCCGATGGGCAAGCGTTGGGAAATCAGCATCATCGCGCCCAAGGGCCTGTCCGAGTCGCTTCGAGTCGCCTATTACCGCGCACACGCCGTGCGCAATGCCATGCTCGTCGGCGGCATCAGCAATGAGGCGATCGACATCCGAATCCACGAAAGTGTCCAGGCCGGAGCGGACAACAGCCAGGTTCTGATCAGGTGGCGGCAATGACCGGTTTCGATTCGCTGCCCACGACGCACCAGCAACCTGGCCAGCCTAGCGGTCGGGCTCTTGATGCCGCCCCCGACAGTTCCGACCGCCGCCTGCTTCTGCTGTTGGCCTTGCTGGTGCTGACGCTGCTGGCCTGGGCAGTCTGGAGCCCCGTAGATCAGATTGTGCGGGCCGAGGGCCGCATCGTCGCCGCTGCTCGTGCGCAAATTGTCCAGCACCTCGAAGGCGGCATTGTCAGCCAAATCTTGGTGCGCGAAGGCCAGAGCGTCAAGGCCGGCGATGTGCTCATGCGCCTGTCAGATGTGCAGGCCAGTACCTCTGTGAAGCAGGGCCGCAGTCGCCTGCATTTGCTCAAGGCACAGCAAGCCCGGCTGACGGCAGAGGCCAGCGGACAGCCGACACCGGTGTTTTCAGCCGACATTCCCCGAGAAATGCAGCAAGATGCGATCAACGCCTTTCGCGAGCGGGTGGGCCGCATCGAGTCCGAGCGCCAGGCACTGACCCAGCAGCACACCCAGCGTCAGGCCGAACTCAAAGAAGCGCACAGCCGGATCCAGAGCGTTGGGGAAGAGCTGGACCTTGCCCGCAAGCAATCGTCCCTGATGGAGAGTCTTTTCCGAAAAGGAGCTGCCTCGCAGTTGGAATTGCTTGAGGCCCAAAGCCGTACTCAAAAATTGCTGACCACGCTAAAGGACATACAGGCTTCCCTGCCGCGTCTTCAGGCCTCGAGCTCCGAGCTGTTGGCCCGGCTGGAGGAAACCTCTGCGCGCTTCCGTGCCGAAGCTCGCACAGAACTGGCGCAGACCAGCGCAGAAATCGCCAGGATCAGCCTGGGGGTCGACGGCGACAGCGACCGACTGACCCGCACCGAAGTGCGTGCGCCCACCAGTGGCTACGTCAATCGACTGCACATCAACACCATCGGTGGCGTCGTCAAGCCCAGCGAGGCTGTGCTCGAAATCACCCCTAGCGAAGGTCCGATCGCCGTCGAGGCCCGCGTGCGTCCCAACGACCGCGCTTCTTTGCGCCCCGGTCTGCCGACACGGGTGATCATCGGGGCCTACGACTACGCGGTATACGGCGCCCTGCAAGGTCGACTCATTGAGGTCAGCGCCGACACCTTGCCCGACGATGCGGGTCAGCGCTACTACCGAGTGCTGATCCAGACCGACCAGCCCAGCGGCGCCATGGCCAGCCAGGCCATCTTGCCCGGCATGACGGCACGCGCCGATGTGGTGCTGTCGCAGCGCAATGTCTTGAGCTATCTGCTTTCGCCGTTGCTGAGATTCCGTCAACACGCGCTCACCGAACCCACCTGAACCTTCAATAGGCCAACAGAGAGACTTCCATGAAACGATTGAAAGCTTACTATCTTTACCTCGGCATCCCCATTGCGCTACTGGTCCTGTGCACGTTTGTGTTTCTCGATGCAATCCTAGGTACGGTACGCGGCAACCCTCATCCTCAGATCAACTACATCATCTTTGCCCTGATCGCCGTAGGGTGCGTCCAGATGCTCGGCCACGTTCGCAGGATCAATCGCGAGGGCCGCCTTTTTGCTCGGTATTACACGATGACGCAAAGCGGCATCGCCGATGAGCAAATCGATCTGGTGCTGCGCGACCTGTCGATGAAAGACGATGTGACCCCCCTGATCCAGCTTGTTCAGGGCTTGCGTAAAAGTCCGCTCAATACAGTGCAACATGCGGCGGTCGAATCCGAACTCGAACGTTTTGCCGCGCGGCAGGCCCGAAGGCTGATGATGGCCCAGTTCATGGGCGGGATGATGGTGGGCATGGGGCTGCTGGGCACCTTCATCGGCCTGCTCGGCGCGCTCGAGGAAATTGGCACCCTCATCGGTTCGTTCAATTTAGGCGCAGGCATGACCGACCCAGTGGCCGCCATCAGCGAGCTGGTGGCCCGCCTGACCGCCCCCATGAAAGCCATGGGTGTGGCTTTCAGCGCCTCCTTGTTCGGGGTGCTGGGCTCCCTGATCATGGGCGTGCTGATGGTGGGCGTCAGGGGCGCTTCTAGCGATCTGGTTTCTTTTGTCCAGTCCGACACCGCGCTGATGCTGGAGATCACACGCACAGGAGAAGGCGATCAGTCCGCCGAGAAACAGGTGACTCAAGCCATGGCACAGCTTGCCGAGAACGCGCCCCTGCTGCGCGGCCTGGCCGTCGCGCTGGACCATTCGGAGCGCCGGGTCCGCGAACTGCTGGAGGGCGTGGGCAACCTGGCCTCGCGCATCGAGGCCAGCAGCCATGTCGGCACCACCCTGAGCGAGCTGGTGCAAAAGCAAGATCGTCTGCAACACGCGCTGGTAGGGGCGGTGGGTCATCTGCAGCAAGCGCAATCCCTCCAGTCCGAACGCCAGGCCCACCTGGTCACCGCTCTCGAGGTCATGGGCCAGCAGGCGGGAACTCACACGGAATTGATCCGCACCGCCTTTGAGCAGCAAAACGAGCGTCTTGATCGCCAGCTCAACGAACTGCAGCAGCTTTGGCGCGAGCAGGGCCTGTTGCAGCAGCGGGCGCTGGAAACCCAGCGCGAGCATTGGCAGGCCCAGTCGCAGCAGGAACAGAAAGTGCGAAGCCACGAATGGGCCCGCTGGACCGATGTGCAACAAGGTGGCCTGCAGCAAATGTCGGCCTTCCTGCAGGCCGCGCAACGCAGTTTGGAGCACATGCGCCAGGACAGGGGCCAGGAGGCCAGCCGGCAAGAGGAGCTGCAAACGCGGCAGCAAGAACAACACGACGCCCTGACCTCGGCCATACGCGCCAGCGCGGACACGGTCCAGCGCGACCTGGAGGTGCGCGCCCAGATGCTTGCACGCATCGACGCTCTGCTTCAAGAAACCCAATTGCGCAACGAGCAAGTGGTCCGACTGGTCGCCTTGAGCGCCGCGCCAGTGGACAAGGAAACGACCTGATTCAAGGCCTCGCGCTGTAGCCCGCACCAGAGCACCGAAATGAACGCCCAAACCCAAGCCCCCCTGTCCCTGACAGCTATCACCGCCCAAGCCGCCGGTAGCGAATTCCGACTGCCCATCACGGAAGACCAGGTCCAAGCGGTCCACCTGATCGACCTGGATCTCGTGATCACCACCCTGGCTGGGGAAAAGCTGGTCTTGCAACAAGCGGCCCTGCAGGCGGCCCTGCAGCCTGACAGCCGGATCGTCTTCAAGGATGGCCGAGCCATCACCGCGGCCGATCAGATCAAGCAGCTCGGCATGCTCAAGCCGGTCGAGGGCGGCAGCTTCCGTCTGCAGTCCGACAACATCAACCCGGTAGAACCCCAAAAGCCCTCGGGCAAGGACTTTGGTTTGGGGCCTGAAATGAACGATCTCGCCAGCCGACTTGCTGAAGACGGGGCCGATCAGATTGTTGCGCTGGCGCCTGGAATGAACAAAGCCACCAGCCAGCTGGCGGAAAAACTCCAGCAAATCGACGAGCTGCTGCAAAACCTCAACATGATCAGCCCGATCCGGCCTGCCGAAACCCAGGTGCAAGGCCTCGGAACAGAAACGGGTCTGCGCAAGGTGACGGAAGTGCCGGTCAACCCACTGGCTTCCCCGATGCAAGGTGTGGCGAAGGTCGATTTCACAAGCAAGATGGAGGTCCCCACTGCAACGGCTTCGGTCGAGCAAACCGCAACGCCCCGGGGCTTGTGGGGAGCACCGGAGAGCGTGATTCCCAACATCAAGATACTGGACCCACAGAAGACGCAAGCCGAAGGCCATGAGGTCCTCAAGAGTCTGAGCGAGGTCAGATTGCACGAAATGGTGCCCAACGTCCCCTTGCAGGTCAGGGCTTCGGGGACTGCCGTGGCGAACCTGCAGCCTGACGGCTATCTGGCGCATACCCTGGTCATGCCAGGGGTGTTGAATGCCGCCAGCGTGCGATTTGTGCTGCCAGAAGGCGCGTTGCTGCCGCCGGGCTTCCAGATCGACGGTCAAGCGTTCCAGAACAACCAGATCGTGGTCTCCACCCGAAGCCTCGAAGACCTGAAGTTGATACTGCAGTGGAAAGCCATCGACAGAACGCCTGGCCTGCAGGCCTACGACTTCCAGCTGGGCGTCAAATACCTCGATGCCCAGGGCAAGGAACTCGAGCAAGGACGCGCGCCCCTGACCTTCAGATACGGCGAACTCCAGGACAGCAACGACGTTGTCCAAATCGATGCCAACAGCAACACCAAACTGTTCCTGTCGGCCTATGGGTTCAACTACCGACTTCAGGGAGATGAAGCGGACAACACCTTGCTGACCGGCCATGGCCATGACCGCCTGGACGGCGGCGAGGGCGCTGACAGCATGGCCGGCGGCGCGGGCAACGACATCTATGGGGTGGACAACCTAGGGGATCGGGTCACCGAGCTGGACAACCAAGGCACCGACACGGTCGAGGCCTCGATCACCTACACCCTGGGCAACCACCTCGAAAACCTGACCCTGACCGGCAGCACCGACATCAACGGAACCGGCAACGCACTGAACAACCTGCTGACCGGCAACAGCGGCAACAACCGCCTGGACGGCGGTGAGGGCAACGACACCCTGGACGGCGGTACGGGCGCTGACACCCTGGTCGGCGGAACAGGCAACGACACCTATCGGGTGCACAACTCCGACAACGTGGTCACGGAACTGGTGAATCAAGGCACCGACACGGTCGAGGCCTCGATCACCTACATCCTGGGCAACCACCTCGAAAACCTGACCCTGACCGGCAGCACCGACATCAACGGAACCGGCAACGCACTGAACAACCTGCTGACCGGCAACAGCGGCAACAACCGCCTCAACGGCAGCAACGGTAAAGACACCCTGGTCGGCGGACTGGGCGACGACACCTATGTGGTGGACAACGCGGACGACCGGGTCACCGAACTGGTCAACCAAGGCACCGACACGGTCGAAGCCTCGATCGACTACACCCTGAGCGACCACCTCGAAAAACTGACCCTGACCGGCACTGCCCACATCAACGGAACTGGCAACGGACTGAGCAACATCCTGACCGGCAACAGCGGCAACAACCGCCTGGACGGCGGCGAGGGCGCTGACACCCTGGCCGGCGGAATAGGCAACGACATCTATGTGGTGGACCAAAGCGCCGACGTAGTTACCGAAGTGCTCAACCAAGGCACCGACACGGTCGAAGCCTCGATCAGCTACATCCTGGGCGACCACCTCGAAAACCTGACCCTGACCGGCAGCGCCATCAACGGGACTGGCAACGCGCTGAACAACCTGCTGATCGGCAACAGCAGCAACAACAGCCTGGTCGGCGGCGGGGGCGCTGACACCCTGGACGGCGGTGCGGGCGTGGACACCCTGGTCGGCGGAACAGGCAACGACATCTATCGGGTGGACAACGCCGCCGACATGATCACCGAACTGGACTTCCAGGGCACCGACACGGTCGAAGCCTCGGTCACCTACATCCTGGGCAACTTCCTCGAAAACCTGACCCTGACCGGCACCAACCACATCAACGGAACTGGCAACGGACTGAGCAACATCCTGACCGGCAACAGGGGCAACAACATCCTGGACGGCGGTACGGGCGCTGACACTCTGGCCGGCGGCGCGGGCGATGACACCTATGTGGTGGACCACACGGGGGACCGGGTTAACGAGCTGATAGGCCAGGGAAGGGATACCGTCCTGAGCAGCGTCGAGCACAGCCTGGCTGTCGAGGTCGAAAACCTGACCCTGACCGGCATTGCCCACATCAACGGAACTGGCAACGGACTGAGCAACATCCTGACCGGCAACATCGGCAACAACCGCCTGGACGGCGGTCAGGGCGCTGACACCCTGGCCGGCGGAATAGGCAACGACATCTATGTGGTGGACAACTTGGGGGACCAGGTCACCGAGCTGGACAACCAAGGCACCGACTCGGTCGAAGCCTCGGTCAACTACACCCTGGGCAACTTCCTCGAAAACCTGACCCTGACCGGCACCGCCACTATCAACGGAACTGGCAACGAGCTGAACAACCTGCTGACCGGCAACAGCGGCAACAACCGCCTGGACGGCGGTCAGGGCGATGACACCCTGATCGGCGGCGCGGGCGATGACACGCTTGAAGGCGGTACGGGCACTGACACCGTCTCCTATGCGAGCTCCATCGGCGGCGTCATGGTCTCGCTGGCCGACGGGAGGGGCTCGAACGCAGACGCGGCTGGCGATATCCTGCTAAATATCGAAAACCTGATCGGCAGCGGCTCTGCCGACACGCTGACGGGCGATGGGTTGAACAACCAGCTCGAGGGGGGGGCAGGCAACGACATCCTGAACGGCGGGGAGGGCATTGACACTCTGGTCGGCGGAATAGGCAACGACACCTATGTGGTCAACGTTGCCGAGGACGTAGTCATCGAAGCGGCCAACCAAGGCACCGACACAGTCCTATCGTCGACCACCTACACCCTGGGCAACCAGCTCGAAAACCTGACCCTGACCGGCAGCACCACCATCAACGGAACTGGCAACACACTGGCCAACGTGCTGATCGGCAACGGCGTCAGCAACAGCCTGGTCGGCGGTGCGGGCAACGACACCCTGGACGGCGGTGCGGGCAACGACACCCTGGACGGCGGTG
>CAYPSU010000095.1:0-10552 GCA_964413475.1 uncultured Polaromonas sp. | reverse complement strand
CAATGCCGCCCGCGTTGTCCGTGATCGGGCCATAGGCGTCGAGCGCCACGATGATGCCGGCCATGCTGAGCATGGCTGTGGCCGCTACGGCCACGCCGTAGAGCCCGGCCAACCAGTAACTGGCGATGATGGCCACGCAGACCATCAGCACCGGCCAGGCGGTGGACTTCATGCTCACGCCGATGCCGGCGATGATGTTGGTGGCGTGGCCGGTGGTTGAGGCCTGGGCCACATGCTTGACCGGCGGATAGTCGGTGCCGGTGTAGTACTCGGTGATCCAGACCATGCCGGCAGTCAGCAGCAAGCCTACTACGCAGGTGCCGAACAGTGCCATCGAGCTGACCTTGTTGCCGCTGATGGTCAGGCCCCCCGCGAACATGGTCTGGGTGATGAAGTAGAAGGCGATCAGGCTGAGCACGCCGGCGACGATCAGGCCCTTGTAGAGAGCGGGCATGACGTTTTTCATGCCCGGGGCCGCCTTGACAAAGAAGCAGCCGATGATCGAGGCGACGATAGATACGGCGCCAAGCGCCAGCGGATAAAGCACCGCGCCAGCGCCCACACCGGAGACCATGAGCGCGCCCAGCACCATGGTGGCGATCAGGGTGACCGCATAGGTTTCAAACAGGTCGGCGGCCATGCCAGCGCAGTCTCCGACGTTATCACCGACGTTGTCAGCAATCACAGCCGGGTTGCGCGGATCGTCCTCGGGGATGCCCGCCTCGACCTTGCCGACCAGGTCGGCGCCAACGTCGGCGCCCTTGGTGAAGATGCCTCCGCCCAGGCGCGCAAAGATGGAAATCAGGGAAGAGCCGAAGGCAAAGCCGATCAGCGGATTGAGCGCGGCCGACAGGGCCTTGCCCTCCAGCGTGGTGGTGCCGCCCACCAGCACCCAGTAGAAGCCGGCCACGCCCAGCAAGCCCAGCCCGACCACCAGCATGCCTGTGATGGCGCCGCCTCGGAAGGCCACATCAAGCGCTGGTCCTATGCCGTGGGTGGCCGCTTGTGCGGTACGCACATTGGCGCGAACCGAGACGTTCATGCCGATAAAACCACAGGCGCCCGATAGCACTGCGCCCACGATGAAGCCGATGGCGGTCTTGAGGTCCAAAAAGAGGGCGATGAGCACCGCCAGGATGACCCCAACGATGGCAATCGTCTTGTATTGCCGTGCCAAATAGGCAGCAGCGCCGGTCTGAATCGCGGCAGCGATTTCCTGCATGCGGGCATTGCCCGCGTCCTGCCCAAGAATCCAACTTCTGGCCCAGAAGCCGTAAACGACTGCGATCAGTCCACAAACGAGCGCCAGAGTAAGCGCCGAGTTGCCCGTCATATCAAATCTCCATTTTTAGTCGTGAGGGTATCGGTGCAACACAAGGGTCACGTTGCACCGCCTTGCGTTGCTTCCTCAACCCCCCGTCTCCGCACGGGGACTGATTGGCCAACCCAGGGAATTTACCGTCAAACCCGTTCGCTTCCTACTGGACGTAAGCGTCGCATCAGTAAAATGAGGGTAAATACCGAGGTTGCCGGGTCCCCGATGAGACCCTGTCCTACCTGTACAGACGCGCTTTTGCCTTCTTTCTAATTTTTCCGCGGAGTTTCTCATCATGTCCCTGGACAACGTGACCCCTGGTAACAAGGTGCCCGATTGCTTTAATGTGATCATCGAAATCCCGATGAACGCCGACCCGATCAAGTACGAGGTGGACAAGGACACCGGGGCTATTTTTGTGGATCGCTTTATGAGCACTGCGATGCACTACCCGACCAACTACGGCTACGTGCCCAAGACGATTTCCGGCGACGGTGATCCGGTCGACGTACTGGTCATCACTCCAGTACCGCTGATTCCAGGTGTGGTGGTGCCCTGCCGGGCGCTGGGCATTTTGAAAATGCAGGACGAGGCTGGCGAGGACGGCAAGGTGCTGGCTGTACCCATCGACAAAATCCTGTCCATCTACACCCAGTGGCAAAAGCCCGAGGACCTCAACCCGATGCGTCTGAAGACCATCGCGCATTTTTTCGAGCACTACAAGGACCTTGAGCCGGGCAAGTGGGTCAAGGTTCTGGGCTGGGAGGGGAAGGAATCGGCCCACCAGGAAATCATGAGCGGTATCGAGAATTACCGCAAATCAGGACGTCACTCCTGAGGCCAGCCATCGCTCGGCCGGCATCAGGCCTGACGGAAGGGGCTGCGCGAGGAAAGCGCGTCTAAATAATGGCGCACCCCGTGGTCCTCGCGGTCCAAGAAGTTCTTGACGGCATCGGCAAAGGCCGGGTGCGAGAGCCAGTGGGCGCTCAGGGTGGATATGGGCATCAGAGCCCGGGCCATTTTGTGCTCGCCCTGGGCGCCGCCCTCGAAGCGCTGCACGCCGCGCTCTATGCACCACTGCAGAGGCTGGTAGTAGCAGGCCTCGAAATGAAGGCAGTCGACCCGTTCCAGAGCCCCCCAATAGCGACCGTAGGCCACCTCGGGCGCTCGTGAGGCGTCGGCAGAGGCCTGCAGACCGATCAGGCTGCTGGCAATGGCCCGGCCCGAGCGCTCGGCGATGAAAAGCAACCAGCTTTCAGGCAGGTCCTTCGCTATCCGGCTGAAAAAATCGCGGCTCAGGTAGGGAGCGTTGCCGTGCTCGAGATAGGTGCGCTCATAGCATCGGTAGAAGAAGTCCCAATCGCTGTCTTGGATCGAAGAGCCGCGCAGCCATCGGAAGCTCACGCCTGCCTCAGCCACCTTTCTGCGCTCCTGACGGATCTTCTTGCGCTTGTCCTGGCTCAGGCAGGAGAGAAAATCCTCAAAGTCTCGATAAGGCTGTGCCGCCATCCCGGCCGGATCCGGGCGACGGTTTTCCCAGTGAAACTGCAAGGTCTGACGCAGCATCAATCCGGCAGTTTTGCAGGCCGCTGCGTCAACCGGGTTCAGGAAAAGCAGATGCAGCGAGGACAGGCTCTCGGCCTTGCACCAGTCGAGTAGGGCGGCCAAAAGAGCCAGGCGAGCCTCTTCGTCGGCCGCCAGCAAGCGGGCCCCGCCGACCGGGGTGAAGGGACAGGCCACCAGAGCCTTGGGGTAGTAATTCAGACCGTGCTGCTGGTAGGCCCGCGCCCACGCCCAGTCGAAGACATATTCCCCGTAGGAGTGGTCTTTGAGGTAGACCGCACTGGCGGCAGCCAGGTCCGCGCCTTGCCACAGGGTCAGCAGCCGCAGGTGCCAACCGGTCCGATCGGTCGCGCTGTCGCTGCGATCGAGGGCCGAAAGATACTCGTAGCGCATGAAGGGCGGTTCAGCTCGACCGACCTGGGCGGCGAGCAGACCGTTCCACTGGGTTGTGGTGATCTCGTCCCAACGCTTCAGAACCCGGATGACATAATCATTTTTGGCCATGGACGATTGTGTTCCGTCCGCGCCGCTTTCTTCCATACGGTCCTGTCATTCCCATGTCGCTGAAGATCTGCGTGGCCCAACTCAACTATTGCGTGGGCGATATGCCGGGCAATGCCCGCAAGATCGTGGACGCGGCGCGCGCAGCCTATGCCGAGGGCTGCCGGCTGGTGCTCACCGCCGAGTTGGCCATATGCGGTTACGCCGCAGAAGACCTCTATTTGCGGCCGGCCTTTGTGCAGGCCTGCGAGGAGGCGGTCGATCAGGTGGCGCGAGACTTGGCCGATCTGCCCGGTCTGCATGTGGTGGTCGGCGGGCCCTCGCCCTTCCATCGACCTGACGGCCTGCGCACCCGAAGCATCAGCGTGCCCCAACTCCTCAATGCAGCCCACGTGCTTTGTGAGGGTCGAAGGCTGCACAGCTATGCCAAACAGGAGCTGCCCAACTACCAAGTGTTTGATGAGCGGCGGTATTTTGTCCCCGGCTCTGATCCTTGCGTGTTTTCAGTTGGCGAGGGCGATCGGACGGTCAGGGTGGGTCTGCTGATCTGCGAGGACGCCTGGTTCGAACGGCCGGCGCTTCAGGCCCGCCAAGCGGGAGCGCAGGTGCTGGCGGTCATCAATGCCTCGCCCTTCCACGCTGGCAAGTCCCGGGAACGGGAGGCGGCGATGGCGCTGCGCGCTCGCCAGACGGGGCTTCCTCTGGTTTTTGCTCATTTGGTCGGTGGGCAGGACGAGGTGATTTTCGAGGGCGCCTCATTCGGCTTGCAGGCCGACGGGCAACTGGCCAGCCGCGCCATGAGTTTTCAGGAGGAGTCCTTGCACTTGCTTGCGCAGGCCGAAGCTGCCGGCCCGGTGGTCCTCCAAGGTCCGATCGCGCCCTTGCGCGATGTGAGGGCTGATCTGTGGGACGCGCTGGTTCTGGGGGTGCGCGATTACCTTGGCAAGAACGGGTTTCCCGGCGCGCTGCTCGGCCTGTCCGGGGGCATTGATTCGGCCCTGGTGCTGGCGGCGGCCGTTGATGCCCTGGGCCCACAGCGGGTGAGGGCGGTGATGATGCCCTCTCCTTATACCGCTTCTATATCGCTGGAGGATGCGCGCGAGATGGCCCGGCGACTTGGTGTCCGTTACGACGAGTACTCGATCGTCCCGCAGTTTGAAGCCTTCCTGTCCACCCTGGCTGGCGAGTTCGCCGATCGGCCGGTCGATGCCACTGAGGAGAACATTCAGGCCCGTATCCGCGGGGTGATCTTGATGGCCTTGTCCAATAAGTTCGGTTCCATCGTCCTGACCACTGGGAACAAGAGCGAAATGGCCACTGGGTACTGCACGCTTTATGGCGACATGGCTGGTGGATTCGCGGTGATCAAGGATCTATTCAAGACAACGGTTTTTGATTTGGCCCATTGGCGCAATGCCCACGATCCTTACGGCACTGGCCGCAGCCCCATACCTGAACGCATCATCACTCGCCCACCTTCGGCCGAGTTGCGACCTGACCAGACCGATCAGGACAGTCTCCCGCCCTACGAGATTCTGGATGCCATCTTGGTGCGTTACATGGAAAACGACGAGCGGATCGAGGATATCGTGGCTGCCGGGTTTGACCGCCAGGTGGTCGAGCAGGTCACGCGCCTGATCAAAATCAACGAATACAAGCGGCGCCAGGCGCCGGTGGGCATTCGGGTCAGTCACCGAAGTTTTGGCAAGGACTGGCGCTACCCGATCACCAGCCGTTTCAGGGCATGAGCTGACACCAGCCTGGATCAGTCACAATTGCGTCAGTCAGCCTGGAGTTCTCATGAAGCAAATTACTGCCATCATCAAACCGTTCAAGCTTGAGGAAGTCCGCGAGGCGCTGGCCGAGGTGGGCGTCACCGGCCTGACGGTCACCGAGGTCAAGGGCTTCGGGCGCCAGAAGGGCCACACTGAGCTTTATCGCGGTGCCGAGTATGTGGTTGATTTTCTTCCCAAGGTCAAGGTGGAAGTGGTGGTTAAGTCCGACGATGTGGATCGTTGTGTCGATGCCATCGTCAAGGTGGCGCGCACCGGCAAGATTGGCGATGGCAAGATTTTTGTGACCAGCGTTGAGCGCGTGGTGCGGATTCGCACCGGTGAGCAGGACGAGTCTGCGGTCTGACCGGCGCTGCTGGGCTTTCAGATCTGGTTCAGACCGCTGGCGCTGCTCAGTCCTGCACTTTGCACCAGTGTTTGCAAGAGTCGGGGGGCGTTGTCGTCAGCTGCAATCAGTTCCATCTGCCAAGTACCCATGAATTGCTCTGCGACGCCATGTTCGAGAAATTTCAGCAAGGCTTCGTAGTAGCCCGCGTGGTTGAGTAATCCAACGGGCTTGTTGTGATACCCAAGCTGACGCCAAGTCCAGACTTCGAAGAACTCCTCCAGGGTTCCGATCCCTCCGGGAAGTGCCAAGAAAGCGTCGGCTCTATCGGCCATGATGCGTTTGCGCTCGTGCATGGTTTCGACCACATGCAGCTCGGTGCAGTCGCGGTGCGCGAATTCCCGCTCGACCAATGCCCTCGGAATGACCCCAACCACCCGACCGCCAGCCTGTAGCGTGGTGTCCGCCAGGATACCCATCAGGCCGTTGCGTCCACCGCCATAGACCAACTGACCGCCGTGATCGGCGATCCAGCGTCCGACAATGCGTGCCTGTTCGGCCCACCGGGGGTCAGCGCCACTGCGGGAACCGCAGTACACGCAAATTGAGAAATTTGGGCTCATGACGGATGCGACCCCCGGGCAGAAAGCCGGCTCGACCAGCCGGCCCGCAGGCTCACTTTCCCCCCATCCCGACGGGTCCGGGAAGTTGCCATCCCCAGCGATGCTGCCGACTTGATTTCGGATCGGAAAGCCCGCCCATCCCCGCCCGCTTTCAGGTCCGTCGTTAAGGGTTGTGGCGCACGGCTCAGGGGTTTGACGCCCTCCACCTTCCGCCCGCGCCCCGATGGGTCGGGACATGCGGCAGATTTGTGCTGTGGGGCAGCCGGAGGCAAGTTGATGCTCATGAGGGCTGAAATTTCGGCATTGCGAGCGCCGCTTCGGTTAGGTGGCAGCTTACCCTTGCGCCCGCGCAGCCGCCTGATCGGCTTTGGAGTCGATCAGACGCGTGCCCGCAAGTGCATCGTGCAAAAACTGTCGATCTTTGTGCAGAAGGGCTAGCGCAGCCCAAGAGCAGATCCACAAGAAACTGGCCACCAGTGAGAATCGGGCATCCAGATTGAACACCTGTACCGCCGCCAGAGGTGGAAGAAACCACATCCAGCTCAGCAGATATCGACCCAAGGCCCGCTTCTGAGACGGGGGCTGGCCGTCAAGGCCAACCACGCGGATGTGCCAAGTTTTCATTGCAAGGGTCTGGCCGCGGGACCAGAACCATCCGAAATAGATGCCGAGCACCAGAAACAGGAAGGCCTGCTGGGCCGCTCGGTTTTCCAGCGCGTGTCGGGTCTGACTGAGGGAGCTGAACAAATAGCTGGCGATGAAGATGACCGCGAACAAGAGAACGCCCTCGTAGCACCAGCAGGCCATGCGACGAAAGATCGACGGGGTGGGGGCGCTTTGAGGGCTCAAGGGCAGTGGGTGGTCGGTGGGTTGGGGCATAGGCTGGGCCGGGCGGGCAAACCCCACATCATTCCATGGCGAGGCCGGTCGTCTACTGTTGGCCCGAAGACTCTTCGCCCGCTGCCGATGGGTCCGCAGCTTCTGTAACCTTGGGTCCCCGCGCCCCGCCCGGGGCAGGCAGCACAGCCAGCTTTTGGGCCGGTATGGGTTGAGGGGCCGGTGCGGCACCGATGTTGCGGGTTTTGGCCTGTTCGGCCAACTTGAGGCGCTGCTCGGGGGGCAGCGCCTGATAGGCCTGCCATTTGGCCAGCTTTTCTGCCGGGCTCAACTCGCGTGCAATTTCAGAGGTCTTGCCAAAATTGAGCCGTGCGCGCGCTCTCTCCTCTGCACTTAGCAGGGCCCATTCACGCATACGCTGGTGCATCTTGGCCTGCTCTTGCGCTTGAAGGGAGGGGAAGTTGCGCGAGATTTCCAGCCATTTTTTCCGGTGCGTTGGGCTTAGCTGGTCCCAGGTGCCCGAAAGTGGCGCCAGAGCTTGCCGCTCGGAAGCGCTGAGCCGCTGCCAGTTGGAGGGCTTCGTCTCTGCCGGGCCACTGGCTTTAGCTTGGGGCGGCACGGGGGCTTCCCCTCGCTGAATCTGGGATTCTTGGGGCGCTGGAGCCGACAGCGCAGGGGTGCCGGCGTGAGCCATCATGAGCGCCAACGCGAGGGCTGGCAAGCGCAGCGCATCCCATGGGGACGGACGGATGAGGGTCAAGGGGCGGTCGTTCATGGCCACTCAGGGTTCTTCAGTCTTGAGAAACTGGATAAATCCGGGATCAGAAAAAGCCGCAGGGGGTAGATCGTCCAGGAGCAGCGCCAAGTCCACCTCGGCCAGTTCACGGGCCCGTAATTCGTTTTGAATCTCACTGATGCCGAGCATCCCGATGACCAGCAGACACAAGGCCAGCCAGGTTCCCAGGCGTCCAAACCAACCCATGGCTTCATCGGGGCCCGCGGCCAGCACCATCGCGTTACGGCTGACTGCTACCGGGAGAGCCTCCACCTTGCGCAGGGCCAGGGCCTGCTCGCGCCCGGCGCGCAGCCGTTCGGCAATATCGTGGGGCAACTGGGCGCAGGCCGGATTGAGGCGGGCGGCCAGCCGCAGGCCTTGTCGGTCGATCAGTGGCTCTTGGTGTCGTGGAACGTTCTGGGTCATGCTGAAAATCCTCGAGCCTTCAGAGCCTTGCTGAGGGCCTGCACCGCGCGAAAGCAGTGCGTTTTGACGCTGCCCTGCGAGCAGCCCATGACGGCGGCAGTTTCTGCGACATCCATCTCCTCCCAGTAACGCATCAGAAAGGCTTCTCGTTGACGATCTGGCAATTCCGTTATGAGATTTTCCAACAGTTGCAGGATTTGGGCCCGTTCCACCGAATCCTGGACGCTTTCTTCCGTCTTCCCGTCAAGCGCAGTCGGCAAAAAGTCCAGGATTTCGGAGTCTTCTGAGGCTTCAAAGTCGCTCAGGCTCGAAAAGAGCGCCTGCCGGGTTTTCTGGCGCCGGAACCAATCCTGCATGCAGTTGGTGAGGATACGCTGAAACAGCAAGGGCAACTCAGACGGGGGCTTATCGCCGTAATGCTGAGCCAGCTTCATCATGCTGTCCTGGACAACGTCCAAGGCAGCCTCCTCATCCCGGAGATGGTAGAGGCATCGCTTGAAGGCACGGCGCTCCACGCTCTTGAGAAATTCGGACAGTTCGGTGTCGGATGCCAAGGGATGTTGCAGCGCGAATCGGAGGGGCCGTTGGCCCGAAATCCCCCTTCGGCTGTGCAGCCGAAGGCGAGGAGGTGTGGAAATTATGTCATCGGCGGGGAGGGTGGACTTGATGCTGTCCGGGTTGTTTTTTTCTTTGGTGTCATAATAAGCAGTTCAGTTCAACAGGCAAACGGGCTTCGATCCGCCGCGTGTTTCCAACCGGTCATGGTCTGAAGTCCAAAGTCCCGCGGGCGCTTCACAAGGGCGTGCCCAGGGGCACCGAAGGTTTTTCGTTAGAGAAATTCGCAAAGGTTCATCATGGAAATCTCCAAAGCAGAAATGGCCAGTGCCGCAGCCGCCCAGGCTCCGGGCAAGGGTCAGGAAATGTTGGGCGCCGAAATTTTGGTCCGCGCCCTGATCGATGAAGAGGTCGAGTTCATCTGGGGCTATCCCGGTGGCGCGGTTCTCTACATCTACGACGCGCTCTACAAGCAAGACAAGATGCAGCACGTGCTGGTTCGGCATGAGCAGGCTGCGGTGCATGCCGCCGACGGTTATGCGCGTGCGACGGGTAAGGTTGGAGTGGCACTTGTCACCTCAGGGCCGGGCGTCACCAACGCGGTCACCGGGATAGCGACGGCTTACATGGATAGCATTCCGATGGTGATCGTCACGGGGCAAGTCCCGACGGCGGCCATTGGTCTGGACGCTTTTCAGGAGTGCGACACGGTGGGGATCACTCGACCGATCGTCAAGCACAACTTTTTAGTCAAAGACGTGCGTGACCTGGCCTCGGTCATGAAGAAGGCGTTTCACATTGCCAGGTCTGGTCGTCCCGGCCCGGTGGTGGTGGATGTCCCGAAGGATGTCACCGTCAAGAAGTGCATCTATGACTATCCCGCAACCGTCGACATGCGCAGTTACAACCCGGTTCGCAAAGGACACGGGGGGCAGATTCGCAAGGCCCTGCAATTGCTGATGACGGCCAAGAGGCCTTACATCTACAGTGGGGGGGGCGTCCTGCTCTCCAACGCTTCGCAGGAATTGCGCACCCTGGTGGATATGCTGGGCTATCCCTGCACCAACACCCTGATGGGACTCGGCGCTTATCCGGCTACCGATCGCAAGTTTCTCGGCATGCTGGGCATGCACGGAACGATCGAGGCTAACAATGCCATGCAAAATTGCGATGTGCTGATTGCCATTGGAGCCCGCTTTGACGACCGGGTGATCGGCAATCCCAAGCATTTTGCGCAAAACGAGCGCAAGATCATTCACATCGATATTGATCCTTCCAGTATCTCCAAGCGAGTCAAGGTGGACGTTCCCATCGTTGGTGATGTACGCGACGTGCTGACTGAGCTGATTGGAATGATCAGGGAGTCGGGTCTTAAGCCCGATGGCCAGGCCCTTGCGCAGTGGTGGGAAACCATCGAGGGCTGGCGTAGCCGTGATTGCCTGAAGTATGACCGGGGCAACAAGGACGTCATCAAACCCCAAATGGTGATTGAGACGCTCTGGAACATGACCCATGATGTAGAGGCCTACATCACGTCGGATGTGGGGCAGCATCAAATGTGGGCGGCGCAGTTCTACAAATTCGACCAGCCTCGCCGCTGGATCAATTCCGGCGGCTTGGGCACCATGGGCGTGGGCATCCCCTACGCTATGGGCATCAAGCTGGCCAAACCCGAGAGCGAGGTTTACTGCGTCACCGGGGAAGGCTCTGTGCAGATGTGCATTCAGGAACTCTCCACTTGCTTGCAGTACAACACCCCCATCAAAGTGTTGTCGCTCAACAATCGCTATCTGGGCATGGTTCGCCAGTGGCAGGAAATTGAATACTCGGGCCGCTACA
>CAYPSU010000094.1:6683-10728 GCA_964413475.1 uncultured Polaromonas sp. | reverse complement strand
GGAGCGCCGCCCCCGGCGCGATGGATTCCCCTGTGGGAGCGCCGCCCCCGGCGCGATAGACTGAATCATGCGCACAGCCCTCTCTGACACCCCCCCACAAGCGCCCGAGCACAGCCGCCATGTCCTCGACGAGGCCCTGGCCCTGCAAGCGGGCCATGAGGCGGGCGTCCTTGAAGGCCGGACCCATGCCGCCTGGGCCAATATGGTGGGGCCCTATGGCGGCATCACGGCGGCACTGATGGTGCAGGCGGTCAAGCAATCGGAGTGCCTGGGCGAGCCGGTGTCGTTGACCGTCAACTATGCGGCGGCGCTAAAAGACGGGGCTTATCGAATCAAGGCCCGCGCAGCCCGCAGCAACCGTTCGACCCAGCACTGGCTGGTGGAGCTGACCCAACTCGTCGAGAACAACGAGGAAGTGATGGCTACGGCCACCGTGGTCACTGCGGTTCGGCGTGAAGTCTGGCGCCGCCAGGATCTGGCCCTGCCCGAGGTTCAAGCCCCAGAGGCTTTCGAACCCGTGATTCTGTTCGAATCGGTGGAGTGGGTGCGGCGTTATGACATCCGACTGATTGAAGGGGCGGTGCCTGCGGTTTCCGATGGCAGCGAGCGCGACAGCCAGACCCGCCTGTGGCTGCGGGATGCGCAGCAGCGCCCCCTGGATCTGCAGGCGCTGACGGCCATGAGTGATGCCTTCTATCCCCGCATCTGGCTGCGACGCGCCCGGTGGGTGGCGACCGGCACCGTTTCTCTGACCGTGTACTTCCATGCCAGTGAGGCCGAACTGGCGGCCGTTGGCGGACAGCATGTGTATGCCCAGGCGCGGGCGCAGGATTTCCGGCACGGTTTTTTTGATCAGACCGCCCATCTGTGGTCGCGCACCGGCTTGCTGCTGGCCAGCGCGCACCAGATCGTCTACTACAAGGAGTGAATTTCATGAGCGACATCCTCATCGACCATGAGGCTGGCGTGACCACCCTCACGCTCAACCGCCTGCAGCGCAAAAATTCGCTGACAGCCGCCATGTACGGCCAGCTGGCCGATGCCCTGACCGAAGCGTCAGCCGATGCAAAGGTGCGCGCGGTGGTGATTCAGGGCCATGAGACGGTGTTTTCGGCCGGCAATGACCTGGGGGATTTCCTCAACAGCCCGCCCGCCTCGGAAGACGCGGCAGTGTTCCGCTTTCTGCGCGGCATCAGCGGCTTTGCCAAACCGCTGGTGGCGGCGGTCTGCGGGCCTGCGGTGGGGGTGGGCACCACCATGCTGCTGCATTGCGATCTGGTCTATGCCGGCGATAACGCCGCCTTCTCCACGCCCTTCGTGAATCTGGGCCTGTGCCCAGAGGCCGCCTCGAGCCTGCTGATGCCGCGCCTCATGGGTCATACACGGGCCGCTGAAGCCCTGCTGCTGGGTGAGCCCTTCAGCGCCGAAAGCGCGCTGGAGTGGGGGCTGGTCAATCGCATCGTGCCACCCACCCAAGCCAATGCCCTGGCCCAGCAACAGGCGCGACGCCTGGCGGGCAAGCCGATGAGTTCCCTGCTGGAGACCAAACGCCTGATGAAGCTGGGCACGCAATCAGAGATAGCCCAGCGCATGAGCCAGGAGGCCCTGATTTTTGGTCGCATGCTGGGCGAACCGGCCGCCCGCGAAGCCTTCACCGCTTTCATGGACAAACGCCTGCCCGACTTCAGCCGGCACTGAGCAGACGGCTCAGCTTGAGCCGCCGCTGTGTGCTGGCATGGCCGACAATCGAGCCATGAACGAACCTATCTCAAGCGCTGCGTCCGGCCTGGACGCCGAATTCCAGAACTATTTACGCTCGCTCTTCGAAGAACAGATCGTCTTCAATCGCTCGCTGGGCCTGCAGATGGTGGCCGCCGGGCCCGACTGGTTTCGGTGCAGCATGCTGATGAAGCCAGAACTCATAGGCAACTTCGTCCACGACCGTCTGCACGGGGGGGTGATCAGTGCGGTGCTGGATGTGGTGGCCGGCATGGCTTGCATCTGCGCCCTGGGCTCTCGCCATCCCGACAAGCCCCTGGAACAGCGCATGAAGCATTTCGACCGGCTGGGCACGATTGACCTGCGGGTGGACTATCTTCGGCCGGCCGTCAGCGAACGCTTCGAGGCACAAGGTCGGGTGGTCCGGCTGGGATCGCGGGTGGCCAACACCCAAATGGAATTCTTCTCGGCCAGCGGACAATTGCTGGCCAGCGGCGCGGCAGCCTATATCGTCTCCTGATTCACCACCCATCGCGCCGAGGGCGGCGCTCCCACAGCTGCTCTGCTGCAGGTCGACCTTGAGGCCCGCCGCGTCCTCACGACCCTGCCATTGAAGAGGCTCTGCGCCCTCGCGGCGACAGGCGCCAGATGATCACTGCACCAGGAACTGCCACAAGCCACCCCGGCCCCCTCAAGACGGCAAGGGCAACGGCTCGATCGGTCTGAATTTGGCCCGATGAAGGCTGAAAAAAGCCTTCACATTGCGCACATTGGCGTCGCTGCTGAACAAACGCTGAGCCAGCGCCGCATAAGCGGGCATGTCCCTGACCCGCACGATCAGCACAAAGTCCGGGCCCGGCGAAACGCGGTAGCACTGCTGCACCGCATCGTCAGCGACCACACGCGCCTCGAAGGCCCGCGCCTGCTCATCGCCCTGACGGTCCAGGCTGATCTCGACCACCGCGCTCAGCCCATGACCCAGGCGGCGGGCCAATCGGTCGGTGTTGAGCAATGCCATCTGATGCTCAATCAGGCCGGCCTCCTGCAAGCGGCGGGTCCGACGCAGGCAGGTGGCCGGTGACACGCCCAGAGCCTGGGCCAGGTCCTGGTTACTGCCCGATGCATCGCGCTGCAAGGCCTCCAGAAGCCGAAGATCAAGATTGTCTATTTCTTCCATAAATCATCTATCAAAGAAATAAATCACCATTATGTCATTTTTACGAAATAAAAAATCTGAAATATCAAATAAAAGAAATATAAATTCTTTTCAAAAGTCCTAGCATTCGGGGTTTGAAGGAGACTCCTCATGTGTGGCATCGTCGCTGCGGTTTCACACCGCGACATCGTTCCAATTCTGGTTCAGGGCTTGCAGCGGCTTGAATACCGCGGCTACGACTCCTGCGGAGTGGCCGTGCACCGGGGCAGCCTGCATCGCGCGCGCAGCGTCTCGCGGGTGGCGCAATTGCAAGAGCAGGTTCAAAGCGAATCCCTGGTCGGCACCACCGGCATTGCGCACACGCGCTGGGCCACGCACGGCGCCCCAGCGGTGCACAACGCGCATCCGCATTTCAGCCACGGGCCTGGTGCACAGGCCACCGACAAGGCCGGGCGGGTGGCGCTGGTGCACAACGGCATCATCGAAAACCACGAAGAACTGCGCACTCAACTTCAGGCCAAAGGCTACGTCTTCCAGAGCCAGACCGACACCGAGGTGATCGTCCACCTGATTGACAGCCTCTACGACGGCGACTTTTTCGAGGCGGTGCGCGCTGCAGTGGCGCATCTGCAAGGCGCCTACGCCATTGCCGCCTTCTGCCGCGACGAGCCCCAGCGGGTGGTGGGCGCGCGAGCCGGCTCACCCCTGGTGCTGGGCCTGGGACAGAAGGAGGAACATTTTCTGGCCAGTGACGCGATGGCGCTGGCTGGCGTGACCGACCAGATCGTTTACTTGGATGAAGGCGATCTGGTGGACCTTCAGCCCGGCCGCTACTGGGTGCTGGACAAGGCTGGCCGATCGGTGGAACGTGCCGTACGCACGGTGCAGGCCCACAGCGGAGCGGCCGAACTGGGCCCCTATCGACACTACATGCAAAAAGAAATTTTTGAGCAGCCCCGTGCGATTGCCGACACGCTGGAAGGCGTGGAAGGCATCACGCCCGAGCTGTTTGGCGATGGCGCCTACCGCTGCTTCAAAGAAATCGACTCGGTGCTGATTCTGGCCTGCGGCACCAGCTACTACAGCGGCTGCACCGCCAAATACTGGCTGGAAGACATCGCCCAGATTCCGACCCAGGTCGAAGTGGCCAGCGAATACCGCTACCGCAAC
>CAYPSU010000094.1:0-6673 GCA_964413475.1 uncultured Polaromonas sp. | reverse complement strand
TACCTCGGCCATGGTGCGTGAATGCGAGCTGGCCTATATCACCCGAGCCGGTGTGGAAATCGGCGTGGCCTCAACCAAGGCTTTCACCACGCAGCTGGCCGGTCTGTTTCTGCTGACGCTGGCCTTGGCCGAAAGCCGTGGCCGGCTCGATGCCGCCGCAGAGGCCGCGCATCTGAAGGCCATGCGCCACCTGCCGGTGGCCCTGCAAGCGGTGCTGGCCCTGGAGCCGCAACTGATCAGCTGGGCCGAAGACTTTGCCCGTATGGAAAATGCGCTGTTTCTGGGCCGCGGCCTGCACTACCCGATTGCGCTGGAGGGTGCGCTCAAGCTCAAGGAAATCAGCTACATCCACGCCGAAGCCTACCCCGCTGGCGAGCTCAAGCACGGCCCGCTGGCCTTGGTGACCAGCAGCATGCCGGTGGTGACGGTGGCGCCCAACGACAGCCTGCTGGAAAAGCTCAAGAGCAATATGCAGGAGGTGCGTGCCCGCGGCGGGGTGTTGTATGTGCTGGCCGATAGCGACACCCACATCGAAAGCAGTGAAGGCCTGCACGTGATTCGCATGCCCGAACATTACGGCCTGCTCAGCCCGCTGCTGCATGTGGTGCCGCTCCAGTTGCTGGCCTATCACACGGCCTGTGCGCGGGGGACGGATGTGGACAAGCCACGCAATCTGGCCAAGAGCGTGACGGTGGAGTAGGCACGGCAGCGCCCCGCCCCGCCCCGCCCCGCCGCAGGCAGGGCTGCCCCATAATGGGCCTTCGGGCCTTCTGTTCGTCCTTGATCCGGCAAAAAATGTCCGAGCCGGGAAGAGAAAGGATTGCATGCCGCGCGTCAGCCAGGATGTGGTGATTGTTGGAGCTGGGGAAACCCGCGTGGGCAAGCTGCCGGGCCTGGAGTCGGTGCAGATTCAGGCCTGGGCGGTGCAGGAGGCCGCTGCCGATAGTGGGGTGCGGATTCCGGAGATCGATGGACTGATCAATCTGGACCCCTATGCCATTCCCAATTCGATGTTCTCGTCGACGCTGGTGGAATATCTGGGCTTGCGGCCCCGATTCATCAGCACTGTCGATGTGGGCGGCACGGTGACTGCCATGACCATGCTGCAGCAGGCGGTGTGGGCGATCGAGTCGGGACACTGCGAGATTGCCGCCTGCGTTTATGGCGAAAACACCCTGACCGGCCGGCCTGAAGGTGCGCGCGGCCTGGCCTTGCGCAATCTGCTCGGTGGCGAGGAATGGGAAGAGCCCTTTGGACTGCACGGCATGGTGGTGCCCTATGCCCTGCTCGCGCAGCGCTATCTGCATGAATATGGCGCCAGCGACAAAGACCTGGCCGAGGTGGCTTTGATCACTCGCCGTCATGCGCTGCTCAATGACAACGCGCAAATGCGCAAGCCGATGTCCATGGACGACTATCTGGCCAGCCGAATGATTGCCACCCCCTTGCGACTGTTTGACTGCTCGCAAGTCTCTGATGGCGGTGGCGCGCTGATCCTCATGAGCCGAGAACGCGCGCTGGCGCGTGGACTCAAACCGATCTATATCCGCTCGATGGCCATGCGCTCGACCCACAACAGCGTGGCGCAGACCCCCGACCTGGCCGATTTGGGCATGGCCGCAGCCGGCCGCGATGCTTTTGAATCAGCCGGCATCGGGCCGCAAGATCTGCAAGTGGCGCTCTTGCACGATGCCTTCACGGTCTCCGTGCTGATCACGCTCGATGCCCTGGGTTTCTCGCCGCCGGGCGGCGCCGGGGATTACCTGCGCGCCGGACATGCCAGTCTGGGTGGGCGCTGTCCGCTCAATCCGCACGGCGGCTTGCTGTCGCAGGCGCATATTGGGGGCATGCTGCATGTGACCGAGGCGGTGCACCAGCTTCGCGGCACCGCCGGCAGGCGCCAAGTCCCGCACGCCCGGCGTGCGGTGGTCAGTGGCAACGGCGGCGTGTTCTCCGTCTGTGGCGTCATGGTGATGGAGGCCTGAGCATGCACACCCACGAGCCCTTGCTGGCCGAACGGCCTGCAGCCACCGAAGATTCGCGGCCCTTCTGGGAGGGCTGCAACCGGCAACAGTTGCTGCTGCAGCATTGCAAAACCTGTGACCATATCTTCTATTACGCCAGACGCTTGTGTCCAGCCTGCGGCGGCACCGAGCTGACATGGCAAGCGGCCAGTGGCCGAGGCCAGGTCTACAGCTACAGTCAGATTCATGTGCCCTTCCAGGGACCGCATTGGCAAACCCAGCTGCCCTATTCGGTGGTGTTGATCGATCTGCTGGAGGGTCCTCGCATGCTCAGTCGCTGGCTGGCGCCCAAGGGCGAAGTGCCCCAAATCGGCCAGCGCGCGCAAGTGGTGTTTGTGCAGGTGGAGCAGCAATATCTGCCGTTTTTCTGCGCAGCTCCGCAGGCCTAGCCGGGCCAGGGCTTGCGGCCAAAACACTCGCAAGCCCTGACTTCTTGGCCATCGGAGCCATAAGCCACCGCTTGGCATTGGGTGCAGCCTCGCGCCGGTGACCGCGGTTCCACACCCCCCTCAAGCTGGGCCCTGATAATCCGCAAGAAGCCATCCCCAGCGTCCATCCATCCTATGAATACCGACCGATTGCCGCCCATTCCTGCCTCCGAATGGACCGATGCGCAGCGTCACGAGGTGCAGGCCATCATCGACGGGCCGCGCGGTGCCCTGGTCTCACCCTTCGTCCCCCTGATGCGCAGCCCGGAACTCATGGGCCATGCCCAGCGCATGGGCGAATACCTGCGCTACCGAAGCACCCTGCCGCTGCGACTGTCGGAGCTGGCCATCCTGATCACGGCGCGTCACTGGTCGCAGCAGGTCGAGTGGGCCATCCATGCCCCGATTGCCCTGAAGGCGGGCGTGGCTGCAAGCACCATCGAGGCTATTTCCCAGGGGCGACAGCCTCCGGCATTGACCGATGACGAGGCGGCTTTGTATGCGTTTTCCACCGAGCTGCACCACAACCGCGGCGTGAGCGACGCCAGCTGGCAACGGGCGCTTGCGCTTTTTGGCGAGCAAGGGGTGGTCGATCTGATCGGCATCAACGGCTATTACTCCCTGCTGTCGATGGTGATGAACGCCAGCCGCACCCCAACGCCCCCCACGAACGTGGCGCCCCTGCCCCACTTGGCCGGCTGAAGCCCGCCATTGACGCAAACCTGCGCTTTCTGCGACCATGAGATGGTGAACATGCCCTCCCTTGCGCGCCGCCTGCTTGCCCTGCTGGGCCTTTTTGCCCTGGCCGCGCTGTCGGGCTGCACGGACCCGACCGACATCCGGTCCAACCACGAGATCGTGCGCATGCCACCGCTGGGCTCTTCCAACGGGCCCGAACCCATGGTGCGGATGAACAGCAAGGAACTGCCCGACGCGCCGGTGGTCTACGAGCAGATCAAAGCCGATTACTACAGCTGCGCCGGGGTGGTGGGCCAATGGTTCTTGCAGCTGGTCACCGCCGAAATGAATTTTCTGGCCCGCAACCACGGCCTGGAGCGGGTCGACGGATCGGCTTGCGCCCTGAGCGTGACCAAGTCCGGAGTGGGCACGGGACGGATCAAGCTGCATCTGTTTCGCAACGCCACCGAAGCCAACGAATGCGTGTTCAAGAACAAATGCGACCTGGCTCGCAATGTCACGCTGATCCCCACCACCAAGGCCGTTCTGCGGTCCTACTTTCTCTCAGATTTTGACGGGGAAAAATTCCACCAGCACTGCCTGGCACCGCCCGATCTGTGGCACAAGGGGGTCAGCTGCGAATACATCGGTCTGGAAGCGGCCCTGGGCATCGAGCGGGTCAAGCGCTAGGCAGCGGGGTCCCATCGCGCCAAGGGCGGTGCCGCGACCCCCCACTCACCGGCCTGGCTTGAGTTTGTAGGGTCCACGTCCTCTCGGCGATGCGGTCTTGGCGAGCTAGGCTTTAAGGCACAAGGGCGCGGGGTGCTGGCTGCGGGGCAACACCCTGCCTATGACGGCAGCCTGGCCATAACCGGCTGAATGCAGCGCAGCCAGACACGCATCGGCCCGTGCGACCGGCACTCCGGCGAGCAAACCGCCGGCTGTCTGCGGATCAAAAAGCAAAGGCAGGACCGCATGCTCCGCCGGCACCGATCGCAAGGCTGTCCCAGACTGGGCATTGGCTGCATGCAAGGAGCTCAAATGCCCGGCCGTCGCCGATGCGATCGCCCCCTCGAGCACTGGCAATGCTGACAGATGCAGCTCGACATCCACGTCCGAAGGGCGAGTCATCTCCAAGAGATGGCCCACCAAGCCAAAGCCGGTCAGGTCGGTGCAGCTGCGTACGCCATGAGCCCGAAAAATCTCCGACGCACGCTGATTGGACTGCACCATGGCTTCCAGTGCGGCATCGATCCAGCTGCCCCGGGCACGAAGGTGCTGATGGGCCACCAGCAAGACACCCGTGCCCACTGGCTTGGTCAGAACCAGCAAGTCACCGGCCTGCAAGCCCGACTTGGTCATCAGGCCCCTCAGGGCCTCATCGACCCATCCGTTGACCGAGAAACCCAGGGCCAGTTCACGGCCTTCGGCCGTGTGGCCGCCAACCAGCGCGCAGGCGGCTTCATCCAGAGTCTGCAGAGCGCCGCCGAGCATCTGAACCAGCAGGTCTTCAGTGCGCGACTCCAGGCCGGGCGGCACCGTGGCCAGGGCCAGCGCGCTGTGCGCCTGCGCCCCCATAGCGAAGAGATCGCCCAGGGCGTGATTGGCGGCAATGCGACCGAAGAGATACGGGTCGTCGATAAAGGCGCGGAAAAAGTCCACCGACTGCACCAGGGCCTTGCCGGCTGGCACGCGCATCACGGCCGCGTCATCACCCAACCCCAGCAACACCCCGGGGGGCACAGAAGACTGCAGCGGTAAACGGGCCAGAGCGCGCCCCAGCACCGACGCACCCACCTTGGCGCCGCACCCGCCACAACGCATGGCCTGTGCAGACAGGGCCTGCACCCGCTCGTCCTCCTGCAGGGGCAGCTCGGGGCTGTCCGGTCCGGACTCCATGGGCGCTCGCAGATCTGAAAGGCCCGCCATGAAACGACGATCGATCCAGTCTTTCCAGCGCCAGACCCAATGCCCTGCTGCGAAAAAAGAGCCTCGCGAGGCGACCGCCTGGACATCACCGGTTCCGATCAGGGCCAGCCAGCGACGCTGCGGCCGGTAGGTTCGCAGGGGCTGCGCCAGCAGGCTGCGGCGCAGGTTGTCGTGCAGAAGGGGCCCTTGCCGCACCGCAAAGACACCGGCCTTTTCGACAAAGGTGTCCTGCAGGCTGGCAATATCTCCGGCTGCAAACACACGCTCATCGCTGACGCTTTGCAGGTGTCGGTTGACCACCACAAAGCCCGCCTCGTCCAGGGCCAGACCGGTGGATCGCAACCAGGGCGCGCCGGCGGCCTGCGTGACCCAGATCACCTCATCGGCATCAAAGATCTGGCCGCTGGCCGTCTGCAAGCACCCCGCCCAGACCTGGGTGACGGCCTGACCGACATGCACCTGCACGCCGCGCTGCTCCAGCAGGCGCAAAAAATAACGCTGGACCCGCGGGTTATGCGTAGGCAGTATCTGCGGCGTGCTGCTGTAAAGATCAAACTGCAGCTGATCTGCATCGCGTCCAAGCTGCTGCAATTGACGGTGCAAACGCGCCTGCATGGACAGCACCAGTTCCACGCCACCAGCCCCCGCGCCCACCACTGCCAGCCGCATCCGGCCGGTCCGGGCGCATACCCTTTCGAGCAAGCCCAACCAGTGCTGGTTGAAAAGATGGATGGGCTTGACCGGCACCGCATGCGCTTGCGAGCCCGGCACACCCAGGGCCGGGGTGGCGCCGATGTTGATGGACAAGCGGTCATAAGGAACCGGCGGTCGGCCTTGGCAGATGACCTGCCGGCTGTGCAGATCCAGCCCCGTCACCTCGGCGCGAAAGAAACGGGCGCCCGCAGCCTGGGCCAGGGTGCGCAGATCGATGTGCACCTGCTCAAAGCTGTACAGGCCCGCGACATAGCCCGGCAGCATGCCCGAATAGGGGGTGTGGGTGTCGCGGCAAATCAGGGTCAGTCGCACGCCGGGCAGAGGCTGCATGGCCCAACGCCGCAGCATCACGGCATGGCTGTGCCCACCGCCCACCAGGACGATGTCGCGCAAGACAGCTTGATCGGATCGATGCATCGGCACGCGGAGAAAACGCTGTGATTGTCACTCCGATAGCCGGTACCGGCCGGCCTGCAAGGGCTGGCGTGGCTTACACAGGCCCCTGTCGCTGCAAGGGGCGCGACTTCTGCATCTTGAAGCCGCACAGCCCTGTGCGCGCCGGGGGACAGAGTCTGCCTTCAGGGTGTGGGAGCGCAGCCCCCGGCGCGATGCAGCGGCTAATGCCATGCGGCGCGGCATCGCGCCCTATCGCCGCGAGGATTCTCAGCCGCGCTGCCAAGCATGCCAGCGCTCGAGCCATCGCGCAGCCCAGGCCGGCTGATGGGCACGCTGGTGCGCACTGGCCGCAAGCCGGGCCACTTCGGACAAGGTGGGATAGGCGTGCACATTGGCCAATAACTTCTTGAGGCCCAGTCCGTTGTTCATGGCCAGGGTGAACTGCGACAAGAGCTCCCCTGCCTGAGTGCCGACGATGGTCACGCCCAGCAGGCGGTCGCTGCC
>CAYPSU010000093.1:0-11230 GCA_964413475.1 uncultured Polaromonas sp. | reverse complement strand
GGCGCGCCTGCCGCCGGGGCCGCGTCGGCGGGTTTCGCCGCATCGGCTGCGGCAGTCGGTGCTGCAGGTGCCGGAGTTTGTGCCAGCGCCGTTGCGCTGACGCCCAATAGGCTCAAGCCCAGGGCCAGGGAAGCGAGTAGTTTTTTCATGGCAGTCGGTCTCTTTCTCTATGAATGAACAGCCTCGCAGGCTTACAGGGCTTCCTTGCCGGTCTCGCCGGTGCGGATACGGATGACTTGCTCAAGGTCGTAGACGAAGATTTTTCCGTCCCCAATCTTGCCGGTTCGGGCCGAGCCTTCAATGGCCTCGATCACCCGATCGACCAAGTCTTCGGACACTGCAGCCTCGATCTTGACCTTGGGCAGAAAGTCCACGACGTATTCCGCGCCGCGGTAGAGTTCGGTGTGACCCTTCTGGCGGCCGAAGCCCTTGACTTCGGTGACGGTGATCCCCTGCACGCCCATGGACGAGAGGGCCTCGCGCACCTCGTCGAGCTTGAAGGGTTTGATGATGGCGGTGACGAGTTTCATGTGGGGGTTTCCTTTCTCTCGGGCTCGCTGGAAGACAAATCCGGGGTCCATAAAGCAGACTCTGTGCCAATGGTCGGGCTACCCGTCGCGCTGGCTCTGAAAAGAATGATTGCCGAGCTGGTCCCTGCTCTGTAAACCGGCGTGCCAAACGCAGCGGGTGAGGCTACATTCAGCGAGGCCCCCACACCCAATTGCACAAAGTTGGTGCATCAATTTGCACCAAATCAAAGCACTCGCCCTGCCTGAGTTGATCCATGAGCCTGTCTATCGTGCACAGCCGAGCCCTCATGGGCCTGCAGGCCCGTCCGGTTCTGGTGGAAGTCCACCTGGCCAACGGCCTGCCGGGCTTCACGCTGGTGGGCCTGGCCGATACCGAGGTCAAGGAGGCACGCGAGCGGGTGCGATCGGCGCTGGCCAATTGCGGGCTGGACTTTCCGAACAACAAGCGAATCACGGTCAATCTGGCGCCGGCCGATCTGCCGAAGGACTCAGGCCGTTTTGACCTGCCGATTGCCCTGGGTATCTTGGCGGCCGCTGGCCAGCTGGATCCGGTACGGCTGGACGCCTTTGAGTTTGCCGGTGAGCTGTCTTTAGGGGGCCAATTGCGACCGGTGCGAGGCGCGCTGGCGATGGCTCTTGCGGCCAGGCAGGCGGGTCTGCCCAGGGCTCTGGTCTTACCCCTGGCCAGCGCGCAAGAAGCCGCTTGCGTACCCGGAGTGCGTGTTTACGGGGTCGAGGGGCTGATGGATGTGGTGCAGGCCCTGCTGCCGCAGCAGCCCGAGGATGCGCAAGCCTGGCAGCCCCTGCCACCGACCTTGGGGCGAGGTCAGCCGGCCGCCTTGCCCGATATGGCCGACGTTAAAGGCCAGGCCACAGCCCGTCGGGCCCTGGAGATTGCAGCGGCTGGCGGTCACAGCCTGTTGCTGGTGGGTCCGCCCGGCGCTGGCAAGTCCATGTTGGCGCAGCGGCTGGCGGGCTTGCTGCCTCCCATGGACCCGGATCAGGCCCTTGAAAGTGCGGCCATCGCCTCTTTGGTCGGGCGCTTTGTACCCGAGCGGTGGGCCCAGAGACCCACCTGCGCGCCGCACCATACAGCCAGTGCGGTGGCGCTGGTCGGGGGGGGCTCGCCGCCGCGGCCCGGTGAAATCTCTCTGGCTCACGGCGGCGTGCTTTTCCTCGATGAACTGCCTGAGTTTCCCCGCTCGGCCTTGGAGGCGCTTCGCGAACCTCTGGAGACCGGCAGCATCCGCATCGTGCGTGCGGCGCAGCAGGCAGAGTTTCCCGCCCGCTTCCAGTTGGTGGCGGCGATGAATCCCTGCCCTTGCGGTTATCTGGGCTCGACCGTGCGCGCCTGTCGCTGCAGCCCTGATCAGGTCGCGCGCTACCAGGCTCGAATCAGCGGACCGCTGCTCGACAGGATCGATTTGCAGGTGGAAGTGACGGCCTTGCCCGCTGCCGATCTGGTTCTTGCGCCAGCGGGCGAGCCCAGTGCCACTGTGGCCGCGCGCGTGCGCGCTGCCCGGATTCGCGCGCAGGACCGGCAAGGGTGTCCCAATCATGATCTGGTCGGCGCCTTGATCGATGCGCACTGCCGCATAGATGGGGCGGCGACCGCACTGCTTACCAGCGCAGCCACCCGACTGGGTTGGTCGGGCCGCAGCATTCATCGTTGCCTGCGCGTGGCCCGCAGCATCGCCGATCTGGCCGACAGCTTTGCGATTGAGCCGTCTCATGTGGCCGAGGCGGTGCAGTACCGGCGAGGGCTGAGGTTGGATTAATCGGTGACATGCCCGGGCCTTCCCGAGTCCAGGGGGCCGGCTGCAGACGGTCTGTCGCCTTCGGGCCAGCCTCACGCAGGGCAGCGTGGGACACTGGGGTTCTTGCTGGTGTTCTGGTTTCCGAGCGCTTGGTGTCTGATGTCCATCTCCGTTGTCTGCCTGGTCCAAGGACCGGATTGTTCCGTGCATGAGTTCGCGCGTTCTTGATAAGCCCCTGGTGATTCGACTCATTGGGGTGATCGTGCTGGCCCATCTGGCCTTTTCCGGTGTCCGTTTGACTCTTACGCTGTGGGCGGTCGATCGCGGCATGTCGCCGCTGGCGGTGGGCCTCTTGCTGAGCGCTCTGATGGTCATGCCCATGTTCACTGCAGTGGCCATGGGGCGCTGGAGCGACCGGGCGGGTTTTCGCCCCCCGGTTCGGCTGGGTCTTTGGATGATTCTGGTCGGGGGCTTGCTCGTTGCCTGGGTGCCCCATCTTCTGGTGTTGGTGTCGGGCGTCGTGCTGGTGGGCTGGGGCATGACCATGACGCAGGTGGCCGCCAGCCAGGCGATTGCTCAGGCGGCCGGTCCCGAGGGCACCACCTGGGGGTTTTCCGGTTTGAGCGTGGGATTCTCGTCTTCTGGTTTTTTGGGCCCTCTCATGGCGGGGATGCTGATTGACCGCATAGGCCACACCCCCACTTTCCTGGTCTTGTGCATCACGCTGCCGACGGCCCTGCTGGTCCTGCGTGCGATTGATTCGCCGCTGCTTGCTCCGGTGCCCAGATCCGAGCCCGAGCCAGGCAGTGCCGACCGCGGCAGCCTACTGGCTGTCAGATCCATCCGGACCGCCCTGATCACGGCCTCCCTGATCGCCCTGTCCTGGGATCTCTTCAATTTCTTCATGCCGGTGCATGCGGCCGCCCTGGGCCTGTCGGCCACGGCCGTTGGCATGATCGTGGCGGCCTACTCGGCAGGCAGTTTGACGGTCCGCCTGGTCTTGGGACGATTGCCAGCCCATATCCGTCCTGCGCGTTTACTGACGGTCGCCCTGTTGCTGACCGCCTTCGTTTATGCGCTGACACCCCTGGCCACGGGCTTTATGCCCCTGCTTTTTCTGGGTTTGGTGACCGGTCTGATTCTGGGGGTGGGCCAGCCTTTGGCCATGAGCTTGCTGCATCAGAATGCGCCCGCCGGGCGGGCCGGGGAAGCCATTGGAATGCGATCGGTCATCGTGAGCGCCAGTCAAACCTTTTTGCCGGCCATTTTTGGGGCCATGGGCTCAGCGCTCGGGACTGGCCCTGTTTTTTGGGTGGTGGCCGGATTTATCGTCCTGGCTCTGGCGGTGGTCAGACCTGAGGCCGAGCGACCCTGAGGGCCTTGCAGGCCCGTCGTTGGGGGCCGGCTCGTTCAGGTGCCTTGGGCGCTCTGCGCTTTCTGCGCAGGACCTTGCAGGCACTGCAGCGCCGCTGCAACAATTGCGTCCGGTCCGACCCGCGCCTGCGCTTCGAGGACGGGTGCATAGCCGACCGGGATGCGCGGCCCGCCCAGACGGCGCACCGGGATGCCCAACTCCTGCGCTACGGTGGCTGCGATTTCAGCGCCAAAGCCGCCGACCTGTACCGCCTCGTGGACAACCAGCAGATGGCCGGTGCGGGCACAGGAAGCGAGCACTGTTTCGCGGTCCCAGGGCCATAGGGTGCGCAGGTCGATCAACTCAGCCTCTATCCCTTGAGCGGCCAGCTGTTCGCAGGCGCGCTGGCAGGTCTGCAACTGGCGGCTCCAGCTGACGAGGGTCAGATGTTTGCCCGGCCGCAGACAGGCCGCGCGGCCCAGCGGTACGTGTAAGGCCTCGTCCAGTGGACCCTGCAGGCTCCACAGGGTCTTGTGTTCCATGTAAATCACCGGGTCACCGCATTGCAAAGCAGCGCGCAGCAGACTGAAGTTGTCCTGGACCGTGCCCGGACAAACCACCACCAGACCCGGTATGTGGGCAAACCAAGCCTCCAGGGATTGCGAGTGCTGCGCCGCCGAGGCGTCCCAAATGCCGTTGGGCATGCGCGCCACCAGCGGCACTCGGCCCTGCCCGCCGAACATGTAGCGGTTTTTGGCAGCTTGGTTGATCACTTCATCCATGCCGCACAGGGCAAAGTCGACCACCCGCATTTCCACCACCGGCCGCAAACCGGCCAGGGCCATCCCCACACCGGCGCCCATGATGGCCGCTTCGCTGATGGGTGTGTCGATGACGCGCTGTGGGCCAAATCGTCCATGCAGGCCCTTGTACTGACCGAAGATGCCGCCGCGGCCCACATCCTCGCCCAGCACGACGATTCGCGCGTCGGCCTCCATTTCCCGCTCCAGCGCCAGCAGTGCCGCCGCACCGTAGCTGCTCTCGGACTTCAGAACCATTGCCCCTCCCCTGTTGTCTGAATGTCGGTGTAAGCCTCGCTCAGGTCTGGCCAGGGCGCTGCCTCGGCTGCGGCCAGCGCCGCTTGGACCTCCTGCTGGGCCTGGGCATCGATGTGTGGCAGGTCTTGCACCGGCCCGCCCAGCGCTTCGTATCGCGCCTGCGCCAGTAGCAGCGGGTCGAACAGACGGGCTTGCTCGACTTCCTTGGGGTCCCGATAGGCCGCCGGGTCAACCGACACATGGCCCTTGAGTCGGTAAGTGATGGCGTGCAACAGCCGCGGCCCTGCGCCGGCGCGAATGTCGGCTATCAGCCGGCCGGCCAGCGCGTGGACACTCCAGACCTCATTGCCATTGACCGGATGGGCCGCGATGCCCAGGGCTTGGCTGCGCGCTGCGGCGCCTTCGCCGGCGATCATGGCCGCGCTGGCAGTGGTGGCGCTCCATCGATTGTCTTCGCAGACAAAAAGCACCGGCAGTTGATGGATTCGCGCCCAGTTCAGGGACTCCAGGAAAGGGCCACGGTTGATCGCGCCGTCTCCAAAAAAGCAGACCGTGATGTCGGGCCGTCCCTGGAGCTTTTGCGCATGGGCGGCGCCGACGGCAATCGGCAGGCCGGCGGCCACCACGCCGTTGGCTCCGAGCATGCCGACCGAGAAATCGGCGATGTGCATGGAGCCGCCCTTGCCGCCGTTAAAGCCGGTGGCTTTACCATAGAGCTCGCACATCATGCGCTGAAGGTCGGCGCCCTTGGCAAGCGTGTGACCATGTCCGCGGTGGGTGGAGGTGAGCAGATCACCTTTCCCGAGATGGGCACAGACGCCGGCGGGCACCGCCTCTTGTCCCGTAGACAGGTGCAGCGGTCCGCGCACCTTGGCGCTGCCATCGGCCGTCTTGTTGTAGGCGCTCACCCCGCCCTGGCTGACGATCTCGGCTGCATTTTCGAAGGCGCGTATGCGCGCCATGCAGCGATAGAGTTCGCGCAGGCGCTCAAGCTCTGGGTCGATCCTCAATTGAAGTCCTTTCTCTGCGCCTCTGGCGTGAGGGCGACGGCCGATTGATCGGGGCCCGGTTGGCTGGGATATGGGCAGTTTAGGCTATGCTCATCTGCATGAAATCTCCCCCAGTTCTGGAAGACAGGCTGGGCGCCTTGCTGATGGCCGCCCTCCTGCTGATTACCCTGGTTAACGTCTTCGTCAGGTACTTCACGGACCAGTCCTTTGCATGGACTGAGGAGATCTCCTGTTTTCTCATGCTGGTGCTGAGCATGGCCGGCAGCGCGGCGGCTCTGGTGCGCGACAGCCATATTCGGGTGGACTACTTTCTGATGTCGGGGCCGCCTGATCGTCAGCGTCGGCTGGCGCTGGCCGCAGCCTTGGCCACCGCCCTGTTTTTTGGACTTCTGGGTCTGCTGTCAGCGCAGATGGCTTGGGACGAATTTCGTTATAACGAGACGTCGCCAGCCATCGGTGTGCCCAAGTGGTGGTATTCGATGTGGCTGCCGGTTTTCAGTGGTGTGTTGTGTGCGCGCGCGTTGCAGCGCTGGCAGCGTCTGAGGGCTGGCGCATGATTGGAGCCGCTCTTTTCCTGGTCTTCGTGCTGTTGATGCTCGCCGGCGCCCCGATTGGCGTGGCGCTGGGCATAGGCGGTGCGTTGGCGATTGCCGGGTCCAATCTTGATGTGCCGAACTGGGGTTTGCTGGCTGTGCCGCAAAACTTCTACGCCTCGCTCACCAAGTACCCATTGCTTGCCCTGCCCATGTTCGTGCTGGTGGGTTCCATTTTTGATCGCTCGGGTATTGCCTCCCGCCTGGTCAATTTTGCGGTGGCCATCGTCGGACGTGGGCCGGGCATGCTGCCGGTGGTGGCAATTTTGGTGGCTATGTTTCTGGGGGGCGTTTCCGGTTCTGGGCCAGCCAACGCAGCAGCAGTGGGAGGTGTGATGATCGCCGCGATGGCCAGGGCCGGTTATCCCAATCCCTTCTCGGCCTCGGTGGTCGGCGCTGCGGCGGCCACGGACATTCTGATCCCGCCTTCGATTGCACTCATCATCTACAGCGTCATGGTGCCAGGGGCCTCGGTGCCGGCCTTGTTTGCTGCTGGCATGGTGCCCGGCGTGCTGGCCGGCCTGGCCTTGATCGTCCCTGTGCTGTGGTTGGCGCGCAAGCACGGCATGGGCAGGCTGGAGGCCGGCTTGCCGCGCCCGCCGTTTTGGGCCAGCCTGCGCCAGGCCGCCTGGGGCTTGCTGGCGCCAGTGCTCATTCTGGGCGGCATGCGTATGGGGTGGTTCACGCCGACCGAGGCCGGTGCGGTGGCGGTGGCCTACGGGCTGTTTGTGGGAATGGCCGTGCACCGTACGATAGTCTGGGCCGATCTGGGCGAGATCTTCCGCGAAGCGGCCGAGATCTCCGGCCTGATCCTTTTGGTCATCGGCCTGGCCTCCATCTTTGCCTATGCGGTCAACACCCTGGGCATCATTGATCCGGTGGCCCGTGCGATCACCAGCAGTGGACTGGGCTCCACGGGGGTGCTGCTTTGTGTGGTCGCGCTGCTCTTGGTTGTGGGCATGTTCCTTGACGGGGTGTCCATCTTTCTGATCTTCGTGCCCTTGCTCATGCCCCTGATGCGCACCTATGGCTGGGACCCGGTGTGGTTTGGTATCTTGATGACCATGATGGTGGCGGTGGGCCAGTTCACCCCGCCAATGGCGGTCAACCTGATGGTCTCGTGCAAAATGGCCGGTGTGTCCATGGAGCAGACCTTCCCCTGGGTCTGGTGGTTGGTTTTGGGCATGATGGTCAGCCTGCTGGCTGTGCTGTTCATGCCCGAGCTGGCGCTGTGGCTGCCCCGCTATCTGGGTTATTGATTTTCAAATGCGATTTTTTAAACGCGACTTGACACAAGGAGACGACATGTCCGCTGCATTCAAACCGCTCACCCGTCGCCTGATGGCTGCGCTGGCCCTGGGCTTGGGCCTGGGCTTTTCTGCACAGGCCCAGCAGGCCCTGCCTGCGGGTTACAAGGCCGAGTACAAGCTCTCCACCGTGGTTGGAACCGCCTTCCCATGGGGCAAGGGGGGCGAAATCTGGGCCAATCTGGTGCGCGAACGCACGCAAGGGCGTATCAACATCAAGATGTACCCTGGGGTTTCCTTGGTTGGCGGTGATCAGACCCGCGAATTCACGGCTATCCGGCAGGGCGTGATCGATTTGGCCATCGGTTCATCGATCAACTGGTCGCCTCAGGTCAAGGAGCTCAATCTGTTCTCCCTGCCCTTCCTGATCACCGACTATGCGGCGCTGGATGCGCTGACTTCCGGTGAGGTGGGCAAGGATATTTTCGGCATCCTCGACCGTGCCGGCGTGGTGCCTCTGGCTTGGGGCGAGAACGGTTTTCGCGAGTTGACCAATTCCAAGCGCGAGGTTCGCACGCCTGCCGACCTCAAGGGGCTGAAGATTCGTGTGGTGGGCTCACCGCTGTTCATCGATATGTTTACTGCACTGGGCGCCAATCCGGTGCAGATGAGTTGGGCTGATGCCCAGCCGGCGCTGTCCTCGGGCGCCATCGATGGCCAGGAAAATCCGGTCTCCATCTTCACCGCGGCCAAGCTGCACACCGTGGGACAGAGGAATGTGACGATGTGGGGCTACATGATCGACCCACTGGTTTTCGTGGCCAACAAAGAGGTCTGGAATAGCTGGACCCCACAAGATCGCGAGATCGTGCGTCAGGCAGCGGTCGATGCCGGCAAGCAGGAAATCGCCCTGGCGCGCGCTGGGCTGGTTGAACCCGGCCGACCGTTGCTCAAGGACATTGAAGGGCTGGGCGTCAAGGTCACCCAGCTCACCCCCGCCGAGCGCGCCCAGTTTGTGGCTGCAACCCGAGGCGTGGCCGCCAAGTGGAAGGGTCAGATCGGCGCGCCCTTGGTGGAGAAGGCCGAAAAAGCTCTCGCCGGTCGATAAGCCCTTACAGGGCGGCGCTTGCGTGGGTGGGTGCCGCCCTGTTCACCGGCGCTTGACGGTCTGGCCAGACCTGTCGGACCCGGTTAACCCCTGTAATGACCTGATGGTCGTAGTGGGGGCTCAGTGGTGAACCGGGCTGCTGGGTTGGGCCATTTGAGAGCGTAGCGGGGTGGACCAGATCTGGCTGAGCGCCTCGAATTCCTCTGACGAGAGCTGGCTCGATGCCCTGAGCGGGGCGACGCGACGCGGGCGGCCGCTTTCCTCCCTTTGGGGCGGTCGCGGCGCCTGGGCCAGATGGCTGGCCAGAAGCATGAGTTGTTCGAGGGACATCGGCGGGCTTTCTTGAGCTCCAATCATGGCTTCTACAAGCCGCCGAAAAGTTAATTCTTGCAACAAGACGTCACCAAGTCTTGATTGGGCCCGAGGGGCGGGTCGACGGGGCGCCCATTAGCGCGCGGAGCTTGGCGCGGCCCAAACCCTCAGGTGCCCGTGACGCACCAGGGAACGGTTTGGGCCACTTGCTTACAAGTTGGGCGCCAGCAGCCGCTCGAGTTCGCGCTGATCCCGACCGCGGCGTTGGGCCAGATCCTGCAACTGGTCTTCGCCGATCTTGCCCACATTGAAATACACAGCTTCCGGTCGGCTGAGGTAGAAACCGCTGACGCTGGCCGCTGGCGTCATGGCCAGGCTTTCGGTCAGACCCATGCCGATCTCATGGGCCTTGAGCAGTTCGAACATATCTTGCTTGACGCTGTGATCCGGGCAGGCCGGATAGCCCGGTGCGGGCCGTATGCCGCGGTACTTTTCGCCGATCAGGTCTTCGGCGCTCAGTTGCTCGTCCGCCGCATAACCCCACAGGTCCTGACGCACCCGCTGGTGCAGGGCCTCGGCAAAGGCCTCGGCCAGACGGTCGGCCAGCGCCTTGAGCATGATGGCTGAATAGTCGTCGTGGTCGTCGAGGAAATACTTTTCCTTCTTCTCCGACCCAATGCCGGCGGTGACCGCGAACAGGCCAATGTGGTCTGCAATGTGGAAGCCGTCGGCGCCCTCGGCCCCGGCCGCGCCGGCGCGGGCCGCAGCCACCTCGGCCGGCAGCGTCTTTGGCGCGACGAAGTCGGACAGGCAGCGGTTGGGGCGCCGGCCTCCATCCGGACCGGGCGCGGCGCTTTTTTCGCCTTGCTGCCGAAGCCCATACCAGGTCATGGCCACCTGCTGGCGGCTTTCATCGGTGTAAATTTCGATGTCATCGCCCACGCTGTTGGCTGGCCAGAAGCCCACGACGGCATGGGCGGTGAGCCAGCGCCCCTCGATCAGTCGGCGCAGCATGCGCTGGGCATCTCCGTAGACCCGCACCGCCTCGCTGCCGACCACCTCGTCCTTGAGGATGGCGGGGAAAGGCCCGGCCAGGTCCCAAGTCTGAAAGAAGGGCGTCCAGTCGATGAAGCGGGCCAGTTCAGCCAGGTCGTAGTTGCGAAAAATGCGTCGGCCGATGAATTTGGGCACTGGGGGCTGATAGTGCACCCAGTCCAGAGCCGTGGCATTGGCTCTTGCCTTGGCCAGAGGCACCAATGGGGTTTGCTTCTTGGAGGCGTGCAAAGCCCGTACTTTCTCGTAGTCGGCTTGGAGTTCAGCGATGTACTGCGAGGCCTGCTCGCTCAGCAGACCCTGCGCCACGCTCACGCTGCGCGAGGCATCGGGCACATAGACCACCGGTCCTTCGTAGTGGGGTGCGATCTTGACCGCGGTATGCACCCGGCTGGTGGTGGCCCCGCCTATGAGCAGCGGGATCTTGCGCACCCGGAAATGCTCATCCTTCTGCATTTCGGCGGCGACATATTGCATTTCCTCCAGCGAGGGCGTGATCAGGCCTGATAGCCCGACGATATCAGCGCCCTCCACCTTGGCCCGTGCCAGGATTTCGTGGCAGGGCACCATCACCCCCATGTTGATCACTTCGAAGTTGTTGCACTGCAGGACCACAGTAACGATGTTCTTGCCGATGTCATGCACATCGCCCTTGACGGTGGCAATGACGATCTTGCCTTTGGTCCGCACGTCCTCGCCAGCGGCCTCCTGCTGGCGTTTTTCTTCCTCGATATAGGGGATCAGGTGCGCTACGGCCTGCTTCATCACGCGGGCGCTCTTGACGACCTGCGGCAGGAACATCTTGCCCTGCCCAAAGAGGTCACCGACCACGTTCATGCCGTCCATCAAGGGCCCTTCGATCACATGCAGCGGCCGACCCTCCTGGGCTTGAATCTGTTGCCACATCTCCTCGGTGTCGGGCACGATGTGGTCGTTGATGCCGTGCACCAGGGCATGGGCCAGGCGCTCGCGCACGGGCAGAGAGCGCCACTGGTTTTTCTGCGTGTCATCCCGGGCGCCGCTTTTGGCGGTTTCGGCAATTTCGATCAATCGCTCACCCGCGTCGGGCCTGCGATTGAGCACCACATCCTCGACCCGCTCGCGAAGCACTGGATCGAGCTGGTCGTATACCCCGACCATCCCGGCGTTAACGATACCCATGTCCATGCCCGCCCGGATGGCGTGATAAAGAAATACGGTGTGGATGG
>CAYPSU010000092.1:0-11399 GCA_964413475.1 uncultured Polaromonas sp. | reverse complement strand
ACATCGATGCCGTTGTGCTCGGCCACTTTGCGGGCCTGGCCGTCAGCGCGGACGTTAAACCCAATCACGACCGCCTTGGAGGCGATAGCCAGGTTGATGTCCGACTCGGAGATGCCGCCGACGGCCGAATACACCAACTGGACCTTGATCTCGTCGTTGGAGAGCTTGAGCAGCGACTGCGCCAAGGCCTCTTGCGAGCCCTGTACATCGGCCTTGATGATGATGGGCAAGGTCTTGACCTCGCCGGCAGCCATGTCGGAGAACATGTTCTCCAGCTTGGCGGCCTGTTGCTTGGCCAGCTTGGTGTTGCGGAACTTGCCGGCTCGGTAGGTGGCGATTTCGCGGGCTCGGCGCTCGTCGGCCAACACCATGAACTCATCACCGGCCTGCGGCACCTCGGTCAAACCTTGAATTTCCACCGGGATGGAGGGGCCGGCCGAATCGGTCTTGCGACCGTTTTCGTCGAGCATTGCACGCACACGGCCATAGGTCTGTCCAGCCAGCACCACATCGCCGGTCTTGAGCGTTCCGGACTGCACCAATATCGTGGCAACCGGACCGCGACCCTTGTCGAGTTCGGCCTCGATCACCAGACCCTTGGCCATGGCATCGACGGGCGCGCGCAGTTCCAGCACCTCGGCCTGCAGCAGCACTTGCTCCAGCAGGGCATCAATCCCCTGCCCGGTCTTGGCCGAAACCGGCACGAAGGGGGAATCGCCACCGAACTCTTCGGGAACCACCTCTTCGGCCACCAACTCGCTCTTGACGCGGTCGGGGTTGGCTTCAGGCTTGTCGATTTTGTTGATCGCCACCACGATCGGCACTCCGGCGGCCTTGGCGTGCTTGACCGCCTCCTTGGTCTGCGGCATCACGCCGTCATCGGCAGCCACCACCAGAATAACGATGTCGGTGGCTTGAGCGCCGCGCGCACGCATGGCGGTAAAGGCCTCGTGACCTGGGGTGTCCAGGAACGAGATCATGCCGCGGGGAGTTTCGACGTGATAAGCCCCAATATGCTGAGTGATCCCGCCAGCTTCGCCGGCGGCCACCTTGGCGCGACGGATGTAGTCCAGCAAAGAGGTCTTGCCGTGGTCGACGTGGCCCATGACCGTTACCACCGGGGCTCTGGCCATGGCTTCGGCGTTCTGGCCCTGCACCTCTTCCGCAGTGAAAGCCTCGGGATCGTCCAGCGCCGCTGTGACAGCCTTGTGGCCCATTTCCTCGACCACGATCATGGCCGTATCCTGATCCAGCGGCTGATTGATGGTGGCCAGCTGCCCGAGCTTCATCAGGTGCTTGATCACCTCCGAAGATTTGATGCTCATCTTATGGGCCAGTTCGGACACCGTGATGGTCTCTGGCACATGGACTTCAAGCACCTTGAACTCAGCCGGTGCGGCGAAGGTCGACTCGGTGCGCGTGTCGCGGTCCGATCGCCGGCCCCCTTTGGGACCAGCACGCCAGCCGCTGCGCGAGGGGACTGCTGTGGCGCCCCGGGTTTTGATTTCTTTCTTTTTGGTCGCGTCGTCCTTCCAGGTCGAGGAAAGATTTTCCGACTTGATTTCCTTGCGGCCACCGCTCGCCGGCGCAGCAGCGGGCGCAGGCTTGGCCGCACCTGGTGCTGCGGCGGGCTTGTGCAGGGTTCCCTTGAGGGCCGTCTTGGCCGCCTCCGCTGGAGGTGTGGCGCTCATCACCCGCTTGGGAGCGCTGAGCATGGCGCGAATGTTGGCCGCCTCGGCCTCGGCCTTGCGGCGACGCTCCTGCAAATCATGGGCGCGGGCCGACTCAGCCTGAAACTCCGCCTGAGCCCTGGCTTTGGCTGCGGCTGCCTCGGCTGCCGCAGCGGCGGCACGCACCGCCTCTTGTGAGGCACGGGCGCTGGCCTCTTCGACGGTCTGCGGAGACGCGGCCGCTGCAGCCCGAGCTGCCTCGGCGGCCTTGGTTTCTTCTTCCATGCGGGCACGCTCGCGAGCTTCCTGCTCTTCGCGCAGCCGGCGCTTTTCGGCCAGGTCTTCCTCCTGGCGCCGCAGCAGCAGCGCCTGGCGCTTGGCCTCTTCCTCACGACGGGCCAGTTCCGCCGGATCGATAGCCGGCACGGCTGCAGGCTGGGGCTGGACCTCGGGTTCGGGCACTGGAGCCTCGGCGGACTCATCGCGCTTGACGAAGGTGCGCTTTTTTCGCACCTCCACCTGAATCGTTCTGGCTTTGCCCGTTGCGTCGGCCTGCTTGATTTCAGTGGTCTGCTTCTTGACCAGCGTGATCTTCTTGCGTTCGGGCGCGGCGGTGCCGTGAGCCGCCTGAAGATAGCTCAGCAGCTTCTGCTTGTCCGACTCGGACAGGGGGTCAGAGTCGGCCTTCTTGCGGACGCCGGCACTGCTGAGCTGCTCCAAGAGCAACTGGGTCGGTTTGTTGAGTTCCGCTGCAAATTCAGCGACGGTAGTTGTACTGGACATAGTTGGTTTTCCCGGCCTCCATGGTCACTGCGCCTGCGAGGCGGGTTCGTCGGCGAACCAGTGGGCGCGCGCGGTCATGATCAGGACCTTGGCCTCCTCGGGCGACTGGCCGGTGATCTCGGTAAGTTCGTCGACTGCCAGATCGGCCAGATCATCGCGAGTTTGTACGCCAGCCTCGGTCAAGCGGGCAATCAAATCGGGGGTCAGGCCTTCAACATCCTTGAGGTTTTGAGACACCTCCTCGACGCTTTCCTCGCGGGCGATTTCCATCGTCAGCAAAGCATCCTTGGCGCGATCCCGCAACTCATTGACGGTGTCTTCGTCGAAGGACGCAATTTCCAGCATCTCCTGCAGCGGCACATAAGCGACTTCCTCAAGGCTGTTGAAGCCTTCGGCAATCAGGATGTCGGCAATTTCCTCGTCGACGTCAAGTTTTTCCATGAAGAGCTTGCGCGCCGATTCGGTCTCGCTGGCTTGCTTCTGGGCCGACTCATCGGCGGTCATGATGTTGATCTTCCATCCGGTCAGCTCGGAGGCCAGGCGCACATTCTGTCCGCCACGGCCGATGGAGATGGCCAGGTTTTCTTCATCGACCACCACGTCCATGGCGTGCTTTTCTTCGTCAACCACAATGGACTGCACATTGGCCGGGGCCAGTGCGCCAATGACGAATTGGGCGGGATCTTCGCTCCACAGAACGATATCGACCCGTTCGCCAGCCAGTTCATTCGTCACTGCGTTGACCCGCGTGCCACGCACGCCGACGCAGGTGCCAATCGGGTCGACCCGCTTGTCATGCGAGAGCACGGCGATCTTGGCGCGCGATCCCGGGTCACGGGCGCAGGACTTGATTTCCAGCAAGCCCTGTTCGATCTCCGGCACTTCTTGGCGAAACAGCTCCATCATGTATTCCGGGGCCGTACGCGAGAGCAAAATTGGGGCGCCGCGCAGGGTGGAATCGACCGACATGATCATGGCCCGCACACGGTCGCCCGATCGCAGGTTTTCCTTGGGGATCATGTCGGTGCGACGCAAGCGCCCCTCGATACGGCCGGACTCGACAATGATGTCGCCCTTGTCCATGCGCTTGACGGTACCGACAAAGATCTTTTCGCCACGGGAGAGAAAGTCAGCGAGCAGCATTTCGCGCTCTGCGTCTCTGATCTTCTGCAGGATCACCTGCTTGGCCGCCTGTGCTCCGATACGCCCGATGGGCAGGCTGTCCACCGGCTTTTCGATGTAATCGCCCTCTTCGATGTCAGCAATCTCATCACGGGCATCGCTGAGCATTTCTTCGCCTTCTGGATTTTGCAGACCGGCTTCGTCGGGCACCACCAGCCACCGGCGGAAGGTTTCGTAATTGCCACTGTCACGGTCGACCGATACGCGGATGTCGGTGCCTTCCTGATAGACCTTCTTGGTTGCTGAAGCCAGCGCCAGCTCAACGGCACCAAACACCACTTCACGATCGACGTTTTTCTCACGCGAGATGGCGTCCACCAACATCAATAGTTCGCGATTCATTTCACTCGCCTGCCTTTCCTCAAGACTCGATTTGCCCGTTAAGAGGCGCCGCCTTCGGCCTGCGCCCTTTGAAATCCACCACAGGCACCAACTTGGCCTGCGCCACATCTTCCAACTTGAAGTCCAGCGCCAATTCGGGCGCGGGCTCCTTCTTGCGCCGCGGCTTGACGCCCGGCTTGGCCGTTTCCTCATCGGACCAGGCAATGCGCCAGCCCGCAGCCAGCCTCTCGAGCCGGCCTCGAAACTTTTTTCGCAAAGCCGACACATTGGCACCGGAGGACGCCCCAATGGGCGCCCGCAAGGTCAGGTCGATCAACTCACCCACGAACCGCTCAAAGTCACGCTCACCTCTGAGCGGGCGGTCCAGCCCAGGCGAACTGACCTCGAGCCTTGCGTAATCCACCCCTTCAACTTCCAGCACAAACTGCAACTGGCGTGTGACCCGCTCACAATCCTCTGCGGTGATGAACTGCTCCTGACCGGGCATCCAAGGCCAATCAATCGTTACGCGAAGCAAGCCCCCGCCGGTCCGATCGATATCGACCAGTTCATAACCCAGGCCTTGCACAGCCTGACCCACTGTTTCGTGAAGTGCCATAAGGCCCTCGGAACTCCACCACTTTGAGCGGCCAAACGACCTCAAAAGGCGATCTGACCCGCAAAACAAGCGACCAAAAAAAATGGGCGGTTGGAACCCGCCCATTTGGTCGTGAAGCCATAGATTGTATAGGAATCTGCCGCTCTCGGCAAAGCTGCGGCCTGAATATTGCTGCTCGGCAAGCGCCAGTGGGAAGGCCCCCCCTGGCCCGCCCGAGGCGCAGACAAATCTGCGCACAATAAATATTCCTAAAGTACTCATTTTTCTGCGCGCCTGCAGCGATGGCTGCTGGCAAGGACGCGTTCAAGCGCACTGAATTTCAGGTGCGCCCGACGACGCCCCGAGGCTCACAGGCTGATCGCTAGACCGATTCAACCAGCATGCGTGTGTAAGGATGCTGAGGCTGCGCCAAAACTTGCAGCGCCGGTCCCTGCTCGACCACCTGGCCGTCCTTCATCACCATCACCTCATGGGCCATGGCCTCGATCACCTGCACATCGTGGGTGATCAGCAGGTAACTCAGGCCCCGCTCGGCCTGCAAGCGCTGCAGCAGACCCAGGACCTGCTTTTGCACCGTGACATCGAGCGCGCTGGTGGGCTCATCCAGAATGAGCAGGCGTGGCTGAACTGCCAGCGCCCGCGCGATCGCAATGCGCTGTCTCTGACCGCCGGAAAATTCGTGTGGATAGCGCATCAGCAGACCTGGAAACTGAGCCTCGGTCAGACCCACATCGCCCAGGGTCTCCAACACCTGCGCCCTTCTCTCGCTCACGGTCCTATCGGGATGATGGACACGCAGACCCTCGCCGACGATCTCCTCAATCGTCATACGCGGAGACAGTGAGGAAAACGGATCCTGAAAGACCACCTGCACCTGTCGGCGCAAGGCCTTGTTGGCTGCCGAGCCCGCGCCCCAGGTCTGACCGCCCAGCGCGACCTCGCCCTCAAAGGCTTGTAAACCCAGCAGGGCCAGAGCCAGGGTGGACTTGCCCGATCCAGACTCACCGACCACGCCCAGCGTACGACCCGGTGCGATGGCCACGTCTGCGCCTTGCACCGCCACAAAATTCCCCGAACCGAACCAGCCCAGGAAACCGGGTTTGCGCACTGGATAGCAAACCCGCAACTGCCTGGCCTTCAGCCAGGGGGTGGCCGACGGGTCGGGATCGACCACCTGTCGCTCGGGACGGCTCTCGAGCAACTGCCGGGTGTAGGAATGCTGCGGCTTGCGAAAGACTTCCTCCACCGGACCCTGTTCAACAATGTGGCCCTTTTCCATCACCGCCACCCGGTCGGCGAAGCGACGCACCAAATTGAGGTCGTGCGTGATCAGCATCACCGCCATTCGATGATCGCGCTGGAGCTGTCCAAGCAGATCCAGGATCTGTCCCCGCAGGGAAACGTCCAGCGCGGTGGTGGGTTCATCGGCCAGCAGCAGTCTGGGCTTGCAAGCCAAAGCCATGGCGATCATGGCCCGCTGCCTCTGCCCCCCCGAAAGTTGATGAGGGAAGGACCGCGCACGACGCTGCGGCTCAGCAATACCCGTCTGGGCCAGGGCCTGTACCGCGGCCTCCCAGGCCTGGGCACGCGTCAGTCCCTGCTTGAGTTCGATCACCTCAGCGATCTGCTCGCCCACCGAAAAAAGCGGGTTGAGGGCGGTCATCGGCTCCTGAAAGATCATGGCGATGTCCTGACCCCGCAGACGCCTGAGATCGGGTTCGGGCAGGCCCAGCAGGTTCTGCGTGCCCTCCTGCGCCGTCTGCATCAGGGCCCGACCGGTGGTGCGGGCGTTTTGGGCCAGCCCCAGCAGGCCCAGCGCGGTGACCGTCTTGCCCGACCCCGATTCACCCACCAAGGCCAGCTTCTCTCCGGCTCCGATCTCAAAATCAATGCCGTGCACCACCTCTTGAGAACCGAAGGACAGTCGCATGCCCCTCACCTGAAGCAGCGGGGCGCTCATCGATCGGCCTTTCTAGGATCGAGCGCATCGCGCAATGCATCGCCCATGAATGTCAGGAGCAGCAAGGTGGTGACCAACACCGCGAAAGTGGACAGCGAAATCCACCAGGCATCGATGCTGTTCTTGCCCTGGGACAGCAGTTCACCCAACGACGGCGTGCCAGGGGGCACGCCCAGACCCAGAAAGTCGAGCGAGGTCAAAGCCAGGATAGCGGCGCTCATGCGAAACGGAAGGAAGGTCACCACCGGCGTCAGGCTGTTGGGCAGCACATGGCGCAAGATGATTTGCCAGTGCGACAGGCCCATCGCCCGTGCGGCGCGCACATAGTCCATTTGCCGGTTGCGCAGGAACTCGGCACGCACATAGTCTGACAGGCCCATCCAGCCGAACAGACTGAGCAAAATCAACAGCAGCGCCACGCTCGGCGCGAATACCGCGCTGAAGATGATGAGCAGGTACAACTCTGGCATCGACCCCCAGATCTCAATGAAGCGCTGGAAGGCCAGATCGGTCTTGCCCCCGAAATACCCCTGAATCGCGCCGGTGAGCACTCCCAGCAACACACCGGTGATGGTGAGTACGAAGGCGAAAAGCACACTGACCCGAAAGCCATAGATCAGCTGGGCCAGCAAGTCGCGCCCCCGATCATCGGTGCCCAGCAAGTTGTCTGCTGTGGGCCGGGATGGATTGGGCTCACGCGCGAAATAGTTGATGGTCTTGGGACCGTAAGGATTGGGCGCAAACAGGGCCCAGTTGTCACCCTCGGCCAGTTTCTGGCGAATGAAGGGGTCGTGATAGTCGGTGGCTGTGTCGAAGTCCCCGCCGAAAACCTTCTCGGGGTAATCCTTCAGGATCGGCGCGTAATACTGGCCCTCGTAGCGCACCAGCAAAGGCTTGTCATTGGACACCAGCTCGGCCGCAAGGCTCAGGAGGACCAGAAGCGAAAACAGCATCAGGCTCCAAAAACCCAGCCGGTTGCGCCGAAAGCGCAGCCAGGCCCGTCGTGCTGGCGAGTTGGAGGAGGCAGCCGAGACGGTATCAGTCGAAGCGGACACGGGGATCCACCCAAACATAGCAAAGATCGCTGATCAGCTTGGTCACCAGACCGATCAGCGTAAAGAAATACAAGGTGCCCAAGACCACCGGGTAGTCACGGCGGATCACGCTCTCGTAACTGAGCAGGCCCAAGCCATCGAGCGAGAACAGAGTTTCGATCAGCAGCGAGCCGGTGAAAAAAGCACCCACGAAGGCAGCCGGAAAGCCGGTGACGATAGGAATGAGCGCATTGCGAAACACGTGCTTGTAGAGCACCTGACGCTGCGACAGACCCTTGGCCCGGGCGGTGATCACGTACTGCTTGCGAATTTCCTCCAGAAAAGCGTTCTTGGTCAGGATGGCCGTCACCGCGAAGCTGCCCAGCACCATCGCGGTGACCGGCAGGCAGATGTGCCACAGATAGTCCACGATGCGCGCACCCCAGGACAACTCGGCCCAATTGCTGGAGGTCAAACCACGCAGCGGAAACCATTGCAATTGCCCGCCAAAAACCACCAGCAGCACCACACCCAACACAAAGCCCGGGATTGCATAGCCCACCAGCACCAGCAAGGTGGTCACCACGTCAAAACGCGAGCCCGCCCGCACCGCCTTGGCCACGCCCAGCGGCACAGCCACAAGGTAGCTGATAAAAAAGGTCCACAGGCCCAGACTGATGGAGACTGGCAGCTTTTCAATGATGAGATCGGAGACGGCCTTGTTCTGAAAAAAGCTCTTGCCCAGATCAAAGGTGGCGAACTGCCCGAGCATCTGAAAGAAGCGCTCATGGGCGGGCTTGTCAAAGCCGTAGAGAGCCTTGATTTGTTCCAACCGCTGCGGATTGACCCCTTGCGCGCCCCGGTAGGACAGACCACCGGCCTCCGCACCGCCACCACCGGCAACGGCCTTGGCCTCCGCCAGATACTGTTCGACCGGTCCGCCAGGTACAAACTGGATGACCACGAAGGTCAGCAGCAGCACCCCCAACAGTGTGGGGATCATCAGCAGCAGACGTTTGATGATGTAGGCCAGCATCAGCGACTCCACCAGGTCATCAGCGCCCACCCCTCGCCGGTGACATAGGGCGGCATCTTCTCAGGCCGAGCCAGCCTTTTCTGGTTGAAAGCCATCCGGTGGGTGGGCGCCGACCATTGCGGAATGAGCACATGGCTGTGCGCGATGACCCGCTCCAGCGCCCGGCAAGCCGGGAGAAACTCCTCACGGGTCTTGGCCGCCACCATGCGCGCAATCAACTCGTCAACAGCGGGGCTGCTCATGCCCGTGAGGTTACCCGAGTCTTCGGTGATGGCCGCCTTGCTGCCGAACAGATCGGCATATTCCTGGCCCGGGCTGTGCGTGCCGCCGTAAGCGATGGTGGTCACATCAAAGTCAAAGCGCTGAAGCCTTTGCTGGTACAGCGCGAAATCCACCGGCCTGAAGTTCAGCCGTATGCCCAGCTTTTCAAGGCTTCGGGCCCAAGGGGTGACGACCCGCGCGCCGGCTTCATTGCTGTCGAGATACTCAATCACAAAGGGCTGGCCCTGCGCATTGCGCAGCACGCCCTCCTGTATGGTCCATCCCGCCTCGGCCAGCAAATCACGGGCGCGCCGCAGATTGCCCCGCAGGCTGTTATCGCCATCGGTCCGCGGGGGCTGAGCCATGGGGCCGAAAGCCCGCTCAGGAATCTGGCCTCGCCAGGCCGTGAGCAAGGCCATCTCGGCTGCATCGGGCTGCCCGCTCGCCTGGCAATCGGTGTTGCCAAACAAGCCCACCACCCTGCGGTAGGCGTTGTAGAAAAGTTGCCGGTTCATCCACTCAAAGTCCATCGCCAGCCCCAGCGCCTCGCGCACACGCGGGTCCCTGAACTTGTCGCGTCGGGTGTTGATGACAAAGCTCTGAAACCCAGCCGGCAGACGATGCTCGAATTCACCCTTGACCAGCTCGCCACTGTCAAAACGCTTTCCCTTGACCCGGCGCGCCCAATCGCCCGCTGAAAAAAATCGCATCAGATCGAATTCACCAGCCTTCAGCGCCTCGAGCCGCGCGGTGTTGTCCTTGTAGATCTTGACCGTCACCCGGTCAAAATTGGCCATGCCGCGCCGAACATTGAGATCTCGCGCCCAGTAGTTGGGATCGCGCACATAGGTAATGTCCTTGCCAAATCGCACCGGCCCAATCCGATAGGGGCCACTGCCGATCGGGATGTCCATCACCACCTGATCAAAGCGCTTGGGCTTGCCGCCTTCCATGCCCCACTGGCGACTGAACACGGGCAGGCCGCCCACCGTCAGGGGCAGTTCACGGCTGGGCTTGCGAAAACGGTAGCGCACCGTACGCTCGTCGAGCACGTCCAGACCTGCCACGTCTTCCAGCAGGGTCTTGTAGGCCGGCGAGGTGTGCGGCCCCATCAGGGTGTCGAAGCTGTGCCGGACATCGGCCGCCAGCACCGGCTGTCCGTCGTGAAAGCGCGCCTCGGCTCGCAAGCGGAAGGTCGCACTCAAGCCATCGGCCGACACCGTCACATCCTCGGCCAGCAGGCCGTAGGCTGAACCGGTTTCATCGAGCGAGCTGGCCAGCAAGCTGTCGAACATCAGGTCGGACAGGTAGGCCGGCGCGGTGCCCTTGATGGTGAAGGGGTTGTATTTGTCGAAGGTCGAGGCCCTCGAGTTGCTGACCAGACGCAGTTCGCCGCCCCGCGGCGCCTTGGGATTGACGTAGTCGAAGTTTGCGAAACCGTCGGCGTACTTGAGATTTCCCCAGAGCGCATACCCGTGGGCCGCCCAGGCCGGGGCTGAACCCAGGCAGGCGGCCAGGGCCAGCAGGTGCAGGCAGACGGTGACGAACCTCATGCGACAATTCTGCCCCATTACTCAGGGCCGATGAGAGACCGGGGAATACCCGAGCACGCGCCCGGCAAGGACTGACATGGGATTTCTGCAAGGCAAAAAACTGCTCATCACGGGCGTCCTGTCCAACCGTTCCATCGCCTACGGCATTGCACGCGCCTGTCACGCCCAGGGTGCGGAATTGGCCTTCAGCTACGTTGGCGACCGCTTCAAGGACCGCATCACCGAATATGCTGCCGACTTCGGCTCCAGCTTGGTGTTTGACTGCGATGTGGGCAGTGACGAGCAAATTGAGCGGCTCTTCAAGGACCTTTCGGTCCACTGGCCCAGCTTTGACGGCTTTGTGCATGCCATAGGCTTTGCCCCGCGCGAGGCCATCGCAGGCGACTTTCTGGAGGGCCTTTCGCGTGAGGCCTACCGCATCGCCCACGACATCAGCGCCTACAGCTTTCCAGCCATGGCCAAGGCCGCGGCGCCCCTGCTCAGTCAGAAATCGGCCCTGCTCACCCTGTCCTATCTGGGCGCCGTCCGGACGGTGCCCAACTACAACACCATGGGCCTGGCCAAGGCCAGTCTGGAAGCCTCGGTGCGCTATCTGGCCGAGTCCCTGGGTCCGCGCGGCGTGCGGGTCAACGGCATCAGCGCCGGGCCGATCAAGACGCTGGCAGCCAGCGGTATCAAAGGTTTTGGCAAGATCCTCAGCGCAGTGGCTGAGACAGCGCCCATCCGACGCAATGTCACCATTGACGATGTCGGCCATGTTGCAGCCTTCCTGCTCTCTGACTTGGCCGCTGGGGTGAGTGCAGAAATTACCTATGTGGATGGTGGCTTCAGCCAGGTGGTTGGCGGCCTGGCCGAGTCGGCTGTGGAGTAGGCCGGAATTCATCGCGCCGAGGGCGGCGCTCCCACACCCCTTCGCGACGATCGGCTGGATTTTTGCAGGGGCCACTCCCGCCGACTGCTCGCCATTTGCAGGGGCCACT
>CAYPSU010000091.1:0-11412 GCA_964413475.1 uncultured Polaromonas sp. | reverse complement strand
CTGGTGGAGAAATTTCTGAGATACACTTGATGTTCTAATTTTTATCGTGCTGGTCGGGAGAGACCGCTGCCTGTGCAGCGGCGCCGAAGGAGCAACCGCCCCGGAAACTCTCAGGCCCCAGGACCGGCCGGCACGTCAAAACTCTGAAGAGCGGAACGGTCACAAGCCGTTCACACCGCAGGAGCAAGCCGGGCGCCAGTCTGGTGAATCTCTCAGGTTCCAAACAGAGGGGGCGTGGGTCGCGCAGTGCGCGGCCTGCTCTCATCTCTGGAGACACGCTCATGAAATCTTTTGCAGTCATTGGCGGCGGCATCACCGGCGTCACCACGGCCTACGCCCTGGCCCGACGCGGCTTTTCGGTCACCCTGTTCGAGAGGCACCGCTACGCGGCCATGGAGACCTCATTTGCCAACGGCGGCCAGCTTTCGGCTTCCAACGCCGAGACCTGGACCCACCCCTCCACCCTGGTCAAAGGACTCAAGTGGATGCTGCGCAAGGACGCCCCGCTGCTGGTCAACCCCAAGCCGAGCTGGCACAAGCTGTCGTGGTTTGCCCAGTTCATGGCCAGCATCCCCAAGTACGAGTCCAACACCATCGAGACGGCCCGTCTGGCCATTGCTGCCCGCAGCCATCTTTTCGACTGGGCCCAGACCGAGGGCATCGACTTTGACCTGAAAAAGCAGGGCATCCTGCACATCTATCGCGACCGCAAGGGCTTCGACCATGCAGGCCGGGTGTCCAAACTGCTGGCCCAGGGCGGTCTGTCGCGCCGCGCCGTGACGCCCGAGGAGATCAAGGCCATCGAGCCGACGCTGGCCGGAAACTACTATGGTGGCTACTACACCGAGAGCGATTCCACCGGGGACATTCACAAGTTCACCCAGGGACTGGCGGCCGCCTGCGAGCGTCTGGGCGTGCGCATCCTCTACGGTCAGGAGGTGCAGTCGCTGGCCAGCGACGCACAGCAGGCCCGTGTCCGCGCGCGTTGTGAGGGCACCGTCAGCGAGCACGCCTTCGATGGCGTGGTGGTCTGCGCCGGCGTGGCCAGCCGCGGCCTGGCGGCGCAATTGGGCGACCGCATCAACGTTTATCCGGTCAAGGGCTATTCGATCACGGTCCATATGAACGATGCCGCCAGTCAGGCCGCGGCCCCGCAAGTCAGCCTGCTCGACGATGAGACCAAGCTGGTGACCAGCCGTCTCGGACTGGACCGATTCCGCGTGGCTGGAACGGCTGAATTCAACGGCTTCAACCGCGACATCCGCGCCGACCGGATCAAGCCGCTGGTCGACTGGGTCAACCAGTGCTTCCCAGGTGTCAGCACCCGTCAGGTCACACCCTGGGCGGGCCTGCGCCCCATGATGCCCGACATGATGCCGCGTGTGGGTCAGGGCCGGCAGACCAATGTGTTTTACAACACCGGCCACGGTCACCTGGGCTGGACCTTGTCGGCGGTCACCGCAGACATGGTGGCCGAGCTGGTTCGTGGTCGCAGCGAAGTCGTTCGCAGCCTGCCCGCCGCCGGTCTGCCGGTGCAGGCCGGCGCCTGATCGTCGGGCGGTCCGGGGGGCAGACTCCTAGGAAAAGCCGCAGTCCCTGCGCAGTGCCTCCTGCGCGGGACTGCTCAGCAGCTCGATCAGTTGCCCCGCCGCTTCGGGCTGAGACGAAGCGGTGCTTACCGCCGCCCAATAGGGCGTGGCCAGCTCAAAGGGTTGGGGCAGCACGGCGGCCAGTTGCACCCCGGGCGTGTTGAGAATTTCAGTCACCTGGGTGCAGCCGATCAGCCGCAACTGCGGCGCTTGGGCCGCGCGTTCGGCCATGGCAGCCATGGCCGTCTGCCCATTGGGAAAACTCAGCAAGCGCTGGCCCAGGGCGGCCTCCAGCCCCAGCTCGCGCACCACCTTCATGAAGTGAATGCCCGCGGTGGCCTTCAGGGCGTCGGCCATATAGATGCCGTCGGCCTCCTTCAAGGCCTGGGCCAGTTGCGCCGGTGTCTGCAGCGCGGGGATCGCCTGTCCCTTCGCAAGCCCTAGGCCGGTGTGCACCCGTCCCAGCGAGCGCATGCTGGCCTTGTCAATCTGGCCGCTGGCAGCGAGCTGCTCGATCAGGGCCTGGGTCAGGATCACTACATCGCAAGCCTGCCCCGCCAGCAGGGCCTCCTTCATCTGGCCAACCGCGCTGAAAGTGCCAGAGACCTGCACGCCGGTGCGTTCGGTAAAGCGCTCTTGCAAGCGGCTGACCAGCCCGTTGGCTGCGCCGCCGCTGAGGATGTGCAGGGTGGGTTTCATCGGGGCGCGGTCGGCGCAGCGCGCGCTTCAGTCGAGTTTGATGTTGGCTGTCTTGATGACGCCCGCCCACTTGGCGATGTCGTCATTGAGGTATTTGGTGAAGGCCGCCGGGTTCATCACCATCGGTGCGGCGCCCTGCTTGGCCCAGGCCTGTTTGACCTCCGGTGAGCCGACGATCTTGCTGACCGCCTCGTTGAGGCGATCGATCACCGGCTGCGGTGTGCCGCGCGGGGCCATCAGCCCGAGCCAGATGGTGGCCTCGTAGCCGGGAACGCCCGCCTCGCTGAGTGTGGGCACCTCGGGCATCACATCGGAGCGGGCGCGGCCGCTGGTGGCCAGGGCCTTGACCTTGCCGGCCTTGACTTGTTCGGTCATGGTGGTGACCGCATCGAACATCAGATCGACCTGCCCGCCGATGATGTCGGTGCGCGCGCCCGAGCTGCCCTTGTAGGGCACATGGACCATGTTGATGCGCGCCATGCTCTTGAGCAGTTCGCCGGCCATGTGATAGGGCGTACCGGGTCCGGAGGAGGCATAGTTGAGCTTGCCGGGCTCGGCCTGGGCCCGCTTGAGCAGATCGGCCAGGGTGTTGATGCCCTTGCTGGGATGGGCCACCAGCACCAGATCGGAATAATTGATGGGTGCCACGCCCACGAAATCCTTCATCAGCGCGAAAGGCTTGTTCGGAATCAGCGTCTCATTGACGGTATGGGTGTTGGACATCATCAGCAGGGTGTAGCCGTCCGCTGGGGCCTTGGCCGCCAGATCGGTGCCGATGACCGAACCCCCGCCGGGCTTGTTGTCCACCACGAAACTTTGCCCCATCGTGTCGGTCAGACGCTGGGCAATGAAGCGCGCATACACGTCGGCCGGTCCTCCGGTGGCAAAGGGCACGACGATGCGCACGGGGCGATTGGGGTAGGTCTGTGCCCAAACGGGCGCTGCTGTCCAGATGGCGGTCAGTCCGAGGAGTACCAGGGCCGATCGGAGGAATTGTTTTCTTTGCATGGGGCGGACCTCAGGAAGGAGTGGGTTATTCAACTTTGCCGATGCGGCGAACCACTTCGGCCATGCGACGCGCATCGGCTTGCACATAGCGCTCGAAATCGGGCGTGTCCTGGTAGAGGATGGGGCTGCCGGCCCCGTTGATGACCTCGCGCACCCGTGCATCCTGCGCTGCGTTGCGGGCGGCCGTCCGCAAACGCTGGGCGATCGGTTCGGGCACGCCCGAGGGCACAAAGAGTCCCGACCACTGCGCGTATTCGGCGTTGAAGCCGGTGTCCCTGAGCGCCGGCACCTCGGGCATGCTGGCCAGGTTGCCAGTGCCCCAGTGGCCCAGTACCCGCAGCTTACCGGCCTTGACATGCTGCAGCACCGTAGCCGGTCCTGAGGATACGGCCTGGATTTGTCCGCCCAGCAGGGCCACCACCGCCGGGCCGGCTCCGGTGAAGGGCACATGGGTGAGTTTGATGCCGGCCTCCTGCGCCAGGATTTCCATGGGCACATGCATGGTGCCGTAATTGCCTGAGGAGCCGTAGTTGATCGCCCCTGGGCGCTTGCGGGCGTCTTCGACGAAGTCCTTGACGGTTTTCCAGGGTGAGTCGGCCCGCACCGCCAGAACTGTTGGGTCGGCCGTGAAACGGGCAATGGGTCGCAGGTCGGTCAGGGCGAACATGGGTGCGCGGCCGAGGATGACATCGGCCTCGGGCAGCACCGTCAGCGATGACAGCGCCATCAGCAGCGTGTGGCCGTCGGGTTTGGACTTGGCGGCATAGCTCATGCCGATGCCGCCGCCAGCGCCGGCCCTGTTTTCGATGACCACACTTTGCCCCAGTTCGCGGCCCAGCGCTTCGGCCACTGGGCGGGCCACGATATCGGCCAGTCCGCCCGGTGGAAAGGGAACGATCAGCGTGATGGGGCGATTGGGCCAAGTCTGTGCCGATACCAGGGTGCTGCCGGTCAGCAGCGCCGCGGCCAGCAGGCTACGTCTTTTCATGGTCATGGCTCCTTGGGCATTCGCGGACGCATTGCCGCCAAACCCCGTATGTTGCACCCGTTACCGCATGTAGACCCAAAGGGCATCCCGGTACTTGCCTTCCCTAGTCGGGCATTGCCGGCGATGCACCCGCAGCTAGGGCGCCCATGGGACGTTTCAGAAGCCTCAGGCCACCAGGGCCGGCTCTTGCATCGCCTCGGTTTGCTCGATCAGCATGTCGACCTGGCCCTGCCAGTAGTCGCGCGTACCAAACCAGGGAAAATTGATCGGAAAGATCGGGTCGCTCCAGCGCTGGGCCAGCCAGGCGCTGTAGTGAATCAGGCGCAGGGTGCGCAGCACCTCGATCAGCCGCAGTTCCCGGCGGTCCACTTCGCGCAGTTGCTCATAGCCGTCCAGCAGTGCACCGAGTTGCTGCAGGCGCTGCGGCCGATCGCCCGACAGTAGCATCCACAGATCCTGGATGGCCGGTCCCATGCGTGCGTCATCGAGGTCCACAAAATGAGGTCCGGCGCCCGGCAAATCCGCAGGCGTCCAGAGGATGTTGCCCGGATGGCAGTCGCCATGCAGCCGGATCTCGGATACATCGCCGGCCTCTTGCCAAATACCTTCGGCCACCTGCAGCGCCTCCGCGCAGGCCTGATGCCAGCGTGAAGCCACGTCCAGCGGCAGATAGGGGCCCTCCAACAGCAGGCGCCGGCTTTCATGGCCGAAGCTGGCCACATTCAGCGTGGGCCGGTGTACGAAGGTCCCCCGCGCTCCCACCTGGTGAATGCGCGCCAGAAAACGCCCGATCCATTCCAGAACCTCGAGGTCTTCGAGCTCCGGTCGCCGCCCGCCCCGGCGCGGGCTGATGCTAAAGGCAAAGCCGCCGTGGTGGTGGAGTGTTGCGCCCTCATGACCGCCTTCCCGAGCGGGCAGATTCAGGGGCGCCACCAGAGGCACCTCGTCGGCGGCCAATTCGGCTGCAAAGCGGTGCTCCTCCAGAATTTGCGGCTCGCTCCATCGGCCCGGCCGATAAAACTTGAGCACCACGGTGGTCAGATCGGTCCCCGGTACGGGTTCCTCCAGGCCGGCCTGATACACCCGGTTCTCATAGCTCGACAGCGCTGTCAGCCGGCCGTCCCCGTGCAGTCCGACCTGACTCAGAGCGTCGAGCACCAGGTCGGGGGTGAGTTGGTCATAGGGATGGGCTGAGGCCATGACTGCATTGTGCCCGGGACGGCCACAACCGATGATCGGTCGCTTGACCTTTTTAGTAAGCATGCATATTATTTGGACCTGAAAAAGCTTTGTAAGGAAATTAAAGATGACTCAACGCTCGACTTCGCAGCCTGTGTTGGTTGCAGGCGGCGGCATTGGTGGCGTGGCCGCTGCCCTGGCCTTGGTGCGGGAGGGCTACCGGGTGCAGGTGTTTGAACAGGCAAGCGAAATCGGTGAGATCGGGGCTGGCATACAACTGGGCCCCAATGCCTTTCACGCCTTCGATGCGCTCGGGGTGGGCGAGAAGGCGCGCAGCCGCTCGGTGTTCACCGACTACATGGTGATGCACGACGCCATTGATGGCTACCAGGTCGGCAAAATCCCCACCGATGAAAATTTTCGGCAGCGCTTTGGCAACCCCTATGCGGTCATCCACCGGGCCGATGTGCACTTCTCGCTGCTTGAGGGCGCACAGGAGAGCGGGCGGGTGGAGATCTTTACCGACACCCGCATCGACCAGATCGAGCAGGACGCCGGGGGCGTGACGGTCCAGGCTGCTGATGGGCGGCGCTTTACCGGCGTGGCCTTGATTGCCGCCGATGGCGTCAAGTCGGTGGTGCGGGAGAAGTTTGTGGGCGATCCGGCGCGGGTGACCGGTCATGTGGTGTACCGCGCGGTGGTCGACAGGAAGGACTTTCCGGACGAGCTCAAATGGAATGCGGCCAGCATCTGGGTGGGCCCCAACTGCCACCTGGTGCATTACCCGCTGCGTGGCGGCGAGCAGTACAACGTGGTGGTCACGTTCCACAGCCGGCAGCAGGAGCAGTGGGGAGTCACCGAAGGCAGCAAGGAGGAGGTGCAAAGCTACTTCCAGGGGATTGTGCCCAAGGCCAGGCAGCTGATTGACCTGCCCAAAAGCTGGAAGCGCTGGGCCACCGCCGACCGCGAACCCATTGCGCAGTGGACCTTTGGCCGGGTTACTTTGCTCGGTGACGCGGCTCACCCGACCACCCAGTACATGGCGCAGGGCGCCTGCATGGCTCTGGAGGACGCGGTCACCCTGGGTCAAGCCCTGCGCGCTTGCGAGCACGATTGGCCACGCGCGCTGGACCTGTATCAGCATTCCCGTATTGCGCGAACGGCGCGTATCGTTCTGTCAGGCCGCGAGATGGGACGGATCTATCATGCCAAGGGCGTGGAAAGACTGGTGCGCAACGATCTGTGGCGCGGCCGCACGCCGCAGGGCTTTTACGATGCCATGCAGTGGCTCTATGGCTGGAACGTCAGCAATTGCCTGGAGGCCGGATGGCGCGAGCTGGCCGTCGTTTCCGGGCATGACGATAAGCTGGCCGCTTGAAACACCCCCCCGATCCCTTTTTGAGGAAAGCTCGCCATGAATGATCTTGGCCGTATGGAAGATTTGCCCCTGGAGTACCGCCAGCAGCTGACTGAGCTCAACCTGGTGCCCCTATGGCCTAGCCTGCGCGGAGTGATGCCGCCGCACGTGCCGACCCGCAAGACCCGGCCCACCCATTGGTCCTACCAACGCATCAAACCGCTTTTGTTACAGGCCGGTCAGCTCACCCCGATCGAAAAAGCTGAGCGGCGGGTGCTGGTGCTGGCCAACCCGGGCCACGGTCTGGACAAGATGCAAGCCAGCCCAGCGCTGTATCTGGGCATGCAGCTCTTGCTGCCAGGCGAATGGGCTCCTTCGCACCGCCACACCCCGAACGCCGTTCGGATGGTGGTCGAGGGCGAGGGCGCCTGGACCACGGTGGAGGGTGAGAAATGTTCAATGAGTCGGGGCGATCTGATCTTGACCCCCACCGGCCTGTGGCACGAGCATGGGCACGAGGGCGATGCCCCGGTGATCTGGCTCGATGTGCTCGACTTGCCGCTGGTCTATTACATGGAGGCTTCCTACCATGTCAACGGCGATGGCCAGCGTCAGACGGTCCACGACGGTCAGGGGCATCGACAGTACGCGCGTGGCGGCCTGCGACCCACGCCGGTGTTTCAGGGCGGCAGCCGGCGCTATCCGATGTTGCGTTATCCCTGGGCTGACGCCCGGGCAGCATTGCAGGCCATGGCCGACAACGATCCGACCCTTGACTGTGTGCAGCTGACCTATGTCAACCCTGAGACCGGCGAAGATGCTGAAAACATTCTGGGCTTCTATGCGCTGATGCTCAGGCCGGGCCAGACCCTGGTGTTGCCCGCTCGCTCGCCAGCCTGTGTGTTTCATCAGATCGAGGGTCGCTCACAGCTGTTGATCGACGACCAGAGCTTTACCCTGGAGTCGGCCGACACCTGCTGCGCTCCCGGCTACACCGGTGTCAGCCTTCGCAATCTATCGGCCAGTGAGCCGGCTTATATCTTTATGGCCGATGAGTCGCCCCTGCATCGCAAATTGGGTATTTACGAGGTGCGCTCCTGAGGGGCCGCGCGCTGGCCTTTTCTTTGACCCCAGGCTCGACCGATCATGACCTCTTACCTTTTTCCTCCGCCGCCGCTTTCCTCTTTGCCCATCCGCGGCCGCAGCGAGCGCTATGCCGTCAACCGTATCTTCTGTGTCGGCCGCAACTACCACGCGCACGCCGCCGAGATGGGCCGAAGCGTCGACAAGACGGTGGACCCGGCGTTCTACTTCACCAAGTCGTCGCAAACCCTGGTGCTCTCGGGTGCCACCGTGGCCTATCCGCCCGGTACCCAGAACTATCACTATGAAATGGAGCTGGTCATTGCCTTGGGCAAGGAAGGTTTCAGGGTGTCTGAGGATCAGGCCCACACGCTCATTTATGGCTACGCCAGCGGGCTGGACATGACCCGCCGTGACCTGCAGCTCTACGCTCGCGAAAAAGGCCGCCCCTGGGATCTGGGTAAGGACTTTGAAGACTCGGCCATCTGCTCGGAGATCGTGCCCATGCCCGGTGTGGTGCTGGAGCGGGGGGGGCTTTCACTTCAGGTCAATGGCGTGACCCGACAGAACTCCGACATCAGTGCCCTGATCTGGAATGTGCGCGAGATCATTGCTGACCTCTCGAAGTTCTATCACCTCCAGGCGGGCGATCTGATTTACACCGGCACGCCCGAGGGCGTGGGCGCCGTGGTGGCCGGCGACCGTCTGACCGGAAGGGTCGAGGGGGTGGCCGATATTGCCCTGACGATCGGCCCGGCCCAGTGAGCCGGTGCCCCTTCAGGCCGGCCCGGGGGGGCTGGCTGTCGGTACGCCGGTGCGATGCAGTTTCCCAAAGCAGTGAGTGCCCTTCATGAAGCTCTACAACTTTTTCCGCAGCGGTACCTCGCACCGTTTGCGCATCGCGCTGAACCTCAAGGGGCTGGCGGTCGATTACGTGCCCGTGGACCTGCGCAACGAGCAGCATCTGCAGGCTGCGTTCAAGGCCATCCACCCGCAGGGTTTGGTACCGGCCTTGGTCAACGGTGACCAGATCCTGATCCAGTCCCCGGCCATCATCGAGTGGCTGGAGGAGACCTATCCCACGCCCGCTCTGTTACCCCCGGGACTGTATGAGCGCGCCCGGGTGCGTGCGCTGGCGGCTCTGGTGGGCTGCGACATTCACCCGGTGAACAACCGCCGGATCCTTGAATACCTGCGCCAGCAGTTCAAGGCCGATGAGGCGGCCATCAACGCTTGGTGTGGCCAATGGATCAGCGCTGGCTTCGATGCCTTCGAAGTACTGCTGGCCGCGGATCCGGACCGGGGTGATTACTGCTTTGGTGGCTGTCCCGGTCTGGCCGATGTCTATTTGGTGCCTCAGGTTGAAAGCGCCCGTCGCTTCAAGCTAGACCTGGCCAGATGGCCGCTGATCTGCGCCGTTGAGGCCGCCTGCATGCGCCTGGAGGCCTTCCGGCAGGCCGCTCCCTCTCAGCAACCGGACGCATCCTGATCCTTATCTCTGGGATGGGCGGCGTGCGTCCTGTTGGTGATCGGGCTGCTTGCCGGGCCTGATCTGGCCTCGTCACCTGGGTGCTGGCGCCGCTCTTGGGCTTGCGCTACGCTTGAGACATCCTGTTTGAACTTCGTGCCTGAAATGCCTCTTTCCTCCAATTCCCCCCGACGTTTGCTGCACACGCGGCAGGTGCTTTTTGAAGGCTTCGAACGCGACGACGGACTCTACGATATCGAGGCCCGTCTGATCGACACCAAGCCCGAGGCCTTCACGGTCGAGGGCGAGCGGCTGTGGCAAGCGGGCGAACCGGTCCATGGCATGTCCATCCGGCTGACCATCGATCATCACTACATCGTGCAGGCCATCGAAGTGAGCATGGACCATATCCCCCACGGCGAATGTGCGGCGGCCCAGGTGCCGATGCAAAGCGTGATTGGTTGCAGCCTGCGCAGAGGCTGGCGCGCAGCCATCGAGGAGCGGCTGGGCAAGGTGCGCGGCTGTGCGCATCTGCGTGAGTTGCTGTTCAATATGGGGACGGTGGCCTTTCAAACTTTGGTGTCCTGGACCAAGAAACTTCCTGCCGATCAGGCTCCGGCGCCTCTGGGCGGATGTCTGGCCTGGGACCCGGCCGGCCCGATGGTGGCGCGCATCTATCCGCGCTTTCATGTCAAATCGGACGCTGCGGTTATGCCGCCGTCCTGAGCGGTCATTGGGCCGCAGTTCTATCCAGTTTTTACGGAGGTCCCGATGAGGAGGTTTGCCAAGCTGTTGCCAGGACTGGTCTTGGTCGCTGCCACTGGGTTTGCCTGGGCTGAACCAGACACCCAAGCCCTGTGCAAGGACCGTGGCTATCCGGTCGGACAGGCCGGGCGGGCCAGCAACTGGTTCATGGACGAATGCGTCCGCGTGGGTTCTTTTACCCACCAGGGCGAAATTCCTGGCATCTACAACGGGAAATCCCAGGAAATGCTTCCGGCGGCCGAGCCATGGGTGCTCAAGAAGGCCGACCGCGAACCCGACTACCGTTGGAATGCCGGTGTCGAGCGCGGTCTGAGCATCGATGACTACATGAAGCGCCAGCGGGTGATGGCCTTGCTCATCCTCAAGGACGGCGTGATTCAGGTCGAGCGTTACCAGTACGACCGCAAGCCCTCACACCGTTTCCTGTCCAACTCCATGGCCAAGACGATCACCGCCGTGGCCGTTGGGATCGCCCTGAAGGAAGGGCGTATCCGTTCCCTCGATGACCGCGCCGAGGTTTATGCCCCTGAACTGGCCGGAACCTTGTACGGCAGCACCTCGGTCCGGCATTTGCTGCGCATGTCTTCCGGCGCCAAGTTTGAAGAACGCTATGACGGCAAGGACGACCTTGCCCGCTACGGCGCAGCGGCGCGTCTGGGCAGTGCCGCTGACGGCGCCAAGGTCATCACCGAACGTCGGCACCCCGCCGGTGAAGTGTTCAACTACGCCAGCGCCGAGACCGACATGCTGGCGCTGGTGCTGCGCGGGGCCACCGGTCAGTCGCTCAGCGCCTACCTGCAAAGCCGCCTTTGGCAGCCGATGGGCGCCGAGACCTCAGCCCTGTGGCGGGCCGATTCCACCGGCCTGGAGCGCGCGGGCGGCAACTTCAATGCCACCGCACGCGACTATGCGCGACTGGGCCATTTGTTGGCCCACGATGGCCGGCGGCCCGATCGGCCCGAACTCGGTGAGATTGTTCCCTCAGCCTATCTGATCGAGGCCACCGACTGGCGGCAGCATCCGCAAGCCTTTGCACCGATGAAAGCCACCCCTTATTTCGGTTACGGTTACCAGACCTGGACCTTCCCTGGGCCGCAACGTCGTTTTGCTTTGCTTGGGGTGTATGGACAGTCCATCTTTGTCGATCCAGCCCGCAAGCTGGTGATGGTGCATCTGGCCGCCAATGCCACGGCATCCGCCGGCCAAACCTCCATGGGGCGCGAGCGCACCTTTCTTTGGCAGGGCGTGGTGGGTCATTACGGGCCGTGGTGAGGGT
>CAYPSU010000090.1:0-11555 GCA_964413475.1 uncultured Polaromonas sp. | reverse complement strand
ACCCCGGCCCAGACCTCAAGCCATACACCTGCCCCGCAAGAAAAAGGTACTCGGCGCGCAGTACGGGGCCGCCCTTTTCGCCGCTGAAGGTAAAGCCCAGCAGGGCCAGTGTGGTGCCGGGCTTGATCTCGGGGACCCTCCAGGCGTCCATGCGGGTGAGCGGGGCGAGTTCGATCTCCCACACGCGGTCTTTGCGGGTGGGTAGCTGCGCCGCTTTCAGCAGCGCGGGCCCGTCTACGCTGGCCACTTGTGCGGGCAGTTTGCGGGTGGCCAGGTCGGTTGGCAATTTAAGGTCGGGGGCCACTTCCAGCTTGAGCTCTGCATGCGGATTGCGCCAACTCACCTGGGTGGCGCGCCCTTCCAGCCAGATGGGGCGGTTCTGGTCGAAGCTGCTCCAGCCGTGGTGGGCTTGGGCGAGTAAAGGCAGGCCCAGGCCTGCGGCGACGAATGTTCTGCGTTGCATGAGTTCTCCTTAGACGTAGGCGATCCAGCGACCGCAGATGATGACAGCCAGCCAAAGCCCGCTTGAGAGCAGGGTCAGCATGCGGGCGGTGCGGTCCATGCGGGTAAGGCTGCCCCGGGCATGAAACCAGGCGGCGTTGCTGCCCGCGAGCATGAGCAAGCCCATTTTGATGAGGAAAGCGCGATTGGCCAGCAACTCGAGGGGCTGGCTGGCAAACATGAGCAAGCCGCTGGCAGCGGCCATTGAAAAGCCCAGTACGGCCAGGCCAAGCGCCAGGCGGGCCAAGGCGGGCACTGGCAGCTCGCTGCCGGCGCCCCAGACGCGCAGCTCAAAGAGCACCAAATTGCCCAGCAGCAGTGCGATACCGACGATGTGCACCACCTCGAGGGCGGGGTAGGCAAAGGGGTGAGAGACGATCCAGCCGAGCATGGGGCGATTGTCGGGGCGGGTCGCTCGGGCGTGTAGAGCCGCGCCAGCGCGGCGACGTCAGGACTTTTTGCGGGCCTGGTACTGGCGCAACCACCCCAGCCCGGCCGATGTTGCACCGGCGGGGATGTATTCGCACCCGATCCATCCCTCGTAGCCCAGGGCATCGAGTTGGTCAAACAGGTAGTCGTAGCAAACCTCGCCGCTGTTGGGCTCGTGGCGGTCGGGCACGCCGGCAATTTGCACATGCCCGACCCCGGCTATGTGTTTTTGCAGACGGCGCGCCAGATCGCCTTCCATCACCTGGCAGTGATAAAAGTCCATCTGGACTTTCAGGTTGGGCATTCCCACCTCGGCCAGTACATCGTGGGCCTGCTGCTGGTAGTTCAAGAAATACCCGGGCATGTTGCGGGTGTTGATGGGCTCGATCAGGAGCGTGATGCCGTGCGGGGCCAGCGCCTGCGCTGCAGCGCGCAGATTGCTCACATAGGTGGCGCGGGCCTGCGCCGGCGAAACACCGGGCGGGATGAGGCCGGCCATCGCGTGCAAGCGGCGGCATCCGGTGGCTTTTGCGTAGGGCAAGGCGGTTTGCACGCTGCGCGCAAACTCGGCCTCGCGGCCCGGATGGCACGCCATGCCGCGCTCGCCGGCCGCCCAGTCGCCCGGCGGCAGGTTGAACAGCGCCTGCGCCAGACCCTGGCTTTGCAAGCGCTCTGCAATGGCTTGCGGCGGATGCTCGTAAGGAAAGAGGAACTCTACGGCCTCAAAGCCATCAGCCGCAGCGGCAGCAAAGCGATCGAGGAAGGGCACCTCGTTGTACATCATGGACAGGTTGGCAGCAAATCGGGGCATGTTTACCAGGGGGCGTTGAAATGCTGGCGCAACTCGTCGATCTGCACCGGCGTGAGGGAGGGAGGGCGAGGCGAGCTCATGCACCACAGACGCGCGGTTTCTTCGAGCTCCTCGAGGACGGCCATGGCCTGGGCCGGGCTGCTGTGCCACACATTGGGCCCGAGGCGATCGAGCATGACCGCACGCAGCGGACGGCCGGCGGCCCGGGCCTGGGCGATCTCTTGAACCACCCGATCGGCTGCGCGCGGATCGCCGGGCCGGTGGTAGGCGATGCGCGGCACATGGCCGACCTTCATCACAAAATACGGGGTGATAGGCGGCAGCAGATCGCCCTGGCCCTCGGGGTCTTGCAGCGTCAGCGCCACCAGATGGGTGGAATGGGTGTGGATGACGCAGTGGGCCTGCGCATCGGACTCGTAGATTCGGCGGTGCAAGACCCAGGTCTTGCTGGCCGGCAGCCCGCTGCGCTGTTGACCGGCGTCATCGAGCCAGGCCAGCTGCCCCGGCTCGAGAAAACCCAAGCAGGCGTCGGTAGGCGTGATCAAAAAGCCGCCACCGGCGGGCACCGGCACCCGCGCGCTGATATTGCCCGCCGTGGCGTGTACATAGCCGCGCTCAAACAGTGAGCGTCCCACGCGGCAGATGTCTTGCCGCAGGGCTTCAAGGGTCGTGGTCTGAGCGCCTTGCATGGACTGTGCCTTCAGCCGACCTGGGCCAGTGCTTTGACAAAAAAATCAACACTGCCGAAATTGCCCGACTTGAGCGCCAAGAGCAAAGGCTCGGCGGCGGCGCCGGGGGTTGGCGCAACCTGGGCCAAGGTCCAGGGCACGCCGGGGTCTATGGGCGCGCCGATGCGCAGCTGCGCCACCGACAAAGCCTGCACCACGGCGCCGGACGTCTCGCCGCCGGCCACCACCAGGCGGCGCACGCCAGCTTGCACCAGGCCCTGTGCCACCCGGGCCAGGCAGGCCTCGACCCACGCTCCGGCACGCGCAGCACCGAGCTCGGCTTGGATGGCGCGCACCTGCTCGGCAGGCGCGGTGGCGTACACCAAAACTGCCGCACCTTGCTGATCGCGGGCCCACTGCAGCGCTTGGGCGGCCACATCTTGGCCAGCGGCCAGGGCGCGGGCATCGACACGGAAAGCCGGCAAGCCCTGGGCCAGCCAGTGCGCCACCTGTTCCTGGGTGGCCTTGGAGCACGAACCGCAAATCACCGCCGCCTGTCCGCCCACGCGGGGCAGCTGCGCAGCCTGCGCATCGGGCTTCATCAAGCCCATGGCCTCGTAGACCGCCGGCAAGCCCAAGGCCACGCCCGAGCCTGCGGTGATCAGGGGCAGTTGCGAGCAGGCAGCGGCCAGATTGCGCAAAGCCTGGTTGTCGATGGCATCGACCACCGCCACGCGCACACCCTGCGCACGCTGGGCCTGCAAGGCCTGGCGCAAAGGCTCGACGCCCTGCCCCACCACCTCGTAGGTGACCAGGCCCACACGGCCCTGGCACTGGGCCTGCAGCACCCGCACCAGGTTGGCGTCGGTCATGGGCGTGAGCGGATGATCGCGCATGCCCGAATCGCTGAGCAGTTGATCGCCCACAAACAGATGGCCGCGAAACACGGTACGGCCGTTTTCAGGGAAGGCGGGGCAGGCGACGGTGAAGTCGCTGCCCAGGGCCTCGAGCAGGGCTTCGGCCACCGGTCCGATATTGCCCTGGTCGGTGGAATCAAAGGTGGAGCAGTACTTGAAGTAAAACTGCCTGGCGCCACCGCCCTGCAGCCAACGCAAGGCCGCCAGGCTGTCGCGCACCGCATCGGCCGGTGCGATGGTGCGCGACTTGAGGGCGACGACCACCGCATCGGCCTGCGCCGGCGCGTCGCCCTGCGGCACGCCTATGACCTGCACCGTGCGCAGACCCGCGCGCACCAGCATGCTGGCCACGTCGGTGGCGCCGGTAAAGTCATCGGCAATGACGCCCAGGATCATGCGCGCTCCGCGCCCGGTAAATCGAGATCGGCCAGGGCAGCGTAGTACTTGACGACGGCCGCATCGTCCTCGGCTCCGTGGCCCATGGCGGCGGTGGCCAGATACAGCTGATGGGCCGATGCCGCCAAGGGCAAGGGGAAAGCCATCTTGCGCGCCGCATCGAGCACGATGCCCAGATCCTTGATGAAGATGTTCACCGCCGACAGCGGCGTGTAATCGCCCTCCAGGATGTGCGGCACGCGGTTCTGGAACATCCAGCTCATGCCGGCAGAGTTGCAGATCACCTCGTAGAGCTGGTGCGGGTCGGCCCCGGCGCGCAGGCCCAGGGCCATGGCCTCGCAGGCGGCCGCAATGTGCACGCCAGCCAGGTGCTGATTGACCATCTTCACCGTCGATCCGGGGCCCGCATGGTCGCCCAAGCGGTAGACCTTGCCAGTGAAGCTGGCCAGCAGATCGCCAGCAGCGGCGAAAGCCTCGGGCCGACCGCTGGCCATCATGGTCATCTGGCCGTCGGCGGCCTTCTTGGCGCCACCCGAGACGGGGCCGTCGATCAGGTGCACACCGCGCTCGGACAGACGCTCCTCCCAGCGCGGCGGCAAGGCCGGATCGACCGTGGCCGAGGCCACCACCACGCTGCCCGGGCGCATGCGGGCGGCCAGGCCCTGCTCGCCAAACAACACCTCCTCGGTCTGGGCCGCATTGACCACCAGCACCAGAGCGAGGTCGCAGGCGGGAAGTTCGCCCACCGAGGCCACCGCCTGCCCACCGGCCTGGACCAAGGCCTGCCGGGCTTCAGGCCGCAGATCACAACCCCAAACCGGCACGCCGCGCCGCAGGGCCGAGAGCGCGGCCCCGAGGCCCATGGAGCCCAGGCCGACGACGGCAAGTGTCTTAGAAGGGGAGGACATGGCTGTGATTGAATAAAAACGCCTTGCTGCGGCTGCGTAAGCCGGCACTGCCTGGCGCGGGGGTCGATGGTACGGCGGCACGCAAGCCCAGCCGATTGGTGTTTTCCAGGGCGCGTGGCCCGGCTGCTCCTGCGCCGCCATCGATCGGCATGGGCGGACCTGAGGTCTTTCGTCTCTGCAGCCGCGACCTGATGGGCCGAGATCCGCTTCTTCGAGCCGCTGCACCTTGACGCCAGGGATGTGCAGGATGTTGACGGGCAACAAGCCGAGACGACCGGCTTTGCAGGAGTCGTCCTTCTTTTACCGGCCGTCCCACTGCCGTTCCGGTATGGGAGCAGCCCGAGCCCAGCTGATCATTTTTAAACAGTCTGATTTCCTGATGATTGGGGCTCGCGCATTGTGGGGCCAGTACATGGGTATGGATTCGCTTGTGCCGCGAAGAGGGAAATTTTGCATCCGAAAGCCCTCAGGGCCCCAGATGGCCATGACCTGATCCAGTGACATTGCCCTGCCGAATGATTTGTCCAAAACTGCCATGGGTACGCAGGGTGGATTGCCTTCGCGATTCAAAAACCCCCAGTAATCAGGACCGACAGATTGGGCCTGTGCAGCGCAACACACAGTGAGCATGCACAACAATTTCAAAAGTTGCATGGTGTACTTGATATGAACTTGAATTTTCAGTACGGAGGCCTTTAGACGAACATGAAGTTCAATTGACCCAGGGGGCCATAGTCGGCCTCAAATTTGTCACCTACTTTGGCCGCAACAGGCTTGGTAAATGAGCCTGCCAACACGATTTCGCCAGCAGCCAGGTGCTCTCCCCATGGAGCGAGTTTGTTGGCCAGCCACGACAGGCCTATGGCCGGGTGACCTTGTACGCCAGCGGCCAAACCTGTTTCTTCAACCACGCCGTTTTGTCGGAGGATGGCGCCGCACCACGGCAAGTTGGTCTTGCGAGGATCGACACGCTCGGCTCCAAGAACAAGGCCTGCGTTGGCAGCGTTGTCGCTGATGGTGTCGTAAACCTTGCGCATGACCTTGGTGTGACGGTCGAACTGCTCGATGCGCGAATCAATGATTTCGATGGCAGGCGTCACATATTCTGTGGCATCCAGAACTTGGTCTACCGTGACATCGGGCCCACGCAATTCTTTCTTCAAGATGAAGGCCAGTTCCACTTCAACACGGGGAGCGATGAAATTCTTGTGCGGGATGTTCAGCACCTGCCCCGGCGTACATTCGTAGCGCATGTAATCCAGCAAGGTGCCGTAGTCGGGTTCATCAATCTGGACGGCCTGCTGCATGGCCCGACTGGTCAAGCCTATCTTGTGCCCTATCGTCTTGTGTCCGTCAGCAAATTTGATTTGCATCCAAGCGCGATTGATGCGGTATCCGTCTTCAATCGTCATGCCCGGGAAACGCCTGGAAAAGTGCTCGATCTGGACGCGACTTTTTTCGGATTCGTTCAGCTCATGGGCGAGCTGTTGGATCTGATCTTCGGTGAACACTGACATGGTTCAGGACTTGCTGAATAAGGGATGGATGTTGCTGTGTTTGGCGTCAAACACTTGGGCTCCCACATCAATTTGCAGGGTGATACCGATATGACGCTTGGCCATGACAGGTGAAAAAAATTCTTTGGCCACATCAGTGAGGATTTGTCCGGCAAGTTGCTGGGTCGCCTCACTGCGGCCGCGGCCCATCCGGACATTGAGGTAGACAAAGGCGTAGTCGCCTGAACTGCCTGAGGCCTTTGCCGCCGCTCCCCCATCAGCCACTGCGTAGTGCGGTGCTGGATAAGCCAGTACTCGTACACCCCCAGCAGGAAATACCGGCTTGCCTTCTTCGTCTTTCACGATCAGCATGGCGTCGGCCAACAGGCGGCACAACCTGGACATGTCGACTTCAGCGTCCAGTTGGCCGGTATAGAGAATCACAAGATGAGGCATGCTGAGCTCACAAACGTGTGCTGACGGCCGTGCAAGCCTGACTTTTGCTTGCAACTGCCGAAGGGACCTGACTGCCATCCTGGGGAGTTACTTCAAAGATGGCATTGAGTTGTCCGGTTCCACTGGCACCAAAATACGGTGTCACGATGTCCACGCCGCCGTTGTAGCCTGACCAACCCAGGGCGCCCATCAGCATGGCCGTGTCGTGCATAAAGCCTTCCCCATGGCCCTTGCTCGCATATTCGGGCAGCATCTCACAAAAGTCCTTCCACTCGCGGTTTTTCCACATTTGCAGAACCTGCTTGTCGAGCTGCTCCAGGAACGGACTCCAGATTTTGTGGGCGAATTCAGGTGCCAGGCCATTCTGCGCAAAACGGTGACTCAAAGAACCACTGGCAAGAAAGGCCACCTTGCCGCTGTAATGCTTCTCAACCGCTTCGCGCATGGCCCATCCCAGGCGGGCACTGTCGTTGAGGTAATGAACAGCGCACAAAGCCGACACAGACACCACCTTGAAGTGCTGGTCTTCATTCATGTAGCGAAGTGGAACCAGCGTGCCATATTCAGGATGGAGGGTGGTGTTGTCGTGGGCCAGCGTTTCCACACCCTGCTCAGTGGCCGCCCTGGCCAGCAAATGCCCAAGCTCAGGATTGCCGGGTGCTTCGAAGGCCATGTGGCTGATGAAATGGGGCAGTTCGTTGCTGGTGTAATTGCCCTTGAAATGGGGGGCGCAATTGATGTGATAGCTGGCATTGACCAACCAGTGCGTGTCAAACACCACCAAGGTATCCACACCAAGTTCACGACAACGACGGCTGATTTGCTTGTGGCCATCGATCGCGTTTTGACGTGTGCCGAAACGCGGCCCCGGAATTTCACTCAAGTACATACTTGGCACATGAGTGATTTTTGCTGCCAATGAAAGTTGCCCCATGATGATTCCTCTTGCGTGACGTCGAGCCCGGCTTTCAGACACCCCAATGCGGGATGTGATGAGAGCCCATGGATACGGCAACATTCTTGGCTTCCAAAAACACCTCGTAGCTCCAGGTACCGCCCTCGCGACCTGTGCCGCTTGCCTTGGTGCCGCCGAAGGGCTGGCGCAAATCGCGCACGTTCTGGCTATTCACAAAGCACATACCCGCCTCAATGGCAGCGGCCACGCGGTGCGCTTTGCCAATGTTCTCTGTCCACACATAGCTGGACAAGCCATACTCGATGTCGTTGGCTTGACGAATAGCGTCTGCTTCATCGGTGAAGGGAATCAAGCAAGCCACTGGACCGAAGATTTCTTCTTGCGCGATGCGCATGCGGTTGTCAACGTCGGCAAAGACTGTGGGCCGTACAAAGTTTCCTTTTTGAAGATGGGCGGGCAACTCGGGAGCCTCCAGGCCTCCACACAAAAGGGACGCTCCTTCTTTCGTGCCTAGCTCGATGTAGCCGCGCACTTTGGCCAGGTGGGCCTGGCTGATCATCGGACCCACGATGGTTTTCTCATCCAAGGGATCGCCCACCACAACGCGCTTTGCCCGCTCCGCAAATTTGGCCGCAAATTCAGCATAAATCTTTTTCTGCACCAGGATCCGGCTGCCGGCTGTGCAACGCTCGCCGTTATTGCTGAAGATCATGAAAATGGCAGCGTCCAATGCCCTGTCCAGATCGGCATCTTCAAAAATTACAAAAGGCGATTTGCCACCGAGTTCCATGCTGAATTTTTTCAAGCCTGTGGCTTGAACGATGCGATTTCCAGTGACGGTGGATCCGGTAAATGAAATGGCACGGACATCAGGATGGACGCACAAAGGTTCTCCGGCCTCTTGACCATAGCCGTGCACGATATTGAGAACACCAGCTGGTACACCGGCCTCCAACGCCAACTGGCCCAGTCGTGCTGCGGTCATTGGCGACAGTTCACTCATCTTCAAGACGGCCGTATTTCCGAATGCCAGGCAGGGGGCCACCTTCCATGTTGCGGTCATGAACGGCACATTCCAAGGCGAAATCAAGGCGCACACACCCACTGGATGGAACAGGGTGTAATTCAGATGGGTTGGCGTTGGATAGGTATGGCCATCCACCCTGGTACACATTTCTGCGAAGTAGTAGAAGTTGTCAGCAGCGCGAGGCACGAGCTGTTTACCGGTTTGACTTATGGACTGACCGGTGTCTTTGGTCTCAGTCAGGGCCAGTTCAGGGACATGTTTGGCGATCAAATCACCCAGCTTACGCATGACTTTTGCGCGTTCGGTCGCAGGACGTCCGGCCCATGCGGGAAACGCTTCTTTTGCCGACTGGACGGCGGCCTGTACTTCTGCTGAGCGACCCCTTGCGACTTCAGCGAGCACCTCCTGGGTGGCAGGATTGACTGTCTCAAAATATTGTTGCGAAGCAACCGTCTTACCGTTGATCAAATGATCGATACGCATCGATGCTCTCCTGGATTGAACTCATTACGCCGACTCATCGCCCGAAGGTGTCATCGCCGACGATGGTGTTTACAAGACGACCAACCCCGTCGATCTCTGTAACAACCTCATCCCCGACATTCACGTTCGACACCCCGTCGGGAGTTCCCGTCAATATCACATCACCTGCGTTGAGCGTCATGAACCCACTCAGGTATTCAATGAGAGCGGGAATGTCTGTCACGAGATCGCTGGTGCATCCCTGTTGGGTCACCACCCCGTTCACCAAGGTTCGTAATTTCAAGGCGTGTGGATCAGGAACATCGCTCGCATCTACAAGCCATGGTCCCAATACTGTTCCACCATCTCGGTTTTTGACTCGCAGATTTGGACGGTAATAGTTTTCAAGGTAGTCACGGATGGCGTAGTCGTTGGCCACCGTGTAGCCGGCGACATAGGCCATTGCATCTTCACGCTTGACTTTTTTTGCTGCACGCCCCATCACGACGGCCAATTCGCATTCGTAGTGCATGAACTTGACCCCTGCTGGTCGGCGCGTTTGGCCCCGGTGTCCAATGACCGAATTGGGCCCCTTCAAAAAGGCCAAGGGTTCGTCTTGGGACGTAACCGTCAACTCTTTGGACAACTCTTTGACGTGATCGGCGTAGTTCAAACCTAGTGCGATGATTGTTCCGAGCTGAAATGGAGGCAACCAGACAACCGCCTCCTCAGGAAGAATTCGGCCATCATCAAGACGGAGCCCCCTTGGATGCTCAAACGCTTTATGAATGGCCCCACCATAAGCAACGATTGCGCGCTTCACTCTGCTTTCTCCGGGATCAAATGGTTTTCAAGAACACCTATGCCCTCGATCGAGATAGCAACACGCTGGCCCGCCCGTGCCAGGGGACTGCCTGCAGCGACCCCTATGCTCAGAACATCTCCAGGATGTAAGGTCATGAAGTCTGAAACGTCGGCGATCAACTGTTTGATTGAGCGAATGCGCCCCGATGTACTTGCCCTTTGAACCACCACGCCGTCGATCTCGACGACCACGCCCAAGGCGTCTGGATCGGCAACAGCCTCACGTGGGACGACCTGGGGCCCGATGGGACAGAAACCATCGCGGCACTTGAACCGCATCGATGGGCGATAAAAAGAGGAATGGGGCACACTGATATCGTTGACGATCGTGTATCCGGCCACGTAATCCATCGCTTCATGCACCGGTACTTTTGTCGCCGTTGTTCCCATAACGACGCCCAATGTGGCGCCGATTTCTACGACCTCAGTATCGAGGGGGATGACGACAGTTGCTTGGTTAGCGACGATAGTGTTGCGAGGCTTGATGTACAAAATTGGAGCTTTGGGCGGCTCTTTGTACGGTGCAGCGTTCACCTGCTCGCCCAAGGCCTCCAAGGCTCTTCTTTCATTCAACAAGGTGCCATAGACCGTACCTTGCACAGGCCATTGAGCTGGGTTCGACATCGATCGGATCTCTACATGGGGCACACACAAGAACAGACCGCGTCATGGCTGAACGCAATGACGGCTGAGCCAGTTCGCGGGGATGCCAAGAGTTACACTGCGAAAATCACTAATATGTTTATGATTTGATCACTAACATATTAGCGTGTCAAGCCGGCCGATCATAAGTGTTTTCTCAAGGAAACCGGTGACGCGAAGCTCAAAACCAGCAAGTAGGACAACATTTTTTGCACCATGGTAAAAACGGCCGCGATTTCTAGCCCCCTGCGACACAGAAATCTTCCGCATCTGCTGCTTCAGTCGCGGGAATATCTGATGGGTCTTTTCCGTCCGCTGCTCCATGAACACGGCGTGACTGAGCAGCAGTGGAGAATTTTGAGAGCGTTGCTCCAGGAGGACTCGCTTGAGCCACGTCAGCTTTGTGAACGCTGCTTGATATCCAGCCCGAGCATTGCAGGGGTGCTCATGCGCATGGAAGAGTCTGGCCTGATCTCACGGACACGCATGAACCATGATCAAAGACGTGTCTGCGTTACGCTCACCAGGAAGGCAAAGAAAATCGGAAGCAGTCTGGCGCCGCTTATCCAAAAAAAGTACAAGGAACTCGAAGCTGTTGTGGGGGTTGATCAGCTCCAGCAGATCTATGACGTGCTAGACGACCTGCTTCAACATCTAGAAAAGTCAGATCGGCGGTTAGGTTAAAGAAGCAATGCGCTGTAGATCGCCCAAGCCGCTAAGCACCAAAGACCCAGGACCATGGCAAGGCCAAGGACACTGACCGGCTTTTTATTGTTCCGAATGAACCAATCATCAGCTTGGGCACGGCTGTCAATCAGCACCACAGCGGGGACCATTCTGAGCAGCAGCCATACGCCTACCGGAACGATGATCAGATCATCCAAATAGCCGAGGATGGGAATGAAGTCTGGAATCAAATCGATGGGACTCAAGGCATACGCCGTGACCATGGCAGCAAAAGCACGGGCATACCATGGCGTTAGGGGATGTTTCAGAGCAAACCACAGCGTCATGACATCGCGCTTCAAGGTCACAGCCCATGTTTTGAGTTTGATCATCATT
>CAYPSU010000089.1:0-11564 GCA_964413475.1 uncultured Polaromonas sp. | reverse complement strand
GAGCGCACCTTTCTTTGGCAGGGCGTGGTGGGTCATTACGGGCCGTGGTGAGGGTCGTTGGGCCTGTGTCTAGCAGCCGTGGTGTATTGGGCGCTGCAGCGGACCGGGGGCGGCGCGGCGCTCCCACAAAGCGGATGCGGGCCACAGAGGTGTAGGGGCCGCGCCTTCGCGGCGATGTGTATTGGCCTGAAGAGATGGTCTGGATTGGCTCTTTCAGCGCATCAGGCCATCGTTACTGGGGCCACTTTGTGGAGCAGTGCCTCGCCGGTTTGAATGCGTCGGGTGTTTTCGATGGCCACGGCGATGGCCCGCTGGAACATGTCTTGAGTCAGCCAAGCCATGTGGGGCGTGCAAATGGTGTCGTCGCGTTGCAGCAGTCGGTGGCCTTGACCGATTGGTTCGCTGGCGAAGACGTCCAAGCCAGCCACCGATACCCGGCCGGAGTCGAGCGCTTCGCAAAGTGCCTCTTCGTCGATGAGTTCGCCACGCGCCGTGTTGATCAAAACCGCGCCCGGCTTGATTTGACTAAGCCGTTGGCGGTTGATGAGCTGCCGCGTTTCTTCGGTCAGTGGCACGTGCAAGCTCACCACATCGCTGCGAGAAAGCAGTTCGTCCAAGGAGTAGCAGGGGTAGGGCCAGTTTGACCTGGGCTGGCGGCTGTGGCTAATGACCTTGGCGCCCATTGAACTGAGCCAGGGACCAAGGATGGATGGTACATGGCCAGTACCGATCAGACCGATAGTTTTACCGCCCAATTCGAACAACTGCTCTTGCCTGACTTCAGGAATCGCCCAGGTGCCTTCGCGCAGTCCCTGTGACAGCGAGCCGACGCGTCGCGCCGCCATGAGCATGAGTGTCAGGGTCATTTCCGCGACCGCCCGGCTGTTGACGCCCGGCATATTGCAGACAGCGATACTTCGGCTGGCCGCTGAAGACAGATCGATCGTGTTCACGCCCACGCCAATCTTTTGGATGAGAGCCAACGACGGGTTGGCTTGGATCATGCCGGCGGTAACAGGCCGCAGCACATGCCACAGCACTTGGGTGCCCGGCCAATTGGCCTCAAAGCCTTCTATGTCATCTTCCGGGCAGCAAACTACCTCCCAGTCGGAGGGCGTGTTTTGCTCGAGCCAAGCCAGCAAGGCGGCATTGACGTTGAAGTGAAAGAGAACTTTCAAGACGTCTTTCCTGCCTTTTGGGTCCACGGAAAAAGTTCAGGGCTCGGAAAAGGCAGCGTGCGGGCCGCAGATTGTTCGATCCGCAAGCCTTCATTCCATTTGGCCATCCGCTCTGATCGAGCAAAGCTACCCACCTTCAACTGAGGTACGCTCCAGCCGACAGCCAGATGAACAATGCTGACGTCTTCTGTCTCGCCGGATCGAGCAGAGATGATGCAGCCAAGGCCCAGCCGGTTGGCCTCGTCCAAAGCCTGCCGCGTTTCGCTTACGGTCCCCACCTGGTTGGGCTTGATCAAAACCGTATTGCAGGCGCCTTGACCCGCTCGCTCGCGAATTCTTTGAGCGTGGGTGACGAAGAAATCATCGCCAATGATTTGCATCCTGTGGCCCAGAAGTTCTGTCATAGACCGCATGCCGTCAATGTCGTCTTCCGCGAAGCCGTCTTCCATCGAGATGATGGGGTATTGATCGGCCCAGCGGGCATAGGTGGCCAAAAGCTGGTCCCGGTCGAAGGAGCGTCCTTCGCTACGCCAGTGGTAGCGGGTACCGTCGAAGTATTGGGTGGAGGCCAGATCCAGCGCTATGCTGACGTCTCGCCCGGGGCGCAAGCCGGCCATCACGATGGCGTCCAGCAGGGCGGCTATGGCCGCTTCGTTAGAGCCAAATTGGGGCCAGTATCCGCCTTCGTCGGCCACTCCCAACATCTTGCCTTGTTGTGCCAGCATTTTGCCGGCGGCCAGATAGACCTCTGCAGTCCATTCCAGGGCTTGCTCAAAGCTCGCTGATCCATTGGCGACCACCAGGAAGTCTTGTAGATCCACGCTGCCCTTGGCGTGTGCCCCGCCGCCAAAAATCTGAATCTCCGGAAGCGGCAGGCCTGCATGCTCGTCTCCTCGCAGGTACTGCCAAAGGGGTTGGCCCGCATGCTTGCTGGCGGCCCACAGGCAAGCCAGAGATACGGCGGTCATGCTGTTGCCGCCAACGCGCGATTTGTTGCTGGTTCCGTCGGCCGCTAGCATGGCTCGATCAATCGCTGCTTGATCGGTGATGTCCATGCCCAGCAGGGCGGGTGCAAGAATCTGATGCGTGGCCTCCACAGCGGCGCGCACGCCCAGGCCTTTGAGTGCCGTTCCGCCATCACGCAGCTCCCGGGCCTCACCAGATCCGGTGGAAGCGCCGGCAGGCGCTATCGCGCTGGCCGAGGTTCCGTCTGTCAGGGTGACCACCGCCTCGATCGTGGGGCAACCCCGTGAGTCCCACACGGATCGGGCTTGGACGGACTGGATGGAGCTCATACGTGTAATGCTTTCAGGGTGTGATCGAGCACCTGTCCGAGCTTGACGGTAGGCTGTAGGAAGCAGGCTCGGGCGATCTGTCTGACGATTTGGTGCTGGTGGTCTTGTTTCAGATATTCAACGGGGGATTTGCCGTCCACCCTGGCCAGCATCAATGCGGGCAGTAACAGCGCCGCACGTTGCTCAAATGACTCAAGGCTTTCCCACTGTACCGCTTGAAGATAGTTCTCGCTCAGCTTGGCGAAGCTTCGTGAAAGCGCCTGGCGGTGCTCGGGTCGATGGACCATCTTGAGCAAGAGGTGATTGAGACAGAAGCTCAGATCGAATGCCGGGTCGCCGTACCAAGCGCATTCGGCGTCTAAAAAGATGGGCTGCTCACGACCTCGGAGGATGTTTTTTGGGCTCACATCCCCGTGAACCAGCGCCAGATGAGTCTTGGCGGTTCGCTCGCAAATGGCTTCAAGGGCTTGAGCCAGTTCAGGGTGTTTTTTGGCAGTGGCCAGCAGGTAGGGCTCAAGCCGAAGGCAGTAAAACTCAGTGTCGCTTTTGAAGCGCTCGGCCAACGCAGGGTCCTTAGCTGTCTTTCTGTGAATTTGCCCGAGTGTGAGCCCTACCTGGCCCGCAAATTCCGGATCGATCACCCCTTTGAGCAGCAAGTCCTTCCACACAGGATGGTCTGTTGGCTCCAAATACGACATGAAGAAAACGCCTGCATCGGGATCGCGCCCCATCATGGTCGGTACATTCTGAGGGAAGTCGGGTGCAACGACTCGATACCAGTCGTATTCAAAGGCGTTACGCGACAAGGGGGCTTCCCATAGCGCCGCGACTTTGAGTTGGGCGAGGGCTCGCTTGGCGCAGATGCTGTGGCTATCGAAGTCGATGCGCCAAATGTCAGAAGACACCCCGCCTGTCAGCGGCGCCATCGACCGAATACTTGCGGCCTCAGCCAAGCCCATCTTTTGCAGCGAGCGCATCAAGACCTCTTGGGCGTCTTCGCTCATGGTGTAGTCTCCCGGAAGTCTCCAGATTAGAACTCAGGTGCGCTCAGCAACGACTGAATTGCGCAAGACCCCGATGCCTTCTATCTCAACTTCCACCGTGTCGCCGACGTTGAGCGGTCCGATGCCTTCTGGGGTGCCGGTGATGATCACGTCTCCAGGCCTGAGCGTGATGGCCTGGCTGACGTAGGACACCAATTCATCGACGCCAAAGATCAGGTCTGAGGTGTTGCTGCTTTGTCGCACCTGGCCGTTAACGCGGGTGCTCAGATTCAGCCGGCGGTAATCCAGGCCGGTGGCGATGACGGGTCCGATGGGACAAAAGGTGTCGAAGCCCTTGCCGATCAACAGGCAGCCCGATTCCATTTCGGCAAACTGTATGGGCCGCTCGCTCACATCATTGGCGCAGGTCACCCCGAAAATGTGGGCGTGGGCTTGCGAGACCGGGATGCGACGGCCGGCTTTTCCAATGACGACTGCCAACTCGCACTCGAAGTCAACGCGCTGGCCCTCAAGGGGGTAAACGATGGCCTCTTCCGGTCCGATGGCACATCCGTCAGGCTTCATGAACATCGCGGGCCGTGACGGAAGAGGGTGCCCGGTCTCTTTGGCATGAGCGGCGTAGTTGAATCCGACTCCAAAGATCCGGGGCCGCTCCAAGGGGCACAGCAGCCGAACCTGCTGGGCATCGTCAATCACCCCGGTTTCTTGAAGGCCGTCAAAGGGCAGGCCCTTCAGGCGTCGCCATTTCCCGGGCAAGGCTTGCAGGCCGTAGTGGATCTCGGAGCCGATGGCGTAACGGGCAATATGCATATTGATGGTCCAAGTGATGCAAAGTAATTGGGCAAAGTGGGTATGGGTCGGACGCTTGGGTCCATTCAGGCAGACAGCCGGGCCTCAATCTGATCGTCGCTGGGCGCCCCGTCCATGACCAGTAGGCGTGCACCTAATTCGACCGGTGGGGCTTGAGGGTCAATTTCGATGACGGAGCGGCGACACGGGTTGGCCGTCATCACCCCCCATGGGCTGACGTACCACTCATAGCTCTGCCGCGATGCGTCCGGCGCCATAACGACGGTGACTTGATGGCCCCCGCCGACCGATGCGGTGCAAGCGTGCCAGTTAGGGCCAAGTTGCCCCTCAGGTACCGGTCCCTGGCGCAGGGTTGCCCCATATTGTTGTCCCATGCCCGGGCCCAGGCGCGCGTTGAACCAGGCATGGCGGGTGGGTCCGATGCTGACCGGGTGTCCGGGCGCGCTCAACTGCGAGCGGATGTCGATGACGACCAGCGAGTCGTCCGGTTTGACGGCAACTCGGGTGGTGCGATGCTCTCGCAGCACTTCCCGCCCCTCGTGGGCCCCCCACTCGTTGGGCCCTCGCCAGCGCATGGACTGCTGCACCACGGCCGTGTGTGCCTGGATGTCTGCATCGAAGGACCGCTCTTCAATCCGCCCGGGCGCTCTGCCTTGAAACACTTCGTTGACGTAAAAGTTATAGCTGTAGACCTCCACGCCACCTGCCGCCGGAACAAGGAGGTTGACATGGTCGGCTGCCACCCAAATTGATTGATGGTGGGGGTGATCGGCGGGGCTTTCGCCGGTGACCGCAAAGCCTTTGGGCGTGAAGACGGGGTACAGGTAGCTTCGAAATTTTCCCTGGGTGAATCCGAGTAGCGGCCGACCCGCCAGATGAATCATCTTGCGTTCAGCCGCTGCCCAAGCCCCCGAGGGCAGCGGCACTTCTTCCTGGCTTAAGCTCAGTTCGCTCATCGAACGGCCAGGATGCGCCCGACCATGGCTTTGGTATCGGCGCTCTTGCTGCTGAACTCGTCAAACAGGGGTCGAGCCGTGGCAAACCAGCGACTGGCTTCGTCGTTGGGCAGGCGGTGTACCGTTACGCCGGCTTTGACCAGGTCAGCCAGGGCGGCGTCGGTCTTGAGCCGATTGTCTCTGCGCTGCTCGGCGAATATGTCGCGCGCGCTCTGCCGCACCAGCGCTTGCAGGTCGGCGGGCAGGCCGTCGAGCCAGCGCGCATTGACCCGGATCGCTTTGGGCAAAAACCAGTGATAGCTCAAGGTCAGGTGCTTGGCCTGTTCGAACCACTTGAATCCGAGGATGGAGAAAAAGTCAGCTTCTACCGCCTCGATGACGCCCGTGGACAGGGCGGTGTATTGCTCTGCATAGGGCAGCGGCGTTGGGCTGGCGCCCAGTCGCCGCCAGAAGTCGACCCACACCTTGATCTCCGGCACACGGATTTTCAGGCCCTTGAGGCTTTCAAGGTTGGTCACCGGACGCTTGGACAAGATGTGCCGGAATCCCACCTCGGCATAGGCCACAAATTCAACGCCCGTCTTGCGCCGTGCCACAGCGGACACTTCCTCCCCCAGGGGCCCCTGGAGAATTTTGTCCACATGCGTCTCGTCTTTGAAGATGAAGCCAGGGGCCCCACCGGTTGCCGCTATTTCCGGAGCGACCGACTCCTCCGTGTCTGGGCCACCCACGGTGGCCTGGATGGTCCCGATCCGGCTTTGCTCGATCAGCTGGGTGTAACTGCCCAACTGGCTGCCAGGGAAGTGCTGCGCATCGATTCGGCCGCCGCTGCGACTGTTGAGCGTATCGCACCACCTTTGAAGCGCCTGGGTCAGGGGAGCCCCTGCGGCTTCGGAGTGGGCAAGTCTCATGGTGAACTTTTGCTGGCTCATTGCTGGGCTGGCCAGGCCGAGCGAAAGGGCGCCAGCACCGGTGGCGTGTATCAGTTGTCTGCGGGTCAGCGTGGCCTTGTGTGTAGTCGAGGAAGCGGACATCGGGGAACCTCCTAGTGAATGAAGGGTTGGGCGAAAAGTGCGCTAACGATAGCACAGTCATATTTAAACGATGGATTGGTGTTTTCCATAAGTTCACAAAAATAGCTCTAAATAATTAAAAAAATAGGGTTTGTATTGAGTTTTAAATGGAGATCGTTTGCGCAAGATATCGGGGATCGTCTATAGTTCGCACAAATTCTTACCATCGCTACCTTGTCTGCTTGTGGTCACCATCAAAGACATTGCTCAATATTTAGGGGTGGCCACGTCTACCGTTGGACGGGCCCTGAGTCAGAACTCACGCATCAGTGCAGCCACCCGGGCGCGTGTGGAGAAGGCCGCCCAGGAACTTGGCTATGTGGCCCATTCGGCAGCCCGCCAAATGCGCAGTCAACGCAGTCTGCTGGTCGGTCTGGTGATTCCCGACGTGCTCAACGCCTTCTACTCAACGGCGGCGCAAGCCATCTCGCGCAGCTTCGATCAGGCCGGCTACCAAACGGTCCTGTCTATCTCAGAGGACAAGCCAGAAGTCGAACTGCGACAGGTGCGCAGCCTGGCCGAGGCGAGGGTCGGCGGCATTGTTTGGGTTCCCAGCATCAAGCCTCAACCGCAGACGCTGAACTACCTGCAGTCGATCGCGCACGTCCAACTCATCCGCCAGTGCCGCAGGATTCGCTCAGACTGGTTCGGAATTGATGACGTGGCCACCACCTATCAGGCGACCGAACACCTGCTCAACCTGGGACACCGTCGCATTGCCTACCTCGGTGGGCCGAAGTCCCTTAGCACTGGAGAAAGCCGGCTCAGGGGATTTGTTCTCGCTCACGACGCGGCGGGTGTACCTGTGGACGAAACCTTGGTGTTTTGCGACTCCCCCGATGCGAGCAGCGGGCAGCAGGCGCTCGACCGCATCTTGGCTTTGACACCCCGTCCTACGGCCGTGGTCGTGGCGACTTCCCGCGGTACCGAAAGCGTATTGGAAGGGCTCAGTGCGCGATCGATCGACGTACCCGCACAAATTTCGGTGGTCGGCTTCAATGACTCCCCGGCCATTTCCTGGTGGGGGCCTGGTTTGACCACCATGCGACTGCCCGTGCGCGAGGTGTCCATGGCCAGCGTGGATTTTCTGGTCCGCAAGATGTCGCAGGGGCGCGCAGACCCCCCGGCCGTGGTCGGCCAGGTCACTCAGTACCCGCCTCATCTGGTCGAGCGAGGCTCCACCGCCCCGCCCGCCGATTGAGCAAACATTCACCGATCATTGGAAGAACATGAAGCAACTGCACCGAGTTCACGAAGCAGGGGTCCAGGCGCTGGGTTGGCTTTGTGCGGCCATGCTGGCTTGCACCGTTCTCCTGACCGTACTTCAGGTTTTCTTTCGGTACGTGGTGGGCGACCCCCTGTCTTGGTCTGAGGAGCTTTCACGCTGGCTGTTTGTCTGGACGGTCTATCTGGGTTGGCCGCTGCTGATCAGCAAACACAAGCACATGCGTCTGGAGTTTCTGATCGGGCGGGTCGATGAGGACAAGGCCCGGTGGCTGAACATGTTCAGTCAGGTCATCGTGGCGGCTGCGTGCTGGGCCATGATGTTTCACGGCTGGGATTTCTGCTCGCGCGTGACCGGCACGAGCGGGTCTCTGGAATGGCCTTCGAAGTACCTCTACATGGCGGTCCCGGCCAGTGCGGCCATCTCCTTGCTCGTACTGGCCCACCAAAGCCCACTGGCCCCGAAGCGTCGCGGCTCCGGCGTCTTGGGCCTTTTGGTGGGGGCGATGGTCTACAAGTTGCTACTGAGCGCCACCGCCTGGTTGCCTATCGACCTCAGTGTGGGCTGGTCGCTTCATATCGTGGCGCTGGCCCTGATGTTCCTGGACGTACCGATTGCCTATTGCCTGGTGTTCGCCGCCTATGCGGCCTTTGCCAAACAGGGCGACCTGATGATGCTGCCGATCTCGCAGAGCCTGGCCAGCTCGGTCAACTCATTCATCCTGATGTCGATCCCGTTCTTCATTCTGGCCGCTCATGTGATGAACGCCAGCGCCATCACGCATCATCTGATTCGGTTTGCCGCAGCCTTGGTGGGACACATGCGTGGCGGCCTGGCCCAGGTCAACGTGGTCACCAATACGGTCATGGGCGGTCTGTCGGGCTCATCCCTGGCTGTTGCCGTAGGGACCGCAAAGGCCATGATTCCCGAAATGGAAAAGCGCGGATATCCACGCCCCTTTGCGGCAGCGGTCACCAGTTGCGCTTCGACGATTGACAACCTGATCCCGCCCAGCATCGGAATGATTGTTTTCTCCGCTGCAGGTGCGGTGTCAGTGGGCGCCTTGTTTACCGCAGGAATTGTCCCAGGCCTGCTCATGGCCATGGCCTTGATGCTGACGGTTCATGTGCAAGCCCGGCGCCGAGGTCTGCAGCCCGGGTCTACGCCCATGAGCTGGTCCCTTCGGCTGCTTGCCTGCCGTGATGCCTTGCCAGCTCTCATGGTCCCGATTTTTGTGGTGGTGGGCATGCGCGCAGGCGCATTCACCGCTTCTGAGGCCGGTGCCATCGCCGTCGTATACGCAATCGCTGTCGGGGTGTTTGCGTACCGACAACTCAGGTGGCGGCACTTGCCCGAGGTCTTGAAGGAGGGCGTTTTCGACACCGTCGCCATCGTGGCGGTAGTGGCGGCATCGGCCCCCTTTGGATGGGCGCTAGGGATTGAACGTATCCCGCAGCAGATTGCCCAATCTTTTGCCTTCCTGGCCGAAAACAAGTGGGTTTTTCTCCTGGTGCTTAACCTCTTTCTTCTGGTCGTCGGCTTGGCCATGGAGTTCATTGCGTCCCTGGTCATCCTGGTGCCTATCTTGCTGCCCATTGCGGTGGCGGCAGGCATCGATCCGGTTCATTTGGGCATCATCATGGTGATGAACCTGGTACTGGGCGCGCTCACTCCCCCTCTGGGCGTCCTGGTGTTTGCGACGGCCACCGTTGCAAAGGTCAAGATCAATGAGGTCTACGAGGAGGTCATGCCCTTTTTCTGGGCACTGGTGGTGGTGCTGGCCTTGGTGACCTATGTGCCCTGGGTCAGCCTGGGTTTGGGCAAAATACTCGGCTAACCCAGCGAGCCTGCCTATGCGAGAGTCTGCGGTCCAATTCGCGGTGGTCGGCATCGACCACCGCCATGTGTACGACCTCGTCGGCGGCATGCTGGCTGCGGGCGCGCACTGCGTGGGCTACTGCGAGCAGAGCTCCGATGAGCGGGTGGCGCACGGCTTGGCCAGCCGCTTTCCGCAATTGAAGGCCTTTGTGCAAGCGCAAGACCTTCTGTCAGACCCTGAAGTCGATGTCATCGTCAGCGCAGCCATTCCTGCCGACCGGGCCGACATCGCCGTTGCGGCCATGCGCCATGGCAAAGACGTGCTGGTGGACAAGCCGGGTGTGACGACCCTCGCTCAGTTGGAGGCAGTCCGTCAGGCCATTGCTGATACGGGGCGGATTTTTTCCATTTGTTTTACTGAGCGTTTCCTGGTCCCGGCTGTGCAGCATGCTCTTGAACTGGTGCAGGCGGGGGCCATCGGTGAGCCTCTGCACACTCTGGGCATGGGTCCTCATCGGCTCAATGCAGCCATTCGCCCCGACTGGTTTTTCAAAGAAGATCGCTACGGCGGTATTTTGGTGGACATTGCCTCGCATCAAATCGACCAGTTCCTGATGTTCACCGGCTCCCGCACGGCACAGATCGTTCACAGCCATGTAGGCCAATACGACGGGAAAAGGCTGGATTCAGACTTCGACGACTTTGGCGAGATCATCTTGCGGACCGAGCGTCATCGGGGCTATGTCCGCGTCGACTGGTTCACCCCCGATGGCCTTCCCGTCTGGGGTGATGGACGATTTTTCGTCACAGGAACCGATGGCACGCTGGAGATTCGAAAGTATTTGGACATTGGGGGCAAGCCTGGCGGCAATCATCTTTTTCTGGCTGACCGGCAGGGCACCCGCTACATAAACTGCGACACCATGCCCCTTCACTTTTTCACGCGTTTCGTGGCGGACGTGCAGGCCCGAACCCAAACCGCCATGAGTCAATCCCACACCTTGGAGGTTTGCGCCATGGCCTTGCAGGCGCAGGCCATGGCGCGAGAGCGGAGCATGCGGAAATGAAGCGATTGGGCCTGGGCTTGATCGGAGTCGGTCCGGGTTCCGTGCCACACTTGCACAGCCTGCATGACCTGCGCGAGCACACTGAGCTGAGGGGGGTGGTCACGCGCCGTCCGCAATCGGCTGACCTGGGTCCTTTTTCCGGGCAGATCGCAATCGGTTCGGACTTGGAACTCCTGCTTGGCGACCCTCTTGTTGAGGCCGTGATCATTGCAACGCCACCGGCCACCCATCTTGAACTTGCTCAGGCCTGCTTCGCGCGAGGCAAGCATGTCCTGCTGGAAAAGCCACTGGACATCTCGCTGGAAAGGGCCCGCGCCATCGTGGTGCAGGCCCAGCGCAGTCGGTGTTTGCTGGGTGTCGTGCTGCAGCATCGATTTCGGCCTGCTGCCCAAGCGCTGGCCGCACTCATTGAGCAATCAGACTTGGGTCCCATACAAGCGGCATCGGTACAGGTCCCGTGGTGGCGCCCCCAGAGCTATTACGACCAGCCCGGCCGGGGCACCCGCGCCCGCGATGGAGGCGGTGTCCTGATCACTCAAGCCATTCATAGCCTGGACCTGTTTCGAAGTCTTGTGGGGGTTAGGCGAGTGGTGGCTGCGCAAGTCAGCCGCACGCGCTTGCACGCCATGGAAACCGAGGACCATGTTCAGGCCCTGCTCGAGTTGGGCGAGGGCGCATCGGGTTTTCTGATGGCGAGCACGGCGCATTACCCGGGCCGCCCCGAGCGCATTGAAGTGATCGGTTCTCAAGCGTTGGCTGTGCTTGAGGGGGGCAGCTTGCGGGTGGACTATCTGGACGGCCGGCCCCGATTGGACATCGAGGCTGAAGGGGGAACGGGCAGCGGTGCCAACATCATGGATTTTCCCCACGATGCGCATCGCGCCTTGATAGAAGATTTCCTGGCCGCTATTCGTCATGGCCGTCCTTTGCAGGTTGATGGCGCACAGGCGCTCGTCACGCAGCAGTTGATCGAAGACATCTTGACTGCGGGCGGGCCCATGCGCCTGCCGTGAGTCCTGCAGACGGCAATCGCGCCAAGGGCGGCGCTCCTGCTGAACCCAACCGCCGACTTTCTGCCCATTTGTAGGAGCCGCGCCCTCGCGGCGGCGCGGCTTGCCGGCCTCCTCAGGCCATCATC
>CAYPSU010000088.1:6753-11757 GCA_964413475.1 uncultured Polaromonas sp. | reverse complement strand
TACATGGACCGCAACACACTTTAACTTTTGGAGAAGTGAAATGAAGACATTCGGTCATTTGAAGGCAAAGGCTTCAAGCCAAAAAGGCTACAGCCTGATCGAGATTTCTATTGTGCTGGCTATCACTGCGGTCATCCTGATCGGTGCCCTGATGGGCTCCCGTCAGGTCATGTTGTCCAGCAGCGTCAATGCGCAGGTCAGAGAAACGGCCACAGTCATTTCTAAATTGCAGCGACAGTACATCAAACAGACTGACACCAGTGCGGCCACCGTAAACTCGCTGGCGCCCTTGGGTATCTGGCCCTCCGAACGGGTCAGCAAATCCGGCTCCGGGACCAGCACCACGTACTCCGTCCGGGGGGCCATCAGCGGTACGACCGAGTTTGTGTTTGGCAACTCAGAGGACATCGGTTCCTTGTCGGCTAAAAGCGGCTTCGTCTATACGATCAGGAACGTTCCCAAAGACGCCTGTCCAGAGCTGCTGACCGCGCTCGACTCGCTGGCCATGGCCATCTATGCAGGTAAGTTAACCGCCAATCCCACCGGCGCCAAACCCACCACCACGGCAGTCAAGGAACCCGAGGCAAGCCAAGTCTCGTTGACGAGTCTGGGGACGGCATGCAACCCCGCCGCGGAAAACGTAGTCGATGTGAGCCTGGTGATTCGTTAGGAACAAGGAGAACCGATACCATGAAAACCACTCCAATCAGCCGGAGAGGACAAATGGGCTACAGCATGGTCGAAATGGTCATCGCAGTCGCACTGGTTTCCTCTCTCCTGGTGGGCGTCCTGCTAGGGGTGCCCAAATTACAAATGAATGCACGTCTGGAGAAGGCACGGCAAGAAATTCCACTAACCATAGTTGCCATGAGCGCTGCCTTCGCCACCAAACCAGATACCGGTGGTGCAACAGTGGCGAATTTGGTCAAATTCGATGTCTGGCCGAAATATCGGGTACACAAAACCAAAGGGGCCAAGCCTACGGATGCAGATACGGTCACGATCTCTGGCGTGTTTCCCGGCTCCAGCGAGGTGGTGACTTGGAACGCGGCCAAGAACTTTTGGACTGAGGAAAAAACGGGCCTTGTCTACTGGATCCACAACATCCCGGTAGAAGCCTGCGTACCCTTAGTGCGGCTGCTGGCCTCACAAGGCAACGTCGTCCAGATAACGGGAGTCCCTGCCTCCAAGGCGAAACTCACCGGTGCGACCGGAGGCGAACTGAAGCTGTTATCACTAGCCGACGGCGGGAAGTTGACGTTTGACTTCTCGAAAATAGCGAACTGCGATCAGGAAAATGGTAAAAACATGAGCCTCCAAGCGCTCGTAGGTCGGCTATGAGGCTGGGTTTGGCCAGCCTCGGCGCTGCTTGGTGTTCCCTGCTGGCCTGCGCGGGACTGTCCTTTGCCGCAACCGCGGCAGACAGTCCCGCAGCAAGCCCCTCCGCAGCGGAGCGTCCCCCAGTGGACATGGCCATTGAATGGGCCAGGCCAAGCAGGCCACCCATTCAGGCCCTGCCCGCCGGCGAGGTCGCCACACCAATCACCAACGCCCTGGGGCCGATCGAACATTGGACCTTGAGTCCGCAGGACCGAAGACTGTCCATCGCGCTGCAGCGCTGGACGGCACAAGCCGGCTGGCAACTGCTCTGGGAAGCGGAGCGAGACTTCCCGATCGAAGTTGAAGTCAGGCTCCGAGGCGCCTTGTCTTCCGTGCTCGAGCAGGTCATGAGCAGCCTGCAGGACAGCGACTACCCGCTGCAAGCGGTGATCAACCCACAGACCCAGGTGGTACGGGTACGCCGTCAGTACGAGGTCCGCCGATGAGACAACACACCTTTTATCGGACCGCCTGGATTTTCGCTGGGATCGCTGTTCTGTCTGGCTGCTCCAGCACCTTCGAAGCGCAGCAGCAGGCCGACCACGAACGGGTACTGGAGCGAACCCGGGCCGCGCAACAACAATTGCAAGCCAGCGAACCCGCTCGAGGGAGCCTGGTGAGCGAAAACACGCTGCGCTTTGCACGCAAGTCCGTCCCCTTTGATGCCGGCCAGATGTTGCCCGCCCACATCCAAACCGTCACCATGAAGTCGGCGGGCCTGCACGATCTGAAGTCTGTGGCGCAATGGATCGAAGAACTCACCCGGCTGCCGGTCTCGGTCAGCCCAGATGCCTTGCTGCCCGCATCGTCTTTTGCGCTTGAGTCCAGCGACAACCAGGCCGGTGCCGATCAGAAGCAAGCCTCTGAGACAGACGCTGATGGACAGCGCTTTTCCATTCATTATCACGGCCCCCTCAAGGGACTGCTCGATCAGGTGGCCGCGCGGGCCCAGGTACGCTGGGCCTTCCAGGCCGGCAGCATCCGCTTTTACCGGGTGATCAGCCGCTCTATTGCGGTGCGCAGCCTGCCGGGCAATCTGACCCAGTCGGGTGGGGTGCAACTGAGCTCCGGAATGTCGACCAGCTCAGAAATGGACATGAACGTCTGGCAGGGTATTGAAAAGACTCTGGAACAGATGCTGTCCCGACAGGGGCGCCTGCGTGTCGACCCGGGCCTGGGCCTGGTGACGGTGCGCGATGCGGCGCCCCATGTCGAAGCGGTGGAACAGTTCCTCGACGGTATCAACCGCCAACTCGCTCGCCAAGTGACCCTCTCGGTTGAGGTGCTGCAGATATCCCTGAACAACCGTTTTGAAGGCGGCATTGATTGGAATTACATCCGAAACGTCACGGGCCTGGGAACCTTTACCGCCGGGGGGCTGCCTTCTGTCGCCGGAGCCACGGCCAACATGGGCTTCATCAGAGCCAGCGAGACCGGCGCGACCAGCACCGTGCTGATCAAGGCTCTGGAGACCTTTGGCCGCGTCAGCACCGCCTACTCAAGCGTGGTCAACACCCTCAACCGTCAGCCCGTGCCGGTCGGATCCATCAACACACGAAGCTATCTCAGACAGATCACGCCGAACAGCGCGAGCAATACCAACGGCACCATCAGCTACGGCCCGCCAGGATTAACGCCGGGCGAGATCGTGACCGGGTTCAACATGACCTTGCTGCCCATCGTGCTGGACTCCAACATGGTGCTGGTGCAATGCGGTCTTTCCATCAGCGCCCTGAGGGAAATTGTGGCCTTCTCATCGGGCACCGGCCTGGCTCAACAGACGGTACAGCAACCCAATGTCTCAAGCTTTATGACCTTGCAGCGCATGGCGGTGCGAACCGGCGACACCATTGTGCTGAGCGGTTTCGACAGCGAAGCCACCGAGTCCAAGCAAAACGACATTCGCCGCAACGAGATTCCTGGCACCCGGGCCAGCGCTCGCGACAAGACCACCATGGTGATCCTGATCACGCCCAGGTTGCTGGAGTTCTGATCATGGGCATAGGCATTCGCTTTCCAGGCCTGAGGCAAAAAATACCCGTCGACGCACCGGCTGAGGCGGCCGCCAGCACTGCGCCTGCCCTGCACACCCTACGCGTCGACCGGGTTCACTACGTCTTTGGACTCGATTGGCGCATGCTGCCCCAAACGCGACGCCTGTCGCGGGCGCTTTCTCTGGCACGAGAGGAGGGGCTGGCCTGGTACGCAGTGACCGAAATGGAAGACGTGGTGGGCTATCTCAGGTCACCGAAATGGCTCCGCGGTCCCCATTACAGCGCCAGCCTGCAGATGGCCGCGCGCCATTCGCAAGGCGGTCTTGAGCTGTTTGCCTTTGTCTTTGCCGACGGACGCCATGCTGTGCTGGCGCTGCAGGACTCACGCCCCCTGCCCGGCTTTGACTACCTGGGGCAGGCAGAGGTGGCCCGGTCCATGGTGGAGGATTTTCTGGCCATCCAGCGCGGTCAGCCCATCCGGTTGATCGGCAACACCAGCTTTCTGGAGGGCCAGGAAACGGTCTCGCCGGAGGACCTTTTTACCGAACCGGCCAAGCAAACGCGACTGCGCAGTCTGCGCTCGTGGAGGGCGGTGCGCAAAGCGCTCCTGCTGGCCCTGCTCAACCTGGGGCTGGCGGCCGGTGTCTATTATTGGCTCGACCAGCAGCGCGAGAAGACTCAGGCCCTGCTGCAAAACAGCCCCGTCCATCAGCAAAAGATTTATCGGGAAAGTCTGGGCCAGGCATGGTCGCAACGCCCCCCACCGGCTGACGTGCTGCTGCAAGCCTGGCGCGACACAGTATCAGCAATACCCCTGCACTGGAGAGGCTGGAAGCTGGCTCGAATCGAATGCCGAAATGATCACTGTTTGGCGTACTGGCAGCGACAACATGGCTCGTACAGCAGCTTCATGGCGAATTTGCCGGCCCATGCACAAGGCGTGGATGAGGCGGCCTCAAATCCGGACTTGACGGTGGGCGCCATCGCCACCCGTCATGCCTTGCCCAATCTCGAACCGACTGAACCTGACCGCCCGGCTGATCTGCCAGGGCAACTGATCGTGCAGCGGGGACTGGTGGATCTGCTGCACGACCTCCAACTGCTGGGCAAGAGCTTTTTCCGGGTTGATCCGCCTTCTCTGTTCGGTGGTGAGCAAAACCCAGAACTCCTCAGTGAAGCGGTGGTCCACGGCCGCTGGACCCTGCGGCACGCGCTGTGGATATGGCCCGAACTGGTCTTTCCGCGCTACACCCGGGTTGACAGCCTGAGCATGCATTTTCAGCCCCCTGCACCAGAGAGCGGACAAAAGGAGTCCTCTTGGCAAGAACTTGAATCGGCGGCGCCCTTCTTCGAGATGAGCGGACATTACTATGCACAGAAGTAAGACCCTCTGGATCGGCCTGGTGTGCCTCGTCTGCCTCTGGCCAACAGCCTGGGCACAAGGCCAGCGCACGGTCTCCGAGCTGATTCAATCCATCAAGGCCCAAAAGGAGAGGGAACTTGACCCCCGATTGGCCTCTCCCAATCCTCTCCCCGCCCCACCGCGCACCCAAGCCATGCCGCGATCGCTGCTGCCCGCAGCCCCACCGCCTTCGGTGGTTTCGGTGGCCCCACCGATCCGCACTGCCCC
>CAYPSU010000088.1:0-6653 GCA_964413475.1 uncultured Polaromonas sp. | reverse complement strand
GAGCCTTGGCCCCTGGTCTTGTTACTGGCCGGAGTCAACGCCCAGTACCACACCCAACTCATGATCGAGCGCCGGGTCTACCCGGTCACCGCCGAAGAATTGCCCCGAACCATAGAGGGCTGGTTGATTCTCAGTATCAGTGAAAGCGAGGTGTGCCTGAGTCGGCAGGGCCTGAGCCGTTGCCTGCGTCCGCACGAGGGCGGGCGTATGACAACTGCAGCCACCCAGAAGCCATCGCCCCCCTCCATAAAAGGGGAGGAACGCCTCGATCCGGGAGGACGGCCATGACGGGCTTGCGCAGTCTCGGTGAAATCACCGACTACCTCGAGATACCCCACTTCCAGAAAGTCGTCAGCCATGGCGATGATCGCGTGATCGATCTCTTCACCAGCCGCCCCAACAGTCTGGTGGTGCTGGGAACACGAGATCGCCATTTCCTAGTACTGTCCACCCGCGCAGAGTACGGCAGCCCGGCCTGGTTTGACGCCATCGAACAGGGGCGGCGATTAGGCTGGAAATTCGAGGGCGCCTACACCTGCGGCGAGGACATCCTGAGCACTCTGCTGGGCGATCATGTCCACGAGAAAGAGGGCCTGAAAGCGCGCAAGCAGGCTCAGCAAGACCGTGAAATGTTCTCCCGCATCGTCACCGATTCAGCCCCTCTTGAGTGGCTGCGCCAAACCGTCTCACGCGCGGTGGCCATGCAGGCCAGCGACATGCATCTGGAGGTGCGGGACGAAGCGGCTTTGATGCGAGTGCGCCGCGACGGGATCATGCGCAGAGTCGCCCACTATCCCGCCCGGCAGGTGACTCAGGGTTTGTCTGCTGGCTTTACCCTGCTGGCCCAGGAGGGATCGCGTTCGGAGGTGGCTTTCAATAGCCTGGCGGCACAGTCGGCCCTGATCCCGCTCGAATTGCCGCAAGAGCGTCTGCTGCTGCGTTACCAAAGCCACCCTGTGGCCGGTGGCTTCGACGTGGTCCTGCGAATACTGCATGTCGATCAGCGTACACAGGGTCGGCTGCCCCGGCTGGACGGCCTGGGATACACCGCCTGGCAACAGCAAACCCTGCTGGAGGCCAGTGCCTCGGCCTGGGGCGGGGTCTTCATCGCCGGTATCACAGGCTCAGGCAAGACCACCACGCTCAGCAGCCTGATGCGGGAGCTGGCTCAGGGTCAACGCCGCAAGATCATCGCCATTGAAGATCCGGTTGAATACAACATACCCGGCGTCACTCACCTGTCCATCCAGCGCAGCGGACAGGAGCAGGGGCAAAACCCTTTCGAGGCGGCGATGCTCGCCTTTCTGCGCATGGACCCCGATGTCGGCATGTTCGGCGAAATTCGCGATCGCTTCTCCGGCACCATGGCCCACACCGCGATCCAGACCGGCCACAAGCTTCTGACGACGGTCCACGCCACATCGGCCCTGGGTATTGTGGCGCGACTGAGCTCCGAGCAGATCGGCCTGCGCCGCGATGATGTGTGCAACTCCGACTTTCTCTCCTTGATGACTTACCAGTCCTTGGTGCCGATCAACTGCCCGCACTGCTGCGTCCCCGCCGAATCCATCCATCCCCCCGAAATCCTCCGCAGCTATGAAAAGTTCTTCAAGCTGGACACCTCCCGCATGCGTGCTGCAAGCCACCACGGCTGCCCCAAATGTCAGGTCGAAGGACTGCAAAGCGGGGAGGAAGGTCACGCCGGAGTTCAGGGCATGACCGTCGCCGCAGAAGTGGTCCCGGTCGATCCCACCCTGCTTAACCTGCTGCGCACCGGACGCGACACCGAGGCACGGGCTTACTGGATGGGCCAGCGGCAGGCCGAATTTGACAACGACGACATGCGGGGCAAGGAGGCCTGGGGGCACGCCCTGTATGAGGTGGCCCACGGACGGCTCGACCCCTTTCATTTTGAGCACTGCTTTGGCCTGCCCAGCCTTTTGGTGCGTTCACGCGCACTGGAATGACCCATGAGAGACCTGCTCGGCCAGCTGGAGCGCTCATTGGCCAGGCGCAAGCTTCGTCGTCAACGCAGCCAGTTCTACTACGAGCTGAGCATGAGCCTGCGCGAGCATGTACCGCTGGTCACCACCCTGCGCAAGTACGAGAACCGGGCCCGCGGCCGCGGCTCTGCCATGTCCCGGGTCTACCTCGAAATGCTGCTGGGGCTTCAGAACGGATCTCTATCGCAGGCCATGAGCAAGATTGCAAGCCCGCTCGAGCAAACCCTGCTGGACGCAACCCAGACCGGAGGCGATGAAGTCATGGCAGAGGGCCTGCAGTTCATGGCGCAGACGGTGGAGAAGATCGACAAGATGCGTACGGCCGTGATCAAGGCCATTGCTTATCCCTCATTTTTGCTCACTGCTTTTATCGCCATGCTGACGGCCTTTTCAATTCTGGCGGTGCCGCTCTTGGCCGAGCTGATGGAGCCTGAAAAATGGCCTCCGTTGGGCCGTGCGCTGTACCTGACTGCACAGATCATCACCGGCTACGGGATCTACCTGCTGACCGGGCTGGTCCTTCTGATTGCAACGTTTACGTACTCGCTGCACCGATGGACAGGGCCCTGGCGGCAGAAGGTGGACTCCTACTTCCCCTACAACATCTACCGTGACTTTTCCGGTGCCCTGCTGCTTGTCTCGCTGGCCGCCATGATGAATGCGGGCATCTCGCTACGGACCTCACTGAGCCGGGTACAACAGTTTGCCGTGCCCTGGATGGGCTGGCACATCCGGAGAATCATTCTGAATCTGTCCAGGCCCAACAGCCCCTATTTCGGCCAAGCCTTTCAGACTGGCGTGCTCAATATACAAATGACCGATCAGGTGCAGGACGCCTCCGAGCGGCGCAACCCCGTCGAGTCCTTCATTCGAACCGGCTCCCGCTCGATCGACCAGATGGTGGTCATTCTGGAGAAGCGGGCACGAATGATCAACATCGTGATGCTGCTGGTCTGCGGCCTGTTTTTGTGCCTGATGTTTGGCGGCTTCATGAGCACCGCCATGTCCCTGCATTCAGGGCTGCGGGAGGGCCGCTGAGTGAAGAAGTCTACGGTCGGGTGTTCGACATCGCCGCTTCGTGCCAGACAGCGAGGTTACTCGCTGCTGGAGATGTCTATCGTGCTGTCCATCGGTGCCGGCTTTCTGCTGGCCATGACGATGGCGATGCACACCCATTTGCTCGAACTCCGCACCAAGACCATGGTGCAGCGCTATCAGGCCCTGCAGTCGGCTGCACAGAGATACCTGGAGGCCTTTGGCCCTCTGCTGATCAAACTGCCAGCCGAATGCGCAGACCGTCTCTACCGCACAGGCCAAGCCCTGCAACCACCGGCAGCGATAAGCTATGGCCGCTGCGCCCAGGCGCTCGACCATGAAGGTCGCAGAGCAACGGTGACCAATGCGCTGCAACCGCTGGCCCACGAGCTCAAGGCCCTGGGCATGCTCGATGCACAGACCTCAACCCAGATCATCATGGACCACCAATCTGCGGTCCTGCTTCCACTTCCCGCCTCCACCGGCGCCATGGCTCCCCCCGACCTTGCCGTGCGAATCCGAAGGGTCTGCGAGAGCCCGGCTTGCCTGGGTCCAGCCGTCTGGGAGTCCGTGGTCTACAACCGGCAGCCCTTCGCGCTGACGGGGGGAAACTGGGCCTTCAATGCACTCGATCAAGTTGACCTGCTTTTCAAGGGGCTCGGCAGTGGCGCAGCCATGAGCGAAGCCGGAATTCAAAGAGGTGCGCTGGTTGCCCTGCGGGGTGAATTCACCTTTGAAAACCCGGTGCTCGATCCATCGGATCAAGGACTGGCCGGTATCGTGGCTCTGCGCGTGACGACCCATGCCTGGCCAAGCACCACCTGGGCGCGGCGAGATGGTCAAACACCGATTGCCGGCCCTTGGAATTTTGACTCGCATGATCTGCAGGGGGTCGCCAAGTTTGGGGCGCAATCCGTGCAGGCGAAGGATCTGCAACTTTCAGGAAAGGCACAGGTCAATGAGGCCAGTGCGCAAATGATGGACGTGAACCAACTCCAGGTCGCAAACTTGAGGGTGCCGCTGGCCAACCGGGGGACCCGCTGCGACCCCGCCGCCGGCAACCTGGCTCTGGACAGCTCGGACAGCCGGCTGCTCACCTGCGACGCAGCAAGCCTGCTGTGGATAAGACCATGACGAGCGTAGCCGACTTCCACTGGATCGGACCGGAAGACCTACAGGCTCAGCATCACCTGGGGGTCAGCCTGGCTCTGGGGTTTGACCGCCTGCGCTTCCTGCTGGCTCCGCGCCAAAAACAACATCCAGCCCTCTCGCGGGGACAGTTTCTTTATGCACTGGCCTGCCCACAGGCAGCTTCTGACCTGAATGCCCCGGCACCCACTGAGCTGCTGACCGATCGTCTGATCGTACTGCGCATCCGAGCCCTGGAGACTCTGCCCAATGAAGACCAGCGAGAAGCCCGCTTGTGCCAGCGACTGCTGGCCGCCACGCTACCGGCGCAGGCGCCCTGGGACCGATACGAAGACAACTGGGGCGTTATGGATTGCGATGTCCTGGGAAGCTACAGCCCTCCTCAACCCAACAGCCACGGGCCGCTGTTCAGCAGCGGCCTGAGCCTGAGCTTTCCTGCTGCATGCCACCATCTTTACATGCCGAGCGAAGCGATCATGGAAATGCTCACCAACGGCACCGTCAATCCGGTCAACCAAATTGAGCTCGGACTGCTGCGCAATAGCGAAGACCTCCTGTACAGGGAGGTTGCACATCCCTCACGGATTTCGATGGCCGACATCAAGGGCAAACGCACGGCCATGTTCGGCAAGACCCGCCTGGGCAAGTCCAACGTCGTCAAGCTGGTGGTCCAGGGCATGCTGGATGTGACGGCCGACCGCCCCGACGTGGGCCAGATCATCTTTGATGTCAACGGGGAGTATGCCAACACCAACCCGCAGGACGGGGATACCGCGCTGGCTTATGTCTACAAGACTCGCAGCCTCGCCTATTTTTTGACGGATCTCAAGGGCAATCCGGATGCGCGCCTGCTGCGATTTAACCTGTACCAGCGGTCTGAAGACGCGCTACAGGTGATCTCAGAGGTGCTCTCTGATGACGTCCGAGAGACTCCAGAGCTCAGAAATCTGTTTGTCTGCAGGCTCCCCAAACTGGTGCGGCTGCCCCATGAAAACGAGGTTGAATTTCGGCGCAAGGCACGCAAACTGATGCTGTTCTGGACGCTGCTGAGCGAGGCCGGCTGCGAATACGACTCCGATCACATGAAGGAGTGGCTGCTTGCGCAGGGCTTGAACACGCCATTCAACCCGGGCTTTACCCAGAACGTCCGGACTGCAGCCTTCATGGAGGTGATGAACAAGCCTGCGCCTTCGGTGCCTTTTGACTTTCCATCCATGGTGCTGGAGATGCGAACCGTCGCCCGGTTTGCGCACATGTTTCGAAACGACCCATGCCTTAACCCTCATGGCCAATACGTCTTTGACAGCGATGAACAGATCATGATTGGCATCCTCACGGGCAATGGCCATGCGCTGGACTTGCTCAGACCCAGCGTTTTCTACCACGATCCCCGAGCGAGCGATTTCACCGCCGATATTTTGCAAGCGCTGGCAGACTGCAAGACCGTGATCCTCAATCTCAGCAGCGCGCCGCAGAAGATTCTGCGCTACTTTGCCAGCAGCATCTGCACCTCGATCTTCCGCGAGCAAGAGCGCAAGTTCGTCTCCAATAGCCTCAATGATCACTACATCCAGATCTACTTTGAGGAAGCACACAACGTCTTTCCACCCAACGGCGCCGACACCGCCAGCATCTATTCGCGCTTTGCAAAAGAAGGGGCGAAATTCAACATCGGCATTGTCTATTGCACACAATCACCCAGCACCGTGAGCAAGGATCTGCTGGCTCAGACAGAGAACTTTTTCATCGGCCATCTCTCCTCCTCCGCCGACACCGCCTATCTGAGCGAAGTGCAAACGGCCTTCTCAGGATGTGAACTGCCGATCATGCAAAACCGCACCTCCGGCTTCATGCAAATCTTGACCCTCTCGCACCGCTATGTCGTGCCGGTACAAGCCCATCGATACACCGGGGAAAGCCGCGTCCGCAGCGACGACAAGGGCACAAAGGTGTAAGGGTCCGGGCTAGCCTGGCCCCAGGCGGCGTCGGCACAAGACCATCAAGCCCTCGGCACCATCTTCGATCAGATCGAGCACCCTCTCGAAATCATCCGGCCCGCCGTAGTAAGGGTCGGGCACCACGGTGTCAGAGTGGCGCTGAAAAAATTCGGCCAGCCGCCGCACCTTTTTGACGTGGGCTGGCGGGGCCAGCGATTCGGTCAACGCCTGGTTGTCCCAGTCCATGGTCAAGATCAGGTCAAAGCGCTCAAAGTCGGACTCCAGAATCTGCCGGGCGCGCAAATGCGAAAGGTCATACCCGCGCAAAGCCGCATGCTTTTGCGTACGCGCATCGGGCGGCTTGCCAGGGTGGTAGTTGTGCGTACCAGCCGAATCCACGGTAATACGCCCGGCCAGGCCTTGCTGCTGCAGGCGGTGGCGCATCACGCCCTCGGCGGTGGGGCTGCGGCAGATGTTGCCCATGCAGACAAATAGAAGGTTCATGGGGATTGCGTCCTGAGCTTGGATG
>CAYPSU010000087.1:0-11999 GCA_964413475.1 uncultured Polaromonas sp. | reverse complement strand
TGACGATGGCATCGGTCTCGCGGATATGCGCCAAAAACTGATTGCCCAGGCCCTCGCCCTGGCTGGCTCCGGCCACCAAGCCGGCAATATCGACAAACTCGACGATGGCCGGCACGATGCGCTCGGGGCTGACGATGGCGGCCAACTGCTGCAGGCGCGGGTCGGGGACCTCCACCACACCGGTGTTGGGTTCGATGGTGCAAAAGGGGTAGTTCTCGGCCGCGATACCGGCCTTGGTCAGGGCATTGAACAGGGTGGACTTGCCCACGTTGGGCAAGCCCACGATGCCGCATTTCAAACTCATGGGAGATCCTTCAGAAGACCGAAAATTGTAATGAGGGCCATGTGGGCCCTGCCGGTCAGGGCAAGGGGGAGGTCTCAGGACAGCGCCCGGGCTGTGCGCGGGTCAGGCCGCAGGCAGCCCCGGCGGGCGGCGCTTCAGAAGCGCCAGGTCCAGCCGCCGGTCAGGGTACGACGGGTCGACTCGGGACTGTCATTGTCCGTGCTGCGGATAAAACCCAGGGCCCAATCCTGATTCTTGTCGGGTGAGTAGATCGCTCCAAGCTCGACGAATCGCGAACGCACCCGAATGCCGGTCCCGTTGCGGCTGCTCTCCAGCCCCATGTCCAGCGCCAGCTTCCACGACGCGCTGAGGTCCCAGACCGGAGCCACCGAGTAGCGCATGGCGCGCTCGGACTCCAAGGGCTTGCGCATACGGTCCCGGTTAAAGGCCACATTGAAGTGCAGAGCCCCGAAGGACGTCTCGTGCGTCACGATGCCATTGAGGGCATAAGAGACCTTGCCGGCCCCCAGACCTGAAGCCTCGGCAGCGGCGCTGACAGGCAGCACCCACTCCGGCTTGAGCGCCAGGGATGTCTTGCTGGCCTCATGTTCCCAAACGCGCCATTTGACGCCCAGCACCGGATTGCCCCAACCCGATGCCGGGGTTTCCCCGGACAGGCGCAGCCCCTGATAGGAGGTGCCGAAAAACAGATCGGCGCGATCGCTCAGGCCCAGGGTGTAAGTCAGGCCGGTGGCGCGGCTGCGCCCCCGATCGGCGCCCTGGCGCAGCCGGTCCTGGGTCTGCGCTATCTCGATCTGGTGTCCGCCCTTGCCCTGCGTGCCCGTGTCGTCCGTGATCAAGGGCTGGGCTGCCTGGGCAACAGGTGCCAGGACCGCTGCAACGAAAAATAATAAACGGGCAACCATGATGAAAAACAGGACGTCAATGAAGTTCTTGAACCGTGACTTTACGCCTTAATCAGCAGGCTGGACAGTCCCCGGTTCGACAAACTGAGGTATTGGGGCGAACCAGTAGCCCCAAGCGCCGTGCAAGCGCCTAGGATGAGGCCCTGGATGAAATGGCCTCTGGAGTGGACCTCATGAAAAATTGGATCTTTGCCGCAGCCGCCTGGCTGACCTTGAACGCCGCGCATGCCTGGCCCGACGCCAGCCGGCCGGTGACCCTGGTGGTGCCCTTCCCACCCGGCGGCCCGACCGACCTGATTGCCCGCACCTTGGCGCCCAAGCTGCAGGAGCGCCTGGGCGGGCGTTTTGTGGTGGACAACCGAGCCGGTGCGACAGGCACCATCGGCACCGGGCAGGTGGTGCGCTCACCCGCAGACGGCCAGACCCTGCTGGTCTCTTCGCTGGGGCCCTTCGTGATTGCGCCGCATCTGATCAAGGCGCCCTACGATGCCCTGAAGGAACTCGACTACATCTCGGTGGCGGTGCAGGCGCCCAATGTGCTGGTGGTGCCCGCCGCCTCGCCGCACAAATCCATGTCCGATGTGATCGCCTTTCTCAAGGCACAGCCGAACAAAATGACCTTTGCCTCCTCGGGCAATGGCAGCAGCGATCACCTGACGGCCGAATTGTTCTGGCTGCAGACTGGCACCACCGGCATTCACGTGCCCTACAAGGGCGGCGGCCCGGTGATGAACGACCTGCTGGGCAATCAGGTCGATTCATCCTGGATGAACATCAACACCGCAATGCCCCAGATCCAGGCCGGCAAGCTGCGCGCCCTGGCCATCACCAGCGCGCGACGGTCACCCCTGCTGCCGCAAGTGCCCTCGCTCGAAGAACTGGGCATCAAGGAGGCCAATGTGTATTCTTGGCAGGCCATCGCCGGGCCCAAGGGTCTGCCGGCGGACCTGAAGAACCGCTTGCATGCGGCCATTGCGGCCAGCCTGAACGACCCGCAGGTGCGGCCCAGGTTGCTTGAGCTGGGCTTCGAGATCGTGGCCAGCACGCCCGAACAATTCACGGCCTACCAGGCGGCAGAGTTCGCCCGCTGGAGGCGGGTGATCGAGACGCGCAATATCAAGGCCGATTGAGCCCAGGCCGGCTCATCAGCCCAGCCCCATGCGGCGCAGCTGCAGCCGCACCAGAGAGCTGCCGGGATCTGCCAGCGTCTCCAAAATCTCGAAATGATTCAGGCCCTCGGCCCACAGGGCCGTGGTGCTCAGGCCAGCGGCCACCAGCGTCTCGGTCCACATCTGGCTCTGCCAGATGAACTGCGGGCTCTCACAGCTGCCCACCGCGACCAGAACGGGGCAGCTCAGCGTCCGCGCATGACGGGCCGGGCTGAGCGCCTGCACCCCGGCATCGTCAAAATGGATGTAGCGGCTGCGCGCTGAGCGCCGCACCGGTTCAAGTTCATACATGCCGCTGCAGCACAGCAGGCTGGCAATGGGCAGGTCATCGCCTGCGGTGGCCGCCACCGCCGCCAGATGCGCGCCCGAGGAATGACCGGCCAGATGGATCCGTGCCGGATCCAGGCCCCAGGCCTGTGCCTGGCTCACCACTGCAGCCAAGGCCCGCCGAACTTGATCGGCCAGCACCCGCAGATCACCGCCCCGGTCCTGCACCGCGTCGAAATCCGGAATGATCACCCGTGCACCGGCCCGCAGGAAGGGCTCGGCCAAGAAGGCATAGTCTTGGGCCCGGCCGCTGCGCCAGGCGCCCCCATGGATGTACACCAAGGCCGGTGCAGTCCCCGCTCCGGCCCCGTGCAGATCGAGTTCTTCATTGGGCCCGCTGCCGTAGGCCCGTCGCACAGGGGGGCCGAGCCGCTGTCGCAAGGTTTTGCTGCGCTGAGCATAACGCTCGAGCACCTGCGCCCAATTGGGCGCCCACTGCGTCTGATCGTAGGCGCGGTCGAGCGCAACCTGATCGAGGTCTTGCCACACGCTCTGCCTCATGGGGCCTCCAGCGCCTGCGCGAAAGAAGACAGGGTCTGATTGAACAAGCCCGGGGCTTCGACCTCGGGCAAGTGGCCTATGCCCTGCCACACCTGCAGCTGGGCCTGCGGCACAGCGGCCAGCAGGCGGTCGGCGTTATCCTGCCGTGGGTTGATCGCATCTTCACTGCCCTGCACCATCAGCACAGGCATGGTCAGAGCCTGGGCCTGATCGAGGCTACAGAAAGAAGACAGTCGGAAGGCGGCCGCGTTTTCCAGGCCGCGCACTTGCAGACCGCGCGAGAGTTCGGTGAGCCAGTGGCGCAGTGCCGGGCTGGCCGACGGGCCCACCAGGTGATCGGCCCCGCGATCGCCATACTGATAGGCGCCCTTTCGAATGCGGCTCACCCGTTCCTCAAAGGCAGCGCGCCGCTGCGGCGAGAGTTCGCGCTGGCCAATGCCGGTGCCACTGAGCAGCAAAGCGCGGACCCGCCGGGGATGCAGGATGGCCAAGGCCTGCGCCACTGCCGATCCGAAAGAGTTGCCAGCGACGACACAGGGCCCGATATCCAAGGCCTCCATGAAGTCACAGACAGCCTGTGCGTAATCGGCCGCCTGAGGCTGATCGGTGCGCAGGTTGTCGCTCAAGCCGTAGCCCGGTGCATTCCAGGCAATCACCCGCCACCGCGCCGAAAGCCCGGCCAGCTGAAAGCGGAAGTACTGCGCGTCCGTTCCGATGCCATGCAACAAGAGCAAGGGTGCAGCCTGTCGGTCGCCGGCCTCCAGGTAGGACCAGCGGTCGCCGAGGTAGCGCACCTGCGCCTGCGCCGGGATGCGGGCCAGACGCACAGGGGGCAGGGCCGGCCAGCGCCGGTCATCGCCCGGATCAAACTGTGGATCGACCGTCGGTGGCTGCCCCCCCATCAGGCCCGTCGGGGGCACCTGAATAGAATGCATACGTTCTTTCATGACCATAGGACCGAGGGGCTTGTATGAATCGTCGCTTGAAACTGGGTGTGTGGGTCCTGGGCCTGCTCGCGGCCTGCGGGCTGTCGCATGCGCAAGGCTCTGAATGGCCCAATCGGCCGGTGCGGATCATCGTACCTTACCCGGCTGGCGGCGGCGTGGACATCCTGGCGCGCGCCGTGGCGCAGAAACTGCAGGAGCGCTGGCAGCAACCGGTGACCGTGGACAACCGCCCCGGCGCCAACACCCTGGTGGGCACTGAAATGGTCGCGCGGGCCACCGACGGACACACCTTGCTGGTGACCACCGATGCCACCTTCACCATCAACCCCCATCTCTACAACCGGCTGCCCTATGACTTTGAGCGCGACTTCGCGCCCATTTCGCGCATGGTGTCTTTCAGCCAGTTGTTCGTCGCCACCGCCTCGCTGCCGGCCAATACTTTGCAAGAACTCATTGCCCTGGCGCGCAAGCAACCCGGGCAGCTTTCGTATGCCTCCTATGGGGCTGGCAGCCAGCCGCAGCTGGCCACCGAGATGCTCAAGCAGAAGGCGGGCATTTTCATCGTGCACATTCCCTACCGTGGTATTCCGCAGGCAGTCAGCGCGGTGGTGGCCGGCGAAATCCCACTGACTTGGGCTGGCATACCGTCGGCGCGGCCGCATCTGCAAAGCAAGCGCATGAAAGCGCTGGCCTACGGCGGCAAAACCCGCCATCCGGCCTTCCCCGATGTGCCGACCGTCGGCGAGCTGGGCTACCCCGAAGTGGATGCCAATGTCTGGGTCGGTCTGTTTGCGCCAGCAAGCATGCCCGCCGCGGTGGTGCAGCGCATCGAACGCGAGGTGGCGAGCATCCTGCGCGAGAGTGCCTTCAAGGAACGCGAAATCGACGGCAAGGGTTACGACCTGATCGGCGGATCCGGGCAGGAGCTGGCCCGCCATATTCGACAGGAACTGGCCAGCCGGGCCGGGCCGATCCGCTACTCGGGCAGCAAGGTCGAATGAACCAGCGCCGCAGGCGGGCAAACCCGTGAGCGCGGCCGCGCCGCCTGATGCGCCGCTACCCGATGCGATCGGCCGATCGGTCCTGCTGCTGTCGCTGGCCTGCTTCACCAGCATGGCCAGTCAGCGTATTTGCGATGCGATGCTGCCCGAACTCTCGCGGCAGTTTGACAGCCCCTTGGCCGCTACGGCCCAGGTGGTGTCCGCCTTTGCCCTGACCTATGGACTGACGCAGCTTGTCTTTGGCTCGCTGGGCGACCGCTACGGCAAGCTGCGGGTGATTGCCTACACCTTGCTGGGATCGGCTGTGGGCAATGTGCTGGCCGCTTTGGCGCCGAGCCTGGACCTGCTGGTGGCCGCACGCATTCTGGCTGCTGCCTGCGCGGCCGCGATCATTCCGCTGGCCCTGGCCTGGACCGGCGATGCAGTGCCCTATGCAAGACGTCAGGAGACCTTGGCGCGCGTGGGGCTGGGCACCACGATGGGCATCTTCAGCGGTCAATTCATCGGAGGCCTGATCACCGACACCGTAGGCTGGCGATGGGCCTTTGCCTTGCTGACCGTGCTGTTCCTGCTGATGGGCATCCTGGTGCAACGGCATCGCCGTGATCATCAGGCCGCAGCGGGCGTCCCAGCGGCCGGCGGGGTGAGTCTGATGGCACAAACCCGCGAGCTGCTGCGCGATGGCTGGGTGCGCAAGATGCTGGGCTTCTCACTCTTCCAGGGCGCGGCTGGTTTTGGCATGATGGCCCTGGTGGCCTCGCATCTGCATCAGCTCCATGGCCTGTCGCTGTCAAGCGCAGGGGCCATCGTGGCCCTGATGGGGCTGGGCGGTGTAAGTTTTATGGCCACTGCTAAGCATGTCATCGCACGACTGGGCGAGGGTGGCATGGCCTTGATGGGCGGGCTGGGCATGGCGCTGGCCTTGACCGTGCTGGCGCTCAGTCCCTGGTGGCCGATCACGCCGCTGGCCATGCTGCTGGGCGGCTTTTGCTTTTTCATGCTGCACAACACCCTGCAGACTTTGGCCACGCAAATGGCACCGCAGGCACGCGGCGTCGGTGTCTCGATGTTTGCCACCAGCCTGTTCTTGGGACAAGCGCTGGGCGTGGCACTGGCAGCGGCCCTGATCGATCGCGTGGGTTCGGCCCCTGTGCTTTGCGGTGCTGCAGGCGTGATGATGGCCATCGGAACGGTGCTGCGCCTGCAACTGCGAAAGCGTGCGAGGGCGCTTGCCGGCAGCGGCCGCCCTTAAACCCTCACCGCCACCGAAAGTTCGACTCGCCGGGCGCAGTCGGGGCGAGCGGCTTCAGCTCAGGCTGGCTCGCACCGGTTGTCCGACCCTCAAATGGCGGTCGAAGCCTTCGACGACCATCAGGTTCATGCCGAAAGTGACGGCGCCCTCAAGCCTCGGGTCGCGTCGATAGGCATGCAGGGCCGAGAGGACCCCAGGGTCTATTTGCCCCGAGGCCGGATCCACATCGACCATACTGCAACGGCTGCAGGGCTTGACCGGCCGCAGCCTGACCGGCCCCTCGGGGGTGTCGATCTGCAGGTCCGTCGCCCGATCCTCGTCATGCGCCTGCCAGGCCTGTGCCCCGTCGGCGGCCAACACGATGTTGGGCCTAAAGCGCAGCATGTCCACCGCCGCCCGCCCACCCGCCTGCAGGCGGGCGTTGAGCGCATCGAGCGAAGGCTGGGCCAGGAGCATCAACGGAAAGCCGTCGGTGAAAGTGTTGAGTACCGTGTGACCGCCGGTCCAACGCCGCTGCGAGACGCGCTCGACCTGGGGGTCGAAACGAACCAAGCGTGCGGACCTGCCGAGGAAGTCGCTGAACCACTGGGCCGCCACTGCGCCCATGTCCCAACCATCGATGGACTCGTCCCAGAGCTCAACCTTGGCCGGCGATTGAACACTTTCCAGGCCCAAATGCAGGGCCAGCATGCCGGGGGCACGCAAGACGATGTCGTTTTGCCGCAGTTGCGGCTGCACCAGAGCCAGACGCGGCTGCTCGCGCTGCGAGATGAATTGACCGCGCTCATCGACCACCATCCACACGCGGTCCAGGTCCAGTCCCTGGTCCGTCAACAAGGCCTGGCGCACCGGTATCGGGGCGCAGGATTTGACCGGATAGATGAACAACTGGGCAATGACAGCCGGGGCGAGAGAGGCGCTCATGGGTAGGGCCATTGGATGCAAGGGGCCCGTATTCTCGCCGGGTTTCTACAATGACATATGGGCCAAAGATTTGATGTTTGCATTCGGGGGGACGGCGTGGTGGGCCGCAGCCTGGCCCTGCTGCTGGCCCGCGAGCGACTGCGGGTGGCCTTGCTGCGCCCAGCCCAAGACGGGCCGCCGCAAGATGTACGGGCCTATGCGATCAACCGTGCCTCGCGACAGGCGCTTGAGGCCATACGGGCCTGGCCATCCGGCGATGCCCCTACCCCCGTCAAGTCCATGCAGGTCTGGGGCGATGAGGGTGGACAGATCCGCTTTGAGGCCGAACCCGGCCAGCACGCGCTGGCTTGGCTGATCCCTGCCACCGACCTGCTGGAGGGCCTGACCCAGGCGCTGCACTTTGCGCCGCAGGTGACCCTCATCGAATCGCTGGCCGGCATCGAGGCCGACCTGCAGGTGGTCTGCGAAGGCCGCGACAGCAGCAGCCGGCAAGAGTTAGGTATCACCTGGGACAGCAGACCCTACGCGCAAAGGGCGCTGGCCGCCCGGCTGCGCGGCAGTCTGCCTCATGACGGACAGGCGCGGCAGTGGTTCGTCAAGGGCGAAGTCATGGCCCTGCTGCCCATGGGTGGAATCGGAGGCTGCGAGTGGGCACTGGTCTGGTCGGTTTCGCTGGAACGGGCTGGGGCCCTGCAAGCCCTGTCGGCCGAAGAGTTCGTGGCCGCCATCACGGCCTGTGTCGACACCCAGGCGGGTGATTTGAGCCTTTGCAGTCCGGTCATGGCCTGGCCGCTGCACTTGTCGCAGGCCGACCGATGGGTGGGCCCGGGCTGGGCCTTGGCCGGTGATGCGGCCCACACCGTGCATCCGCTGGCAGGTCAGGGCCTCAATCTGGGTCTGGCTGATGCGGTGGAACTGGCCCGCGTGATCGGCGAGCGCGAATTCTGGCGATCCCCCGGCGATCTGCGCTTGCTGCGCCGCTACGAGCGATCCCGCAAGGCCGACGTACAGGCCATGGGACTGCTCACCGATGGTCTGCAAGGGCTGTTCGGCCACACCGATGCGCGTTGGCAGGCCCTGCGAAATTGGGGCATGAATGCGGTGGGAAGCCAGGGCTGGCTTAAGGCCTGGTTGATGAAACAGGCCATGGGCTGAACCCACGGAGACGAGTGATGAACGCAACGATTGTTCTAAAGCGACACACCGGCCTGCGGCGGCTGGGTCAAAAGGCGGCGGCTGTCCTGGCCGCGCTCTTGGCGGCACTGGTCCTGGGGCCCGCCGCCGCCTGGGCTCAGGGCAGCGGCTTGACGCCCGCGCAGGAAGCGACGCTGCGTAAAAACCTGGGTGATCGTCTGCCGGGTCTGCCCAAGATCGATGAAGTCAGACGCACACCCATGAGCGGCCTGTTCGAGGTCCGCATGGGGCTGGACATTGTTTACACCGATGCCACCGGCGCCTTTCTGATCCAGGGTCAGCTGATGGATACCCGCACCCGGCAAGATCTGACCCAGGAACGTCTCGACAAACTCAATGCGATTGCCTTTGACAGCCTGCCGCTGAAGGACGCCATCCTCATCGTGCGGGGCAACGGCAAGCGCCGGCTGGCTGTTTTTCAGGACCCCAACTGCGGCTACTGCAAGCGCTTCGAGCGCGATCTGCAGAAGGTCAGCGACGTCACCCTTTACATGTTCCTGATCCCCATCCTCGGGCCCAGCTCGACGGAGCAGGCGCGCAATGTCTGGTGCGCACGCGACAAGGCGCAGGCCTGGACAGACTGGATGATCTCGGACAAGCCGGCTGCGGCTGCAGCATCTGACTGCGACAGCAGCGCGCTTAACCGCAATCTGGAGTTTGCCCGCAGGATGCGCATCACCGGCACGCCGACCCTGGTCTTTGGCAACGGCAACCGGGTCCCAGGCGCGATTGCCGCCGCTCAAGTGGAAAAGCTGCTGTCCCAGAGCCCCTGAAAAATCGGCCGGCGCCAAGCCCGCCGGGTCGGGCCGTTGACTCGGTTATCCTTCAAACATGTCCTCTGCCGGCACTCCCGTCTACCGCGTCGAGATCGCCGATCTCAAGGCCCATCTGCTGCGTATTCACCTGAGCATTCCCGCGCCGTCGGCCGAGCAGGAAGTCAGTTTGCCCGTGTGGATTCCTGGCAGCTACATGGTGCGTGAGTTTTCCGGTCATCTGCAGAGGCTGCAGGCCCGTCAAGGTCGCAAGCGGCTGATCCCCCAGCAGTTGGACAAGTGCAGCTGGCGCTTGCCTTCACGGGCGGGGCAGGCGCTCGAACTGACGTATGAGGTCTATGCCAACGACCCCTCGGTCCGAATGGCCCAGCTGAGCCACGACCGCTGTTTCTTCAACGCCACCAGCGTCTGCCTGCGCATTGACGGCCACGACGATCAGGCGCTGATTCTGGAGGTGCCGCCGCCGGCGGCACACAGGCGCTGGATCCTGGCCACCGGTCTACAGCCGCTGAAGATCGATCGACGCGGCTTCGGGCGCTACCAGGCGTGCGACTACGACGAGCTGGCCGACTGCCCGGTGAGCTTGGGCGACCTGTGGAGCGGGCAGTTTCAGGTGGCCGGCGTCACGCACCGGTTTGTGGTCAGTGGGGCGCCATCGACCTTCGACGGAGTGCGACTGCTCGAGGACACCCGAAAAATCTGCGAAGCACAAATCCGCTTCTGGCACGGTCGTCAAAAGCCGCCGTTTAGCCAGTATGTCTTCATGCTCCATGCCGTCAGCGATGGCTACGGCGGCCTGGAACATCGCAATTCCACGGCTCTGATTTGTGCGCGCAAGGACCTGCCGGGCTCCGACCCCCTCAAGGTTTCCGAAGGCTACACCACCCTGCGCGGCCTGATCAGTCATGAATACTTTCACACCTGGAACGTCAAGCGATTGCGACCGGCGGAGTTTGCGCGCTACGACTACACGCGGGAAAACTATACGGAGCTGCTGTGGTTCTTTGAAGGATTCACCAGCTACTACGATGACCTGATGCTGCGGCGCTGCGGCCTGCTGGACAACGCTGGCTATCTCAAGCTGCTGGGCAAGACCGTCAATCAGGTCCTGCAGACGCCGGGCCGCCAGGTGCAAACGGTGGCTCAGGCCAGCTTCGATGCCTGGGTCAAGTACTACCGCCACAACGAGAACACCCCCAACGCCACTGTCAGCTACTACAGCAAAGGGGCCTTGGTGGCCTTGTGTCTGGATCTGACGCTGCGATCGATACGCCCGGACCTCAGTCTCGATCACATCCTGCGTGAGCTATGGCAGCGCTGCCGTGGCGGGCCAATGAGCCAGGCCGATCTGCTGGCCCAACTGCAGAGCAGCAGCGGGCGCTCGTTCGAGTCGGAAATTGGCCATTGGGTACACACCACCGAAGAGCTGCCTCTTCAAGGCTTGCTGCAATCGAACGGCGTGGCCGTTATCAAGGAGCCCGATCAGCTGGCCCAGCGTCTGGGTGTGCGGGTTGAGGAAGGCCAGGGGCTGAGAATCAAAACCGTTCTGCACGGTGGCCCTGCGCATGCAGCAGGCCTGAGCGCTGGAGACGAATGGCTGGCCATTGAGCGGGCCGACGGATCCGGCTGGCGCTTGCGCCGCCTGGACGATCTGTTGGTTTACACCAAGGCGGGGGACAAAGTCAGGGCGGTGGTCTCGCGCGATGAGCAGCTACTGCGTCTGCCACTTAAAGTACCCGAGGCGGGCCATACTTGGCGCCTGGCAGTACAAGACGCCGCCTTGCTGGAGCGCTGGATCGCCGCGCCCCCGAACCCATGAAGCGATCATCAGACAGGAGGTCAATCCATCATGCAATTTCACACGATTGAAACCAGCACCCAAGGACCGGAAGGTCAGCAAGTCGGCCTGATACGGCTCAACCGCCCCAAGCAGCTCAATGCCCTGAACGATCAACTCATGGACGAGTTGGGCACGGCGCTGCACGCCTTCGATGCCGACGAGGCCATTGGCTGCATCATCCTGACCGGCAGCGAGAAGGCTTTTGCCGCCGGCGCTGATATCGGCGCCATGGCCACCATGACTTTTGCCGACGCCTACGGTCGCAACTTCATCAGCCGCAACTGGGAGCGGATGGGCCAGGTGCGCAAGCCGGTGATTGCGGCGGTCAGCGGTTTTGCCCTGGGGGGCGGCTGCGAACTGGCCATGATGTGCGACTTCATCATCGCGGCGGACAATGCCAAATTCGGCCAACCGGAAATCAAGCTGGGCATCATCCCTGGCGCTGGCGGCACCCAGCGCCTGCCCCGGGCAGTGGGCAAATCCAAGGCCATGGATCTGGCCCTGACCGGTCGCATGATGGACGCCCAAGAGGCTGAACGCGCGGGTCTGGTCAGTCGCGTGGTGCCGCTGGACAAGCTGATGGACGAGGCCCTGGGCGCAGCCCTGCAGATTGCCCAGTTCGGCCGCTTGGCAGTCATGGCCACCAAGGAATCGGTCAACCGCGCCTTTGAAGGCCCGCTCAGCGAAGGCCTGACCTTCGAGCGACGCCTGTTCCACAGCCTGTTTGCCACCGAAGACCAAAAAGAAGGCATGGATGCCTTTGTCAACAAGCGCCCGGCACGTTTCAAGCACCGCTGATCAAAGCGTCTATAATTCCCACCCTCGGTGATATAGCTCAGTTGGTTAGAGCGCAGCATTCATA
>CAYPSU010000086.1:9950-12238 GCA_964413475.1 uncultured Polaromonas sp. | reverse complement strand
AGCGGGCAGCATCGTGCACCAAAGCCCAATCGTCGGCCGCCAAGCCCTGCCGCTGCAAGTCCTGCAAGCCCGCGCGCACACTGGCGGCCCGGGTGGCCCCGCCCACACGGCGGGTCTGCAGCCGCGCGCGCAGGGCGGCGGGTACGGCCGCTTCAAACTCGGCGTCGTCCGGCGACAGCACCACCAACACCCCGTCGAGCTGTCCTTGATCCAGCAGCTCTTCAAAAGCCAACAGGGCCCAATGGACCACACGCCGGCCGCCAAGATCCACGTACTGCTTGGGTCGGTCCGCACCTGATCGGGCGCCGTGCCCAGCGCAGGGCAACAGGGCCACGCGCAGGGGGCGCCGGCGGGCGGCTCTCAGGGCTGGCCAGTCGGTCATGCGCCCGATTCTAGAATCCGGCCCCACCATGCCCCTGAATGTTCCTGCGCTGGCCATCGGCAAGCGCTTCACCCTGCCCCGCCCGCAGGGTTCGGCTGACGCCCTGCTCCTGGCGCGCCACGCCCAATCGTGCAAAGCAGCCCGCCATCCCCTGGTGGTGTTCACAGCTGAACCCTCAGACGCCCCGCGGCTGCAGGAAGAAATTCGCCTGTTCGCACCAGAACTGCAGGCCGCTCTGTTTCCCGATTGGGAAACCCTGCCCTACGACACCTTCAGCCCACATGAAGACCTGATTTCTGAGCGCCTGGCCACCTTGTGGCGGCTGCACGCGCAGCGGGACATCGATGTGCTGCTGCTGCCAGCTACCACCGCCCTGGGGCGGCTGGCACCCGCTTCTTTCCTGGCCGCCACCACCTTTGAGTTCCGCCAGAAGCAACGCCTGGACGAAGCCGCGCTCAAGGCCCAGCTGAGCTTGGCGGGCTACCAGCATGTGAGCCAGGTCGTTTTGCCAGGGGAGTACGCGGTGCGCGGCGGCCTCATCGACCTCTTTCCCATGGGCTCGGCCGTGCCCTACCGGGTGGACCTCTTCGACAACGAGGTCGACTCGATCCGAACCTTCGACCCCGACTCCCAACGAAGCTTGTACCCAGTTCCCGAGGTGCGCTTGCTGCCCGGGCGAGAGTTTCCCATGGACGAAGCGGCCCGCGCCGCCTTCCGAGCCCGATGGCGCGAACGGCTAGAGGGCGACCCCACCAAGGCGCGGGTCTACAAAGACATCGGCCAAGGCATCGCCACAGCGGGCATCGAGTACCGCCTGCCGCTGTTCTTCGAGCAGGCCGCCACCATCTTCGATTACGTGGGCACAGGCTCTCACCTCGTGCTGCACGGAGCCGTGGACGAGTCCCTGGATCGCTTCTGGCACGACACGCGAGAACGCCACCGTTTTCTGCAGCATGATCCCGAGCGGCCCATCCTGCCGCCCGAAGCCCTGTTTCAGAAGACCGAGGAGTTTTACGCCCGTACCCAGGCCCATGCCTGCTTGGCGCTGCGTGGGAGCGAGCCGGTGGACTGCGTACAGAAGTTGCCCGACGTGGCCCTTGAGCGCGGGGCCACCGAACCGCTGGCCGCCCTGGAGCACCACCTCAGACACGGGAACAGCCGTGTTTTGGTGGTGGCCGAGAGCGAAGGGCGTCGCGAAAGCCTGCTTGACCTCTTGCGTGAGCATGGCTTGGCGATGCCGGCCTTCGACAGCCTGGCCGCCTTTGAGGCCAGCCCAGAAGCGGCGGGCATCACCGCGGCCTCCTTGGCCGAAGGATTCCGTTGGTGCCGAGAGGCTGGCCTGCCGCCACTGGACTTCATCACCGAGAGCGAGCTCTTTTCGACATCGCCCACGGCCCGACGGCGCAAAAAGCAAGAACAGGTCAGCGATGTTGAAGCCCTGATCAAGGACCTGTCCGAGCTAAAAGTGGGCGACCCGGTGGTGCACGCCAGGCGGTGCTTCGGAGTTTTTGCACCTGGAGTACGCCGACCAAGCCACGCTGTATGTGCCGGTTTCGCAGCTGCAGCTGATCAGCCGCTACACAGGTGTGAGCGCCGAAGAAGCGCCCCTGCACCGTCTGGGGTCGGGCCAATGGGAAAAGGCCAAACGCAAAGCGGCCGAACAGGTTCGTGATACGGCTGCCGAGCTGCTGAACCTGTACGCAAGGCGCGCAGCCCGCCAAGGCCACGCCTTTCGCTTTGCCGCCGCCGACTACGAAGCTTTCGCCACCAGCTTTGGTTTCGAGGAAACCGCCGACCAACGCGCGGCCATCCACGCCGTGATTCAGGACATGGTGAGCCCTCGGCCGATGGACCGCTTGATATGCGGCGACGTGGGCTTCGGCAAAACCGAGGTGGCGCTGCGGGG
>CAYPSU010000086.1:0-9940 GCA_964413475.1 uncultured Polaromonas sp. | reverse complement strand
CGGTCCCGGCCGGCAAACAGGTTGCACTCTTGGCACCCACCACCTCGCTGCCCGAACAGCATTTCCAAAACATCAGCGATCGCTTCTACAAGTGGCCGGTGAAAGTGGCCGAGGTGTGCCGCTTCAGGACCACCAAGGAGATCAAGGACGCCATGGCTGGTTTGGCCGACGGAACAGCGGATATTGTGGTGGGGACCCACAAGTTGCTCAGCGCGGATGTTCAGTTCAAGCGGCTGGGTCTCTTGATCATTGATGAGGAGCACCGCTTTGGCGTGCGCCACAAAGAGGCGATGAAGGCCATGCGGGCCGAAGTCGACGTGCTGACCCTGACCGCCACCCCGATTGGCCATCAAGACCTTTGTGCGGGCTGAGGGCAGCAGCACCATCCGCGAAGCGGTGCTGCGCGAACTCAAGCGCGGCGGGCAGGTGTACTTCCTCCACAACGAGGTGGAAACCATCGAAAACCGACGCAGCAAGCTCGCCGAGCTGCTGCCCGAAGCTCGCATTGCCGTGGCCCATGGACAGATGCCCGAGCGCGAGCTTGAACGGGTGATGCGCGACTTCGTGGCCCAGCGTCACAACCTGCTCCTGTGCTCGACCATCATCGAAACCGGCATTGATGTCCCCAACGCCAACACCATCGTCATCGCGCGGGCCGACAAGTTTGGCCTGGCCCAACTGCACCAGCTGCGCGGCCGGGTGGGACGCAGCCACCACCAAGCTTATGCCTACCTCATGGTGCCCGACCTCGAGAGCCTTTCCCGCGCTGCGCAGCAAAGACTCGATGCAATCAGCCAGATGGAGGAGCTAGGCTCAGGCTTCTACCTGGCCATGCACGATCTGGAGATCAGGGGCGCCGGCGAGGTGCTCGGTGACAACCAGTCGGGCAACATGATGGAAGTGGGCTTTCAGCTCTACAACGAGATGCTGGCCGAGGCGGTGCGCAGCCTCAAGTCCGGCAAGGAGCCGGACCTGCTCAGCCCCTTGTCAGTGACCACCGAAATCAACCTCCATGCGCCCGCGCTCTTGCCGCAGGACTATTGCGGCGATGTGCATTTACGCCTGTCTTTTTACAAAAAGCTGGCCACCGCCCGCAACCATGAACAGATCGATGGCCTGCTCGAGGAAATCGTGGATCGCTTCGGCAAACTGCCTGCGCCAGCGCAGACGCTGATCGACATGCACCGGCTGCGCGTGCTGGCCAGGCCCTACGGCGTGACCAAAGTTGATGCTGCCCCGGGCGTCATGCACATCAGCTTTCGCAAGGACGCGCCGGTCGACCCTTCGGCGATCATTGCGCTGGTGCAGAAAAACCGGCATATCAAGCTGGCCGGCAATGACCGCCTGCGCATCGAGCGCGCCTTGCCCGATGCGACGGCGCGGGCCCAGATGGTGCGCGATGTGCTGCGCAGCCTGGGCGCGCCCCGCAAGGAGGGCGCCAACGCCTCCGTGACTTCCCTCAACTGACGTCGACGATTCCCACGATGAGCCCTTCTTCACCTCTGAAAAATTCGGATGACGCCCTGGTGGTCCGCAATCCGGGGGCCTTGCGCCCGCTGCGCGATTTCGGTCTGATCGCCTTCGACATGGACTCCACACTGATCAACATCGAATGCGTGGACGAAATCGCCGATGCAGTGGGCCGCAAAGCCGAAGTGGCGGCCATTACCGAAGCGGCCATGCGCGGGGAAATCTCCGATTACAAGGAGAGCCTACGCCAGCGGGTGGCCCTGCTGCGCGGCGTGAGCCTGGCCGATATGCAGCGTGTCTACGACGAACGGCTGCAACTGAACCCGGGGGCCAGCGAACTGGTCAAGGCCTGCAAAGCCGCCGGGCTCAAGGTGCTGCTGGTCTCCGGTGGCTTTACCTTCTTTACCGATCGCATACGCGACCGGCTGGGGATCGACTTCACCCGCTCGAATGTGCTGGAGGTCCGTGAGGGCATCTTGACCGGTCGAATGGTGGATCAAGCCTGGGGCGATATCTGCGACGGTGCCGAGAAAAAGCGCATGCTGCTGCAGACCTGCGCCCAACTGGGGTTGGCGCCCAGGCAGGCCATAGCCGTTGGCGATGGAGCCAATGATTTGCCCATGATGTCAGCGGCCGGTCTGTCGGTGGCCTATCAAGCCAAGCCTGCGGTGCGCGAGCAAGCCTGCGTGGCAATCAACCGGGGCGGGTTGGACCGCCTGCTTGAGGTGTTGCCGGACTGAGCCCATAGACCCAGCCTCCATAGCGGGCCGAAGGAAGAACCTCGACTAATCGGTCATCAGGATTTCGAACTGGGCATCGTCCATATAGCGGTGCGGGCCGAGGGCAGCGCCCAAGGCCGCCGCCTCAGCCTGCTGCCAGGCTTGCAACAAATCCCGCTCGGACTCGCTCAGGCTGGCCGGATCGGGCGACTCTCCGTAAGCCGCATACAGGCGCAGAACCTGGCGATACACCGGCACCACCAGGCTGGCCGCGCCCAGAGCAGCCTCCAGCGCCTTGCAGAATCGTTGTTCAGCCTGCTGCCGCTGGGCGTCGTCGGCCTCGTCGAAAACCTGCAAGCGGACACGGTAAGAGCTCATATTCAGATCGGGTCAGTCAGGCCGCCGGCTGGCCATCAACTGCCCCATGCGAATCGCAGCGCCGGGTTGCCAGGAGGGGTTAAAGCGCAGCGGGCCAGACGGGAACAGCATGACGACGGTCGACCCCAGCAGAAAACGGCCCATCTCCTGGCCCTGCTCGAGCCTGATATCCCGAGCCGGGTAGTCCCATAGACGGGGCTGCGAACCCGATCGCTCAATCACACCATGCCAGGCAGTGGCCATGCTGCCAACGATGGTGGCCCCTACCAGCACCAACACCCAGGGCTGGCCCGCGCTCTCAAACACGCACACCACCCGCTCATTGCGGGCAAACAAGCCGGGCACCTTACGGGCAGTGGCGGGATTGACCGAATACAACTGCCCCGGCACATGAATCATGCGCTGGAGAACTGCGGTGCAAGGCATGTGAATGCGGTGGTAATCGCGCGGACTGAGATACAAGGTCGCGAAATGCCCACCCTCAAAAGTCTGCGCCAGAGCGGCATCGCCACCCACCAGGGCTCGGATCGAGTAGCTGTGGCCTTTGGCCTGAAAGATCTGGTCGGCCTCTATGGATCCGAACTGGCTGATGCTGCCATCGACCGGAGAGATCAGATCAGCCTGCGCAAGCGGTCGTGCCCCCGGCTTCAGGGCACGGGTGAAAAATTCATTGAAGGTCCGGTAGCTGGCCATATCGGGCTGGGCCGCCTCGCTCATATCCACGCCGTAGCGAGCCGCAAAGCGTTCAATCGCCCACCGCGTGATGCCGCCTGCCTGCCAATTGGCCAGGCGGCCAGCCATTTGCGTCAAGAGCTGCTTGGGCAGCAGCTGCTGGACCATGAGGTTCATTCGATCTGACACGAGATTCCTGGGAAGAAGACGAGCCGGCGATTCTAGTCAGCAGATCCCGAAAGATCCGGACACTGCAAGAAGCCAGACTACGGCGAACGGCAAGCCAGCACAAGGAAAGAAAAAAGCCCGAATTCGGGACAGCCGTCCGGGTCTGCAGGGTACTTTCTTGACCGAAAAATACGACTGATCTAAGCTCGACGGCATGCGAAAGTTTGTCTCAGCCTGCCTGGTGGCCCTGGCGACCATGAGCGCATCGGCCCAGGCCGATGCGCTGGGGGAATTCCTCAGCCAAAAGGGTCTTCTGGCCGCCCCGTTGTCTCTGCCCCCGCCGGCGCTGCCCAAAGCCTCGGAGGTTGCGGTGCATGCGATGGGCTTCATGGGCGTGCCCTACCGGTGGGGAGGCCATGAGGCAGAAACTGGACTGGACTGCAGCGGCTTTGTGAGGGTGGTCTACCAGCAAATTTTGGGTCTCACCCTGCCGCGGACCTCCGACCGCCAGGCTGCGGTCACCCAGACCATAGACATAAAAGACCTTGTACCGGGCGATCTGGTTTTTTTCAACACCATGCGGCAGGCTTTCAGTCATGTCGGCATTTACGTGGGTGAAGGACGCTTCGTTCACGCACCCCGCACCGGCGAGCGGGTGCGCTTGGAAAGGCTCACGGCCAGTTACTGGAATGACCGTTTTGACGGTGCCAGACGGGTGGTGGCCAGTATGGAGCCTACGCCGACAGACACCCGGCGCTAAGCGGCCGAGGCCCCCGCAGCAGCAGGCCGCCCATCACCAACGGGACAAAGACTGGGGCTCAGATTCTGGCGCAGCGGCGGCACCCTGCTCAGCCTTTTCAAGGGTCTGCTCGACGAATTTGCGATAGAGATCATTGAGTTGGGGTTGACGCATTTGAATCTCTACCCACTCCAGATCGAAGGGCAGGCCAAGCCAATTGCCCAGGGTCTTCAGGCCATCATTGCAGGCCTTGATGGTCTTGCGCGAGCTCTCAAACGTATCGATTTCCTCGGGTGTCAGCGCCTCTCGTGGATTGACGCTGAGCTCGGCCTCCAGCAACACCAGCTTGTCGTGGGCCACACTGCGCTCACGGCGCAGAGCGTCGGGGTTGCGGGCCGCTTTGCCGGTCCCGGCATGCGGTTGCGCCGCCGCTGAGTCCTGCCCAATCCGTAAAACCAGATCCCGGAAACCCTGCTGGGTGTAGAAATACAGCAAGATGACCAGCACCAGCAGAAAAGTCAGCAACACAATAACCAAGATCAGCGCGGTGTCCATGGCAACCCCCGTAAAACGTGACCCGATGTTAGGACCTTTAATCCCTCGGTGAAAGGCGGATGTCCCGATTTTTCACCCGCTGCAAGAAATTGAGGCCCGTCAGGTGCCCGCATCACACCTCAAGCCAGCGTCTGAGATCCTCCACCGAGCAGAAAATTGGTGATCTCCTGCCAAAAATACCAGCTCGAGCCAGCGAGCCGGCCCGAACTGCAGGCCGCAACCTCGACAGCTTAGACGGCTCGACGAAAGCGCTTGGCCCCAACGGCCTGCACAGGGTGCAGTAAAACATCTCCATCGGGCTCACTCAGGGTCTACAAACCGTACTCAATCCCCCTGCCTTACCGCCCAGACGAACCTGGCGAGTACTTATATCTTATGCAACTTCACACAGAACAGGTAGAACCATTCCCGGACGCAAGAACCAGCCCGACCGGGGGGCCGTTGCAAGCCGCCCGGGCTCGGCTCACAATGGCGCCCAGCTAAAAAAGCGGAACAGCAAGGCCGCTTTCTACAGATCAACCTGTCATCAGACATCCGAAGCCGTTCACCCCATGATCCCTCGAATTCGCAAGTCGGCCCAGTGGCTGATGGTTATTGGACTGGTCGCCGTCTTTCATGTCCGTGGAGCGTCAGCCCAGTCATCCCTCGCCACACCCCTGCCTGCTTTCGTGAACTGCAGCGCCGCTGCCGTCGAATCGGCAAAGACAGACTTGCGGATTGCAGCGGTGGGCGATCTGGTTTTCTCCGAAAACTCGCAGGTCAACCGAATGGCCTTTCGGGAATTCCAGCCCCAGCTCGAGCTGGCCGATCTGGCTTTAGGCAATCTTGAAGGGGCCATCACCACGCACCCGACGCCGCGCAAGCCTTACATTCCCGGTCGCTCCTATGCCTTTCGATTCCCGGTGGACACCGCAGAGGTTCTAAAGAGGGCTAACTTTCACATCCTCTCGATTGCCAACAACCACAGCAACGACTACGGCCCTATCGGCTTTGCCGACACCCAACGTCACCTCAATGCGGCCGGTCTGGAACATACCGGCCTGAAAGGCAGTTTCGTCATCCGGCAAATCAAGGGTCTGCGGGTGGGCGTCATCGCCTTGGCGCACTACCCTGCCTACAACAATGTGCTGGAGATTGAAGCCACCGCCCGTCTGGTCACCGAATTGCGCAGCCGCAGCGATTTGGTGGTGCTGTTCTACCAGCTCGGCGGCGAAGGAGATTCACACGCGCTGCTGACCAATGAAGATGCGGTCTTTTTAAGCGAGCAGCGCGGGAATGCGCGACGTTTTGCCGCTGCCATGGTCAAGGCGGGGGCCGGTGCCTTGATCGGACACGGCCCCCATCTGGTGAGAGCGGCCGAATGTATCGACGGGGTTCCAGTGCTGCACTCCATCGGCAACTTTGTCAGCTCGGGGGGCCTGAGCGTGCGCAGTCTGGCTAATGTGACGGTTTTTGCCGAGCTGCTCTTCGACGAGAGCGGTCGATTCAAAGCGGCGCGAATGACACCCGCAACTTTTGATAAGGACAAATTGCCCATCATTGACACCACCGGTCGGGCACTGCACCTTCTCAACTGGTTCAATCAGCAGGCCAGCCGTAACCTCGAGGGCTTTGCCGCATTGAACTTTCCAGGCTACGAGCGGCACGCAGAGCACTTCCGGACCTGGTTCCGTTCTACGCCATTCGGCGCGCAGACAGCCCCGGATTGAATATCCCGACAGAATGATCCGGTGCTCATGCGCCTCGGGAGACGCTCGGCCAAGTTTTGGTTCAGACCTTTGAACTTGCGCACACGCCGGGTCAAAAAGCAGGCGAAGCCGACTCCCCAGTGTCTTCAGGCCATCGTTACAGGCTTTGAGGGTTGAGCGCGCGCCTTCAAGGGTTTCGATCAGCCAGAATGTCAGCGCCTTGTGCCGTCCTCCGGGCCTGCTGCCGGATCGGTGATCTGCTGCCAAACCCGCCACTCCGAGGCGGTGAGGCGGTCTGAACTGCGGACGGTGGCCTCGAACTGCCGCAAGTCGGTCAACAACCCCAACTGCCGGATTTCCGAATAGAGCGTCTTGTAGCGCTCGACGGCATGATCCGGCCGCGCTGCGATCGTGTGCAGGGGCAACTGGGAAACATCGTCTGCCAGTTGCCGCTCGCGCCGAGCGTTTTCGATCAGCACCTCTACATCTTCAGCCGACAAATGCAGCCGCTTGGCTTCTCGGTTGATGACTTCCGCTTCCTGCTCGGAAATCTGACCGTCCGCCAACATCTTGAACAGTTCCTGCTTGAGGGCATCACGCTCCTTGTGCAACTGATCGGAAAAAGCTGACGATAACAAGGCCGCTGGAATCGCAAAGATACCAATCCCAATGAGGGCCAGCACGATGGTTACAGCACGGCCAGCCGGAGTGACCGGGGAGATGTCCCCATAACCCACCGAGGCCAGGGTGATTACCGCCCAATAGATGGCCTGGGGAATGTTCTCGAACTTGTCGGGCTGCGCCTCATGCTCAAACAGATATCCCAGGCTGGCGGTCAGAACCACCAAGAGCAGCATGATGAAGGCAGCGGCCGCCATCACCGGCCACTCGCGCACGATCACCTTGGCCAAGGTGGTGGTGGCGCCGGTGTAACGGGTGAGCTTGAGCAAGCGCAACAGCCGGAAGATCCGCAAAAAACGCAAATCAATCAAATGATGGAGCATCGCCTCCAGATAAAACGGCAATACAGCCAGTAGATCGATCACCATTGAGCTTGTCTTGGCATGGCGCAAGCGACCGGCGACTGGGTGGGAAAACTTGGGATCTTCCACACAGCAATACAGACGAAGGCAATACTCGACGGTGAAGATGCCCACGGCTACGATATCCAGCAAAATCAATTCAATATGAAGCAGATACGAGATGGCGTGCACCGACTCCAGAATCACCGAACACACCGATAGCACGACCCAGAAGGCGATGAAGGCGTCAAAGTACACATGCAGCTTGCCACCATAGCTGCTGGGGTAGACCAGAGCATGCACGTGCTGCCTGAAGGTCCGTCCCCTGTTGAGTTCCCGAAACTCGTGCCAGGCAGGCACCAAGAGCCGGAACAACTTGAGCAGCCGCAGCAGCCGGAGAACCCGCAGAAAACGAAGATCCAGAGGCACAAGCGCCTGAAGGTAGAACGGCAAGATTGCCAGTAAATCGACGATCGCAAACGGATTGCGAGCAAAGGCCAGTCGAGGCCGCTTGGCCGATCGGAACTGCGGGTCTTCGGGTGCGGTGTAAAGCCGCAGCAGGTACTCCAAGGTGAACACGATCACCGAAAAAACATCAAAGCGGTCGAACCAGATCCGGTAGGGCTCATGGATCTTGGGCACGAACTCGATCAGCAGAGCGAACAGATTGAGAACGATCAACCAGACGATGACGCGATCAAACTGCTTCTGGTAGTTGCCCGGCAGCGTGGGATCGAACAACCAGTGGTAAATCTGCCGACGCACCCCCGCCTTGGTCGCGAGAGCTTCGCGCTCCCGCTGCGCACGCTCGCCCAAGACGGCGGGCACCTGAGGGTCGGACAAATGGCGATAAGAACGCAAAGGCTCGTTAGGGCCTGCGGCCGGGGAATCGGACAGCCGGTCTGTGCTCATGCCAAGCTCCTCAGAATTGGACCTCGGCAACCTTGATCGGATAGCCGCCCTTGTCGCATAACGCCACTTTGATCGTGAGAACCTTGTCTATCGGATCCTCGGCTGCCAGAGCGACGGTGATCGATGAAACCGCCGAGCCCAGTGGGGTGGACAAGATTTTTTCGAGGGCCAGTTGTCCGGGCGATTGCGGGTCGGATGGCTCGCAACGTGCCAAGAAAACCATGGGCTGACCTGAAAACACGTTTCGCAAATCCGCCATGGGCCCGCCAGGGCCGAACAAGGCCTTGGAGCAATCGGCCCAAGTCGGCGGCTTGGCAGGATCGGGACTGGCCGACGAGCAGGCTGACGGTTCAAAGCCCGTCTGGGCTCGTCTGTCCTTGGCGTCAGCGAGCCACTTGACCAGGGCCTCAGCCTGCGTCTTACCGACTTCGGTCTTGAGCCCCTCCCGGAAGGTCAAGGTCCCCACCACCGCCACCGTCACGAGGACGCAGACCAAGAACCCCAAAAAAGCCATGTCACTGGCGGTGGGACGTACCGAGGGCACCGGCGCCGGCGAAGCACTCTCAGGATCGGACATGTTCAGCCTTTCTCTCTCGGCCACAGCCATACGAGGACGTCGGACTATCACGCAACACAGGCCAATGTAGCCCCCAGAGGTCCAAACGAAAACCGCGCAGACGACTGCCTTTGGGCCAGGGTCAACCTGGCGGGACTGAAGGTCAGCCGGTCTGACCACGGATTCGGTCGGGCTAACGCCTTAGAAATGATGCCCTTGGTATTCAAAAACGGGCGGCGAGTCTGGCTCTGCGCGGTCCTGACAGGCCTTCCGGACGGACAGGCATCGGAGGAGATGGGCGGGAATGTGGAAAATACTTATAAGTTGTGAAACAGCCACAAACTGAGCAATGTGCGATGGTCCGCTCCAAACTTCTGCTTCAAGCTCGCCCGTTCGTCCGCAGATGCGGGCCCGCCCGCGAGCCATGACCCCCAAGATTCTTATAGAAAGTGCCTAGGCGGATTGCAACAAGGGTTGCAACCCGCGTCTGGGCGAAGGGGACGGCGCATCCACCGCATAACCGAGTCGAGCCCACATCTGGACCGTGTGCCCGGTCCGGTCGGCGCCCAGCAGTTGATGGATGGCCCGGTAGTGAGGCGCCTGCTCGGGGTACTCCTGCAAAGCCTGCGACAAGGGATGCAAAGACAAGCCCTGCGAGGCGGCGGCCAGTTGCATGCGCACATAGGCGCGACCCGCGTTGAGTTGGCTCAGCCGGTCATTGCCGGCCGTGCTGATCCAGCAGAAGGCCGGTGTCGTGGCGATCTTCTGGTTGAACTGCTCGATCTGATCCTTGATTTCAGAGCTGTCGGCCGCCGATGCCTTGCTCCGGTCGAACAGCCCCAGCGCTGTGATCAAGCGCACGAAGGGACTGTTGATCGCAATCCCGTCGCGGTGTTGCGCGATTTCCTTCGGGCCGATACGGAGAACCTTGTACGACTCCAGCAGCGTCCGAGGAGTGATCAGTTCAGCACGCCATGCTGCTGAGGCTATCTGGCGGTGTCGCGTCGTCGCCGCTTCATCATCGCGGCTGACCCAAGCCATGCGCACCGCCAGGCCAGCCG
>CAYPSU010000085.1:0-12505 GCA_964413475.1 uncultured Polaromonas sp. | reverse complement strand
TGCGATCAGTGATTTGCATATAGCCATCGGCGTCGACGGTGGCCACATCGCCGGTGGGAAACCAGCCGTCCACCAAGGGCGAGGCACCTTCTTGCTTGAAATACTCTTTGATAACCCAAGGCCCTTTGACCAACAAGTCGCCATAGGCTTTGCCATCGTGGGTTTGCTCTTTGCCGTTGTCGTCCACGATTTTGAAGTCGATGCCGAAAATCGCCCGCCCTTGCTTCCAGCGAATTTTCATTTTTTCGTCTTCAGGCAAATCAAGGTGCTTGTTCTTCAAGGTGCACAAGGTGCCCAAGGGGCTGAGCTCGGTCATGCCCCAAGCGTGCAGCACTTCCACACCATATTGGTCGTTGAAGGCGTGGATCATGGCGGGTGGGCAGGCTGAGCCGCCAATCACCGTGCGCTTCAAATAATTGAAGCGCAGGTTGTTGGCGCCCAAGTGGCCCAACAGCATTTGCCACACCGTGGGCACACCGGCGGCATAACTGACCTGCTCGGCCTCGATCAACTCATAGACCGAGCGGCCGTCGAGCGCCGGACCCGGGAAGACCAGCTTGGCCCCAGTCAGGCAAGCGGCGTAAGGAATGCCCCAGGCATTGACATGAAACATCGGAACCACCGGGAGCACCGAGTCGCGGGCCGACAAGCCCATGGCGTCGGGCAGCGAGGCGCCCAAGGCATGCAGCAGTGTGGATCGGTGGCTGTAGAGCGCCCCCTTGGGGTTGCCGGTGGTGCCGCTGGTGTAGCAAAGGCTGGAGGCGCTGTTTTCATCAAAGCGGGGCCACGGGTACACATCGTCTTCGGCGCCCATCCAGGCCTCATAGCTTTGCAGCCCCGGCAGGCCACTGTCGGCGGGCAATTGAGCCGGCTCGCACAGGGCAATGAAGTGCTGGAGGGTCGGGCATTGGGCCGCGATGGCCTGAACGATGGGCAAAAAGCCGATGTCAAAGCACAGCACCCGGTCTTCGGCATGGTTGACGATCCAGGCGATCTGGTCCGGATGCAGCCTCGGGTTGATGGTGTGAAGCACCCGGCCCGAACCGCTGACGCCAAAATACAGCTCGAAGTGCCGGTAGCCGTTCCACGCCAGGGTGGCCACCCGATCGCCAAAGGCCAACTGCAGACGGTCCAGGGCCCGCGCCACCTGCCTGGAGCGGCGCGCGGCATCCACATAGCTGTAGCGGTGGATGTCGCCCTCGACGCGCCGCGAGACGATCTGCCCGTCGCCATGGTGACGCTCGGCAAAAGCGATCAGGGAAGAAATCAGCAGCGGCTGGTCTTGCATCAAACCCAACATGGACAACCCTTCAGTCAGAGGACAGGCTTAGAAAAAAGAACAGCCACATCATGCCTGAGCCAGCCGCGCTCAGACTATGGGGATTGCCCCAGAGCCCCGGTCCGCCCCCTGGCTTGCGCCACAATGGAGCCATGCTCGAAGCCCCCGTTCTGTCCGCGCCGGCCCAGGCCCAGGAGCGGCCTGTCTGGCGTCAGGCGCTGTCCGAGCTCGGTCCGGCGTTTTATGCCCAGGTCGACCCCAGGCCCTTGGAAGACCCCCACTGGATTGATCGAAATGCCGACCTGGCGGGCGAATTAGGCCTGCATGAGTCGTGGCTGCAATCGCGTGAAGCGCTTTTGGCCCTTTCGGGCTGCGCGGTGCCCGAGGGCTCGCGTCCGGTTGCATCGGTCTACAGCGGGCATCAGTTCGGGGTGTGGGCGGGACAGTTGGGCGACGGACGTGCCCTGCTCCTCGGTGAGGTCCCCTGCACCGAAGGGGCGGTTGAAATTCAAATCAAGGGGGGTGGACGTACCCCTTTTTCCCGCATGGGAGACGGACGCGCGGTTTTGCGCTCGTCGATACGGGAATATCTGTGCAGCGAGGCCATGCATGGCCTGGGCATCCCCACCACCCGGGCCCTGGCCTTGACCGGATCGCCCAGCCGGGTCCTGCGCGAGGAGGTGGAAACTGCCGCGGTGGTGACCCGAACAGCGCCGAGTTTTCTGCGTTTTGGCCACTTCGAGCACTTTAGCCACAGCGGGCAAATCGCCGAGCTCAAACGCCTGGCCGACCATGTGATCGACCGCTTTTACCCGCACTGCCGTGACAGCGCTGCGCCCTACGCCGGGCTGCTCAGGGCCGTGGTGGAGCGCACCGCCTCGCTGGTGGCGCAATGGCAGGCGGTGGGCTTTTGCCATGGTGTGATGAACACCGACAACATGAGTATTCTGGGCCTGACCCTCGACTATGGGCCCTTCCAGTTTCTCGATGCCTTCGACCCTGACCATATTTGCAACCATTCGGACAGCGAAGGCCGCTACGCTTACAAGCGTCAACCGGCGGTAGCCCACTGGAACCTCTATTGCCTTGGGCAGGCCCTGCTGCCCCTGATGGATGGGCAGGAGGAGGCCTTGGCGGCGCTGGACAGCTATCGCCCCGCGTTTGAATCGGCCCTGACCGCAGCCCTGAGAGCCAAGCTTGGGCTGATCGATGCGGCTCGCGCCGATGACCTGCCCCTGATAGAGCAGGTGCTCGAGCTTTTGTCAGCCCAAGGGGTCGACTACACCCTGTTCTGGCGTCGGCTGTGCGACTTTGGCGACCAACCCGAGCCGGTGCGCGACCTGTTCAGGGATCGGGCCGCCTTCGATGCCTGGGCCCTGGGCTATCGCCAGCGCTGCGCCCAGCTCGACCCGGCGGCTCAGCGCGGTCTCATGCGGGCGGTCAATCCGCGCTATGTGCTGCGGAACTACCTGGGGGAGCAGGCGATTGCGGCCGCCAAACAAGGTGATTTCGCCCCCATCCGGCGACTGCTGACCGTGCTGCGCACCCCCTTCGACGACCATCCGGACCACGAGGCCCTGGCGGGCCTGCCACCCGACTGGGCGGCATCCATTGAAATCAGCTGCAGTTCCTGAACATGAAAGACAAGATCGAGAGAACCGAGGCCGAGTGGAAAGCGCTGCTGGCCGAAAAAGGCGCCGAGCCTCTGGCCTACCATGTCACCCGCAAGGAGGGCACCGAACGGGCCTTCACCGGACGCTATGAAGGCCACAAGGCCGACGGCACCTATATCTGCGTCTGCTGCGACAAACCACTGTTCGACTCCGCCACAAAGTACGAGTCAGGTTCGGGCTGGCCCAGCTTCTTTCAGCCCTTGAGCCCCGAGGCTGTGGCCACGCAGGAAGACCGCTCCCTGTGGCTGGGCGTGCGCACGGAGGTGCATTGTCCTGATTGCGGCGCGCACCTGGGTCATGTATTCCCCGACGGACCGCCCCCCACGGGGCTGCGCTACTGCATGAATTCGGCCTCGCTGCTGTTCAAGCCCAAAGGCTCAGAGTGAATTCCCCCGCTTATCATCGCCCCCCATGAAATTGCTCCTCGACTTCCTGCCGATCTTGCTGTTCTTCGGCATGTTCAAGTACGCTGAAGCCCAGCCCGACTGGGCCGCAGCCACCGCCAGCGACTGGCTGGGCTTTATGGTCTCGGGCTCGGTGGTCGGACCTGCGGAGGCTCCCGTTCTGCTGGCCACCGTGGTGGTCATCGTGGCCACCCTGGTGCAGGTGGCCGTGCTGATGGCCCGCGGCCAGAAAGTCGACACCATGCTCTGGATCAGTCTGGGGCTGGTGGTGGTGCTGGGCGGCGCCACGATTTACTTCCACAGTGAAACCTTCATCAAGTGGAAGCCCACCCTGCTTTACTGGGCCATGGCCGCGGGCCTGCTGATCGGGCAGTTGCTGGGCAAGAACGGCATTCGCGCACTGATGGGTTCCCAGATGACCCTGCCCGAACCGGTCTGGCTGCGGGTCAACCTGGCCTGGACCGGGTTCTTTGCCTTCATGGGGGCGCTCAATCTTTGGGTGGCTTACCAGTTTTCCACCGCAACCTGGGTCAATTTCAAGCTCTTCGGCGGCATCGGCCTGATGTTTGGCTTCGTACTGGTCCAGGCTCTGGTGCTGGGCAAGTACCTCAAGGACGACGAGGCGGCCGACGCCTCCAAACCATGAGCCTGCCTGGGGTGGAAGGGCCGCCTCGGGCCGAAGAACTGCAGGATCGGCTGCGGCGGCAGTTGCAGCCCACCCGGCTGGAGGTGATCGATGAAAGCGCTGCGCATGCCGGACATGTGGGAGCCGGTGCGCAGGGCTACGGCACCCATTTCCGAGTGCGCATTGCCAGCCCCCGCTTTGACGGACTCAGCCGGCTCGCCCGCCATCGCCTTGTGTATGATGCGCTGCAAGAGTTCATGGCCCGAGGCCTTCATGCCCTGGCCATTGAGACCCAGGAGACTTAGCCTGCGCAAGCCGAGCCCTCGCGGGCTCAAGTTCAAGGCCTCTCCCCCTTCCGACTTTTATTCAGGACCCCTATGATCCACGCCCCACTCAAAACTTTGACCCTCGCCGCCCTGATGGCCCTCAGCAGCGCCGGCGCCCTGGCCCAGAATGTGGCCATCGTCAACGGCAAGGCCGTTCCCAAAACCCGGCTCGATGCGCTGGCCGCCCAAATCGAGCGCGCCGGACGTCAGATCACACCCGATATGGCCGGTCAGTTGCGCGAGGAAGTCATCGCCCGCGAAATCTTCATGCAAGAGGCCGACAAGCTGGGGCTGGCCCAGTCTGACGATTACCGCAACCAGATGGAACTGGCCCGCCAGAGCATTCTGATTCGGGAACTGTTCAGCGATTTCCAGAAAAAAAATCCGGTGACCGATGCCGAAATGAAGGCTGAATACGACAAGTTCGTGGCGGCCAACAGCGGCAAGGAATACAAGGCTCGCCACATCCTGGTGGAAAAGGAAGACCAGGCCAAAGCCATCATCGCCAGCCTCAAGAAAGGTGGCAAGTTTGAGGACATCGCCAAAAAGCAGTCCAAAGATCCCGGATCCGGGGCCAATGGCGGCGATCTGGACTGGGCGGGTGCCGACAACTATGTGCCTGAATTCAGCCAGGCCATGGTCAAGCTGAACAAGGGCCAGACCACCGACAGACCGGTCAAGACCCAGTTTGGCTGGCATGTGATTCGCCTGGACGATGTGCGCACGCCGCAACTGCCCCCCTTCGATCAGGTCAAGCCGCAGTTGCAACAGCAGATGTCGCAGCAAAAGCTGGCCAAGTTCCAGGAAGAACTGCGCGCCAAGGCCAAGATCGAATAAACCGCTGGAGCGGGACCGGCTTGGCTATTCGGGCACCGGCTCGATGAGCTGGACCTCAAAAGGCGAGGCCTTGGCTGGATGGATCGTCACTCGCCAGGCACGCACATCGGTGTCGCCCGGCACCTCCAGCCGGTACAGCTGGCCGATGGGTTCTCGACCCAGGCGAAAGGGCTGGTCCATGCGGGGCCTGTGGGTGTCCCCGTGGATCAGAAGCACAGGCCAGTCTGAGGCGGCTGCCAAAGGCAGCAGCGTTTGCCCAATGCTCTCGCGAAAACCTGAGCTTTTGGGGAAATCTTCGAACAGATTACGCCCCAGCAAGGGATTGCCCTGCATGGCCAGCACCAGAGCCCGCGCCTGGCTCTGACGGGCGGCCTCAAAGGCGGCGCGTATCCAGGCCCTGTTGGCGGCATCTCGAGCCTGAAACTCTTCCAGGGCTCCGGGCACCTCCGGCTGCCGGTTGTTGTTGCTCCCCACAATGTGCACCGTTACAAACAAAACGCCCCGATGCCACCAGCGGCGGTTCTCGACGTAGGCGGCGTGCTCGGGCATCAGCGAGGGCTGGGTCTGTACCGCCAGCGGCACCGCCCCCAGGGAACGGTCGTCCGGGAAAAACAGACGGCGCAAGGCCCTCAAGCGTTCCTGCGGCTCGTAGCTGCCATTGCTGCGCCGATGGCAGTCGGTCCACTCGTTATCGCCAGGCGTGTAGACCACCGCCTGCTCAAAACGATCAAAGTGTTGGCGCTGCGACTCGAAGGCCTCATTGCTGCATAAACTGCCGCCTGACTTGATATCGCCCACATGGATCGAAAAGGCCGGCCGGACCTGATTGATCGATGCGATCAAGCGTCGGTAGGAGGGAAAGGACTGCTGTGGCGATCCGTAGGGCAGGTCCCCCAGGGCCACAAAGGAAAACACCTCGGCCCGGAGCGGCAGTGCGGTCGCCAGCACCGCGCCAGCCAGGAATGCCCGCCAGGTGCGGGCTAACATTGGCCCCGAGCCCTGACTCAGAGCAGGCACCACAGGCCGACACAGTGGCCGGTGAACCATTGCACCAGCAGATCGATCAGCATGCCCACAGCCATCACCGGAAGGATGAGATAGACCATGACCCAGAAAACCGCCCAGAGCGTGGGCCGGGGCTCGGTGATGCGATATCCCATCACCGTCTCGGTCTTGCTGCGCCTTAAAAGCCGGGGCCATGCGAACTTCATGATGGGGGAATTCTAGGTTGATGCGTATCGTCTGGGACGCCTTCTCGCAGCAGGACTGGGACGCTGCTCATCGCCTGAGCGCAGGCGCCCTGCAGCAGGATTGGGCCTACGGCGCGACCATGCGACTGCTGGGTGTGCCGGTGCTGCGCGCCCTGATCGAACAAGACGGTCGCCCCGTTGGCTTGGCGCAGTTCATCGTGCGCAGCTTTGGCCCGGTGGGCGCTCTGGCGCTGTGCTCGCGCGGGCCGCTGTGGCTGCAACCCCTGTCCGGCCGCGACAAAGCCGAGGTCTACCGCGGCCTGCGCCAGACGCTGCCGCTGCGCGGCCTGCGCCTGATGCTGATCACCCCCGAGGACCCTGCGCAGTCCGACCACGGCCTGAAGGCCTACAGGCGCGTGGTGACGGGCTACACCACGGTCATGCTTGACCTGTCGGCGCCAGCCGAGCAGGGGCGCGCCCGCCTTGACGGGAAGTGGCGTAACCGGCTGGTGGCCGCCGAGTCCAGTGAACTGACTGTGCACCGCATCGGCACCAACCCCGGCCAATTCAGGTGGCTGCTCGATCAGGAACAGTCGCAACGCGAAACCAAGGGCCTGTCTGGTCTGCCGCTGGCTTTTTACGAGCCCTACATACAGTCACGGCGGCAGCCCTCCGAATGCGTGCTCAGCCTGCGCGCCGATCTTGGGCGCGAGCGAGTGGCTGCGATGATGTTTCTCCTGCACGGTCAGGCGGCCACCTATCAGGTGGGTTGGTCCAATGACCAAGGGCGTGATCTCAATGCCCACAACCTTCTGCTCTGGCGAGCCATGACCGAGTTGTCGGCCCGAGGTGTCAGGGTGCTGGATCTGGGCGGAATCAACACCGGCCGCAGTGCAGGCCTGGCGCGCTTCAAGATCGCAACAGGCGGGCAGGTGCATGCGCTCGCCGGCACCTTCCTGGCCTGAGCCAGGCCGCGGCCGATGGCAGCCGGTCAAGCACCACGTCCTGGCTTTCTAACCCACGATGGACGGGACGCTTGAGGTCGGGGTGGGAGCGGCGCGACCGTAGCGATGGCGCGCCGGATCTGGCCAAGTGGCCGGTTCCTCAGTCGATCGTTGCCCCTGAATCCTTCACCGCCTTGGCCCAACGCGGCAGATCCGAACGGATCAGGGCCATGAATTGTTCGCCGTTGAGGCGATACGGCTCTGCGCCCACATTGGCCAGTTTCTCGCGCACATCGGGTGCCTCCAGAGCGCGGTTGATCAGGGTCTGCAATTGGGCCACCACCGGCGCGGGCGTACCTGCCGGCGCAAAAACACCGTACCAGGGCGTGACCGCCAGGCCCTTGACCGTTTCGTTGATCGGGGCAACATCCGGCAAGGCCGCCAGGCGCTTTTCATTGACCACGCCCAGCACCTTGATACGCCCACTCCGAATAAAACCGATCGACGAGGGCAGACTCTGCACCGAAACCTGCACCTGTCCGCCAGCCAGATCGGTGACGGCCGCCGCAGCCCCTTTGTAGGGTACATGGACCAGTTCGATGCCTGCGGCCTTGTTCAGCATCTCACCCACCAGGTGATTGACCGTCCCATTGCCAGCCGATCCGATCATGATCTTGCCGGGCTGACTCTTGGCGATAGAAATCAACTCCGCAGTGTTCTTGGCCGGAAAGTTGTTGTTGGCCACCAGCACGTAGCCGGCCGTGGCCACCGGGGCGATGGCCTCAAAATCTTTCAGCGGATCGAAACCGGTGCTCTTGTAGAGCGAAGGGTTGATGACATAGGAGCTGTCTGCCGTCAGCATGATGGTGTAGCCGTCGGCCCGGGCCTTGGCGACATGAGCAGTCCCAATATTGCCGCCGGCACCCGGCCGGTTTTCCACCACAAACGACTGGCCACTCAAGTCGGTGAGCTTTTGCGCAATGATGCGCCCGATCGCGTCATTGGCCCCTCCCGCGGCCTGCGGCACCACGACCGCCACCGGTTTGCTGGGATATTTGTCTTGAGCCAATACCGGACCGGCACTCAGGCAAAGGATCAGCAAGGGCCAGAGCTTGGGGCGCGAGAACTTGATCGTCATAAGGGTCTCCTCGGAAATGGGGCGCTGCATTCGATACCCCGGGTTAAAACCATGTCAGCGGCTCAATCGACAAAGCCTTCAAGCAAATCGACCGGATCACCGTAGCGTTCGGCCATCCGCACCACGTCAGGATCACGCAGCGCACACAGAAAACCGTCCTTGATGAGCAATTGCTCCCCCGCCCTGACGGTGCCATCCAGTGCAATGAGGTCCATGTGCACCGGTGGTTCCTCCCAGTCGGGCATGACGCGGCGGATGTAGGGGCTGGGCTCGACCAGATCGATACCGAAATGCAGAGCGCCGGGGGAATTGGAGCCGGCCGGGTACACGGTGTGACGCGGCGATTTGGGATTGAACCCGCATCCGCCGCCTTCGATCATGCGCCCGCCCACCAGCATGTCGCGCAAGATGGCAGCCTGCTCAGATTTGCCCTCGACGCGGCTGACATATTCCCCTTCGAAATGGACGCCGATCTTCTCTTCAAAGGGGCGCTCAAAGCCAATGGCCCACTGGGGATAGAGCACGCCAGACATCTGGGTGGGCACCGACAGGTCGTTCTTGACCGCGTTGTGGTCCCACAGGTTGGGGCCGTGCGTGGGCAAGAAATGCACATAGGAGCCATCGTTCTCGGCGGTCATCTGCCCCTTCCAACGGTTGGTCGACAGCTGGTTGGCGCGCATCTCGGGGGTGAAGTGGATCCTGAAGTCGCTACCGCGCGGGTCGGTGAAATGCAGATCGAAGCTGCCCTCGGTCGGGTAACGCCGGGCCGTTGCGCGGATGATTTCACCCATGACATCAATCGGGAACCTCGCCTGCGGCGTATGCAATAAATCAAGATCGCGGAAATAGGTGATCTTGACCCAACGCTGCCCCCTGCGGCGCATCGCAATGCAAAACGGGTCAATGATGGAGCAAAACCAGGTCGAGACCACAAACTGCACCGATTCAAGCAAAGGCTTCAAATGCTCCGGGAAGGCGGTCACGCGGGTGCTGGGCTCGGCATAAACCCGCACGGTCGCACCCCTGGCTTTGGCCAGGCCGATGACCGCATCAACCACCCGCGGGTCCAGCAAAGGGTCTGACAAGATCAGGACCTGCTCACCCGGTCGAATGGCAAAGACGCGCTGGAAGTTGTCCAGGGCCTGGAAAAAGTATTTGGTCTGGGTCAAGGCGGGCGCCACCGGCAGGGGCATGGCCTTGTAAACATCGGCAGACAGGGTCATGGGGGAATCAATCCAGGCTGGCGCCCGAGCGACGGATCGCCGCCCCCCAGCGTTCGATCTCAACTTGTATGAACTGACGCAAGGCATCGGGCGTCGCCGGTGCAGGCTCGGAGCCGCGCTGAGCCAGTTGTTGACGCAATTCATCGTCGCGCAGCACCTTGGCCAAGGCCTGGCTGAGTTTGTCGACCACCGGCTTGGGCGTACCGGCTGGTGCAAACAACGCATCCCAGGCACTGACATCGAACCCGGGCACGCCCGATTCGGCAATCGTTGGAATATCCGGGAAGCTGGCCACCCGCTGGGCCGTGCTCACCGCCAGGCCACGCAAACGGCCCGCCCGCACCTGCGGCGCCGTGCTGGGCATGACATCAATCATGAAGTCAATTCGGTCGGCCAGCAGGTCCACCATGGCCGCAGCGCCGCCGCGATAGGGAATGTGGACCGCCGACAGATTGGCTTGCGCCTTGAGAATTTCGCCGGCCAGGTGCGAGGTGGTGCCGTTGCCGGCCGAAGCAAAGCTGAACTTGCCCGGGTTCTTCTTGAGTAAAGCCAAGAGCTCTTTCATATTGCCCACCGGCAGGCCGGGGCGCACCACCACCAAGGCGGCGATGCGAGACAGCCGCCCGATGGGCTCAAAGTTCTTGATCGGATCGAAGCCCGGATTCTTGTAGAGCGTCTGGTTGATGGCATGCGTGCCGTTGGTGCCATAGCTCAGGGTGTAGCCATCGGGTGCGGCGCGGGTGACCGATGCCACGCCCACATTGCCACCGGCGCCTCCGATGTTCTCAAAGACGATGGGCTGCCCGAGCTCGGGCCCCAGACGAGAGAGCACCAGGCGCGCCAAATTGTCACCGCCCCCACCCGCCGGAAAGGGCACGACCACCTTGATGGCCTTGTTAGGCCAGTCCGATGAGGACTGGGCCATAGCCAGCGGGGTAAAGACAGACCCCATGACCCACATAGCCTCGCGGCGAGTGCTCATACGCTTGCCTTCTCTCGAATAAATTTACGATCGGACAAATATAGCTGATCAAGCCCTGAAACCAGCTAAGGCTCAACCCTCGACCGGGGCCCTCCCGACCTGGGCCGGGCCAGCCCGGCGCTCGAGCCAGCGAGCCGATCGAGTGTCCACCCTGATCGGGCGCCCAAGCGTGCCTGAACCGGCGCCAACCTGCTGTTGCTGACCCCATCGCGTTTTTGAGGCGGCGGACTCAACCGGTCCTCTGTAACAATCGGATCGTTGTATTGCCCAGGTTTAAACCCATGTCCGACATCACCCGCCCCGACCTGCCTGACCGCCTGTCCATCCACGAACGCAGCCCCCACTATGCGGCCGGGGTACTGGAGCACAGCATAGGAATCCGCTTTAACGGCAAGGAACGCAACGATGTGGAGGAATACTGCATCAGCGAGGGCTGGATCCGGGTGCCGGCCGGCAAGACGGTAGACCGCCATGGTCAAGCCCTGCTGATCAAGCTCAAGGGGCAGGTCGAGGTGTTCTACAAGCCTTGAGGGGGGCCAAGACCCCCTGCCCTGCCTGGGGCGAAGCTCTGGCCGGTCGGCTTGAAGGCTCTGCAGCGGCGTCCAGGCAGCGATCAGCCGACCCAGCGGCGGGCGTTGAGCCAAAGGTTCATCCAGGGGCTGTAGTCCGAGAGACTGCCCTCGGTCCAGCTCATCTGGATGTTGCGAAACACCCGCTCGGGGTGGGGCATCATGGCGGTGAAGCGCCCGTCAGCGGTGGTGACCGCAGTCAGACCGCTGGGGCTGCCGTTGGGATTGGCGGGATAGGCCTGTGTGGCCTGGCCGGCAGCATCGACAAAGCGCATTGCGGCAATCACCTGGGCTGCATCGCCGCGCCGCGCGAAGTTGGCAAAGCCCTCGCCATGGGCCACTGCGATGGGCAAGCGGGCGCCTCCCATGCCCTGCAGGAAGAGGCTGGGACTGTCCAGAATTTCCACCTGTGACAGGCGCGCCTCAAAGCGCTCACTGAGGTTGGTGGTAAATCGCGGCCAGGCCTGGGCTCCGGGGATGATGTCGGCCAACTCGGCAAACATCTGGCAGCCGTTGCACACCCCAAGCCCGAAGGTGTCGGTGCGCGCAAAGAAGGCCTGGAACTGCTCGGACAGTCGCTCATTGAAAACGATGCTGCGCGCCCAGCCTATGCCCGCCCCCAGCGTGTCGCCGTAGCTAAAGCCCCCACAGGCCACCACGCCGGTGAAGTCGGTCAGGCCCACGCGTGCGGACTGCAGGTCGCTCATGTGCACATCGACCGCCTCAAAGCCAGCCAAGTCGAAGGCATAGGCCATCTCCACATGAGAGTTGACCCCCTGCTCGCGCAGGATGGCCACCCGGGGTCGTCCCACACGGGGCGACCGAGTCGGGACAGGCCGCTGCGCAGCCGACAGGGACGGCGGCCAGTGCAGATGAAGACCAGCCCGCTCCGGGCCACCCGCAGCGTCGTGCTCGGCATCGGCGCAGGCCGGGTTGTCGCGCTGCTGGCAAATTTTCCAGCTCACGCTGTCCCAAACCTGCTGCAGGTCTCTCAAGCTGGCGCTGAAGACGCAGCGCGTGTCGCGCCAGACCTCAAGCTTGCCCTTGCCGACCTCCATGGGCGCATGGGCTGGCCGGGTCTTGCCAATGAAGTGGCTGTAGCGCGACAGGCCGTGATCACGCAGCACCTGCATGACCTCATTGCGCTGGCTGCTGAGCACCTGGATCACGACGCCGAGCTCTTCATTGAACAAGGCCTTGAGCGTGGCCTCCTCGCGACGGGCGGCGATCTGCGTTGCCCAGTTCTTGCTGTCACCGGTATCCATGCGACTGTCGCTGATGCCATCGCCCTCAACCAGCAGCATGTCGACATTGA
>CAYPSU010000084.1:0-12543 GCA_964413475.1 uncultured Polaromonas sp. | reverse complement strand
CCCTTCGCCGCCATCGCAGCTGGCGTCGCTTGCCTGTGGGGACCAGCCCATGGCGGTGCCAACGAAGCCTGCCTGAACATGCTCGAGGACATCCAGAAGATGGGGGGCGTTGCCAAGGTGGGCGAATTCATGAACCAGGTCAAGGACAAAAATTCAGGCGTTAAGCTGATGGGTTTTGGACACCGGGTCTATAAAAACTATGACCCGCGTGCCAAGCTGATGCAGGAAACCTGCAATGAGGTGCTGACCGAGCTCGGTCTGGAAAATGATCCCCTGTTCAAGCTGGCCAAGCAACTGGAAAAGATTGCCCTGGAGGATGACTACTTCGTGCAGCGCAAGCTCTATCCGAATGTGGACTTTTACTCGGGTATCGTGCAACGCGCCATCGGCATTCCGGTCAATCTGTTCACCGGCATCTTTGCCTTGGCCCGCACCATAGGCTGGATCGCCCAGCTCAATGAAATGATCGGGGACCCCGAATACAAGATCGGCCGCCCGCGTCAGCTTTTCACAGGCTCAACCGCACGGCAAGTCAAGCCGATTGCTCAGCGCTGAACCTCCGACCCCCAGGGAAAGCCCGCCCAGCGCGGGCTTTTTCGCCAACAAGCCACGGCCAGCCCGCGACCTCAACCGACCACCTTAAGGACCTTCCTCATGGGACGCACCCTCTACGACAAGCTCTGGGACGACCATGTCGTCCACACCGAAGAAGACGGCACGACCGTGCTCTACATCGACCGCCACCTCACTCACGAGGTGACCAGCCCGCAAGCCTACGAGGGCTTGCGTGAGGCCGGCCGCAAGGTCTGGCGCATCAGCTCGGTGGTGGCCACCGCCGACCACAACACGCCGACCGACGGATGGGAAAACGGCTATGACGGTCTGACCGATCCGATCAGCAAGGAGCAGATCCTCACCCTCGATAAAAACATTGCCGAGTTCGGTGCGGCGGCCTACTTTCCCTTTCTGTCCAAGCGCCAAGGCATTGTCCATGTGATCGGCCCAGAAAACGGCGCCACCCTGCCGGGCATGACGGTCGTTTGCGGCGACTCGCACACCGCCACCCACGGCGCCTTCGGCGCCCTGGCGCACGGCATCGGCACCAGCGAGGTCGAGCACGTGCTGGCCACACAGACTCTGCTGGCCAAGAAGGCCAAGAACATGCTCATCAAGGTCGAGGGCAAACTGGCCCCAGGCCTGACCGGCAAGGACATCGTGCTAGCCATCATCGGCAAGATCGGCACCGGCGGCGGCACCGACGCATGACGGTGTGCAATATGGCCATCGAAGCCGGCGCCCGAGCAGGTCTGGTGGCCGTCGATGCCAAGACGATTGAATACGTCAAGGGCCGACCCATGGCCCCGGGCACCGATCCCAAGACTGGCCGCTTTGAGGGCGGCCCGGAATGGGACTTGGCGTTGCAGTACTGGAAGACTCTGCAGTCCGATGCCGATGCCAAGTTTGACGCGGTGGTCGAGATCGACGCCAGCCAGATCCGGCCGCAGGTGACCTGGGGCACCTCGCCGGAAATGGTGCTGTCCATCGAAGACCACATACCCGATCCCGACAAAGAAAAAGATCCGGTGAAGCGTGACGCCATCGAGCGTGCGCTGGGCTATATGGGGCTGCAGCCCGGCAAACCCATCAACGACATCCTGGTCGACAAGGTCTTCATTGGCTCTTGCACCAACAGCCGCATTGAAGACATGCGCGAGGCGGCAGCCATCATCAAGAAGCTGGGCCGCCGGGTGGCGCCCAACATCAAGCTGGCCCTGGCCGTTCCAGGCTCGGGCCTGGTCAAGGCCCAGGCCGAGCAGGAAGGCCTGGACAAAATCTTTGTGGCCGCCGGATTTCAGTGGCGCCAGCCCGGCTGCTCGATGTGCCTGGGCATGAACGCAGACCGGCTGGAGCCCGGCGAGCGCTGCGCCTCTACCAGCAACCGCAACTTCGAAGGCCGTCAAGGCCAGGGCGGGCGCACCCATCTGGTCAGCCCCGCTATGGCAGCGGCCGCAGCCATCCACGGTCATTTTGTGGATGTACGCAAATTCAGCTGAAGCGGCCCCAGACATCACAGCCAGGACACCTCCTCATGCAAAAGTTCACTACACACACCGGTATCGTCGCGCCGATCGACCGCGCCAACGTTGACACCGACGCGATCATGCCCAAGCAATTTCTCAAGTCCATTCATAAAACAGGCTTTGGCCCGCACCTGTTCGACGAGTGGCGCTACAAGGACCCGGGCTACTACGGCAAGCCCGCTGACCAGCGTCAACCCAACCCCGACTTTGTGCTCAACCAAAGTCGCTACCAGGGGGCCAGCGTGCTGCTGGCGCGCAAGAATTTCGGCTGCGGCTCCTCACGCGAACACGCGCCCTGGGCCATTGGCCAGTACGGATTTCGCGTCATCCTGGCACCCAGCTATGCCGATATCTTCTTCAACAACTGCTTCAAGAGCGGACTGCTGCCCCTGATACTTGGCGAGGCGCAAATCGATCAGCTGTTCAACGAAGTCTCGGCTTTTCCCGGCTACAAGCTGACCATCGATCTGGAACGCCAGCGCATCGTCAAAGCGCAGGGCGAGGAAATCCCCTTCGAGGTCAATGCCTTCCGCAAGTACTGCCTGCTCAACGGCCTGGATGACATCGGCCTGACGCTGCGCCACAAGGACAAGATCGCCGCCTTCGAAGCCCAGCGGCTGGCTGCCAAGCCGTGGCTGGCGCGCAGTTTTGGCTGAGTCAATGAACCCGCAGAAAGTCGTTTATGAAAATCGCAGTTCTTCCCGGTGATGGCATCGGCACCGAAATCGTGGCTGAGGCGGTCAAGGTGCTCAAGGTGCTGGGCCTGTCCTTTGAAATGGAGCATGCTCTGGTCGGTGGCGCAGCCTACGAGGCACACGGTCACCCCCTGCCCGAGAGCACGCTCAAGCTGGCCAAGGATGCCGATGCCATTTTGTTTGGCGCGGTCGGCGACTGGAAGTACGACAAGCTCGATCGGCCGCTGCGTCCTGAGCAGGCCATCCTGGGACTGCGCAAAAACCTGGGGCTGTTTGCCAATTTCAGGCCGGCCATCTGCTACGAGCAGCTGGTCGGCGCCTCCAGCTTGAAGCCCGAGTTGGTCTCGGGACTGGATATCCTGATCATTCGCGAACTGACCGGAGACATCTACTTTGGCCAGCCGCGTGGCAGGCGCACTTCGCCCGATGGCAGCTTTGCGGGGGCCGACGAAGCTTTCGACACCATGCGCTACACCCGGCCCGAGATCGAGCGCATCGCCCATGTGGCCTTCCAGGCTGCCCGCAAGCGCGGCAAAAAAGTCACCAGCGTCGACAAGGCCAACGTACTGGAAACCTTCCAGTTCTGGAAAGACATCGTCACCGAGGTGCATGCCCAGTACCCCGACGTCGAGCTGCAGCATATGTATGTGGACAACGCCGCCATGCAATTGGTCAAGGCGCCCAAAAGCTTCGATGTAATCGTCACCGGCAACATGTTCGGCGACATCCTCTCGGACGAGGCGTCCATGCTCACCGGCTCCATCGGCATGCTGCCTTCGGCCAGCCTCAACAGCGCCAACCGAGGCCTGTACGAACCCAGCCACGGCAGCGCGCCCGACATTGCTGGCAAAGGAGTGGCCAACCCGCTGGCCACCATCCTCAGCGCCGCCATGATGCTGCGCTTCTCGCTCAATCAGCCCGAGGCCGCCGATCGCATCGAGGCGGCGGTGCGCAAGGTACTGGCCCAGGGACTGCGGACCCCGGACATCTACAGCGAGGGCACCACACGCGTTGGCACCCGAGAAATGGGCGAGGCGGTGCTACGGGCTCTGGCCTGATCAGTAGGTTTTGTAGGGCAAAAACTTGCCCGACAAAACTACATTGACTCGGTCACCCTTGGGATCGGGCTGGCGCTCGATATCCATGCTGAAGTCGATGGCGCTCATGATGCCGTCACCGAATTCCTCGTGGATCAGTTCCTTGATCGTGGTGCCATAAACACTGACGATTTCGTACCAGCGGTAAATGAGCGGATCGGTGGGTACGGCGGTGGGCAGGGAACCCTTGTAGGGCACCACCTGCAACCACTTCTGCTCCTCGGCGCTCAGGCCGAAGATCTTGCCGACGGCCTTGGCCTGCGCAGCGGTGGCGGTCATTTGACCCAGGCACAGCGCGGTTGTCCACTCCTTGCTCTGGCCCACCTTTTTGGCGACATCTTCCCACTTGATGCCCTTTGACACCTTGGCGGTGATGATCTTTTCAGTAACGTCGTTGCGATTCATAATTTCTCCAATCAAGTTTTCAAATCAGTGCGCGGCTCCAGCGCCGGCGCGGGCCACCAGAAAATCAACAATGTGGTTACGCAGCTCGTAGTAGCCTTGCAGATGATGCAAACCTGCCCGTTTGCGATCAGCTGGCAGAGGATTGACCACCACCTCGGCGATACCCCCAGGCATATAGCCCGAAGGCGTCTGTCCTCCGTTGCTCATAAGCAAAATGCGGTCGGCCAGGAAAATCGCCTCGTCCACATCATGGGTGATCATGAATACGGTTTGACGGATCTCCCGGACGATGGCGATCAGCTCGTCCTGAATGCTGCCGCGGGTCAGGGCGTCCAAGGCACCGAAAGGCTCATCCAACAAAAGCATCTTGGGCTGCACCGAGAAGGCGCGTGCAATACCCACGCGCTGCTTCATGCCGCCAGACAACTCCGCCGGCTTCTTGTCGATGGCCGCCTCCAGGCCCACGAGCTTGACGTACTTGCGCACATGCTCATCAATTTGGGCACGCGACCAGTCTGGCCAACGCGAGCGCACCGCAAAGGCGATGTTCTGCCTGACCGTCAGCCAAGGCAGCAAGGCGTGACCCTGGAAGACTACGCCGCGATCCAGGCTGGGGCCCCGGACCTCGCGACCATCCATGAACACTTCGCCCGAGCTGGCCTGATCAAGACCGGCCAACACATTCAAAACGGTGGTCTTGCCGCAACCGGAATGGCCGATGATGCAAACAAACTCACCGCGCCCGATATCAAAAGAAACCTTATCGAAAACCGGCCGGCCGGGAACGTAGGACTTGCTCAGGCCCTGAACTTTCAGAAAAGTCTCCACAGCAGGCTCCTTGATGGGGACTTCCGGGGCAATCGCACCGGCCCTCACAGTTTCAAAAAATCTGGGGGCCGACGGACCATGCACTTGGCGCTCTTCACTCCACATAGGTCACCCATTTCTGCAGACGGGCAAAGGTCAGATCCAGCAGCATCCCCACCACCCCGATGACCAAAATTGCAAAGAGCACATGGGTCAAGGACAAGTTGTTCCACTCATTCCAGACGAAATAGCCGATACCTGTTCCACCGACCAGCATTTCTGCAGCCACGATGACCAGCCAGGCGATGCCCATGCTGATGCGCATACCCGTCAGAATGGTGGGAGCCGCGCCGGGCAGGATGACCTCAAAAGCTTTCCGCCAGGGACTGAGCTCCAGCGTGGCAGCCACGTTGAGCCATTCCCGCCGCATCGAGGACACGCCAAACACGGTGTTGATCAGCATCGGCCAGACCGCACAAATAAAGATCACAAAAATTCCCGAGGTCGATGAGTCCTTGATGGTGTAGAGCGCCAAGGGCATCCAAGCCAGCGGACTGATCGGCTTGAGGACCTGAATGAAGGGATCGAGCGCCTTGTACAGCAGCGGGGACATACCGATCACAAACCCGAGAGGAATGGCCACCAAACAAGCCAGCAGGAAACCCAGACCCACACGGGCCAGCGAGTGGCCCAACTGGATCAGAATGCCTTTGTCGTTGGGCCCGTTGTCGTACAGAGGGTCAGACAGCTGCTTGTAGAGCGTCTGCCCCATCTGGACAGGCGTGGGAAAGCCTGCCGACTTACCCGAGCCACCCGACCCTGTCGCCGCCGTGGGGTCCTTGCCCAGCAGCTTCTGATATTCAACCTGCTCGGGCGTCAGCTGCACGGCAGGCGCCACTAGCGCTGTCGGTGAGCGAGTGGCCAAATGCCAAACCGATATCAAAATCAGCAAAAGCAGCAGAGACAGCAGCGAGGACTTCAGTCGAACAGAGTGCATGACAGATTCCCGCCTTAACTGGCGCGGCTGATCGCAAAGCTCTTGGCATAGGCATCTGCCCGGGCAGGATCAAACTCCTTGCCCATAATCCTGAACTTTGGATAAGCCCCGTCGGGCACCTTCTGATCGAGAGCCTTCATGTGCTTCTTGGCATCGGTGAGCAGGAACACCTGCTCGGCAATCTGCCGGTAGTTCACATCGCCCTTGATGTAACCCCAACGCTTCATCTGCGTGAGCATCCAGACGGCCATCGACTGCCAAGGAATCGGATCGAAGTCGGCTCGATCCGGCACGGTTTGAATACCCCCGAGTCCATCGGCAAACCGTCCTGTTAGCACCTGTGTGAGCACCGTCTCTGGCTGATTCAGATAGGCCTGCGGCGCAATCACCTTGGCGATGAGCTCCCGATTCTTGGGATCTCGCGCCATCGCGGCAGCCGTCAAAACTGATCGATACAGCGCGGCAAACGTGTTGGGGTTTTGACGGATGAATTCAGCCGATGTGCCAAAGGCGCAGCAGGGATGGCCGTTCCAGAGCTCCTTGGTGAGCATATGAATGAAGCCGATTTCCTCAAAGACAGCGCGCTGATTGAAAGGATCGGGGCCCAGATAGCCGTCGATATTGCCAGCCCGAAGATTGGCCACCATCTCGGGCGGCGGCACCACCCGGATCTGAATGTCACGGTCGGGGTCCAGGCCCGCCTCTGCCACGTAGTAGCGCAACAGGAAGTTGTGCATGGAATATTCAAAAGGCACCGCGAACCGAAAGCCCTTCCACATCTTGGGATCGCGCTTGTCCTTGTGCTTGATGGCCAGGGTAATTGCCTGCCCATTGGTGTTCTGGATGGTCGCCACATTCATGGGCGTAGCGGTGGAACCCAGACCCAGAGAGATGGCCAGTGGCATGGGCGATAGGAAGTGCGTTGCGTCGTACTCCTTGTTGAGCATCTTGTCGCGGATCAAGGCCCAGCCCGCCGTCTTGACGACCTCCACATCCAGACCTTCGCGACGGTAAAAACCCAGCGGATGCGCCATGATCAAAGGCGTGGCACAGGTGATGGGAATAAAGCCAACCTTCAGATTCTTCTTTTCGATCTGGCCCTTCTCCTGGGCGATGGCCTGCAAACTGGCTACCGGCAGCACGCTGGAGATAGCCGCCATCGCGGTGCCGCGACCGACTGCACGCAGAAAGCGCCGGCGCACCTCGTCCTGCGGAAACAGGGACTTGACCAAGGTGGCCTCAATGAAATCATTGCTGTAGGACTCAAACTCAGCGCTCTCACTGCGCTTGCGCAGTTCCTCAGTCGCCGCCTGCGCCTGCATTGCCTGCTGGTGGGCCTGCTGGCTTTCATGACGGCCGCAACTGCAACGCATCAAAAGAGGTTTGTCCGCGTCATAGGGGTCAAAGTAGGAACTCATGGGTCACCTCGGATTAAGAATCAGAGGGGTGATAGCAAGCTACGGGCCCGCCCCAAATCGGCGCTTGCGCCTCATTTGAGAACCAAATCGTTGCAAGACCACCGCGCCGGTCAGCATCAGCGCACAAAAACAGTTCATCACCACCCCATGGGGGCTGGTGATGGCACCAATTTGGATCGCGCCAGCAAGAGCCGCATAATCAGCGCGATTTAGCGCTGGAAGACAAACGCGCGGGAGACCCTCATGCAAAGACGACACCTTCTGGGCTGGATGGCGCTGGCGGGCACTGCACCCGCCCTGGCCCAGGCCTATCCCAGCAAGCCGATCAAGATTGTCGTGCCGGCCCCGCCGGGGGGAACCGCCGACATCTTCGCCCGCGCGCTGGCACAGCGCATGCAAGTGTCTATGAACAACCCGGTCATCGTGGAATACAAGCCCGGTGCCGCCACCAATATCGGCACCGATTTCGTGGCCAAGTCCGCGCCTGACGGCTACACCGTGCTGATGAACGGCATCACCCTGGCCACCAACCCTCACCTGTTTGCCAAGCTGCCCTTCAACCCCGCCACCGACCTGCTTCCCATCATCGAGGTCGCGTCGATGGTCAATGTGATCACCGTCCATCCCAGCCTGCCGGTCAACTCGCTGCCTGAACTGATCCAGATGGCTCGGCAATCACCGGGCAAGATCAACCATGGCTCTCCCGGCATCGGCAGCTCGGGGCATCTGGCCGGTGAGTTGCTGGCACACCGCACCGGTGTACAACTCACCCATGTGGCCTACCAGGGCCTGGCCCCTGCCACCAACGACCATGTGGGTGGCACCCTGCCCCTGGGTTTTGTCAATCTGCCGGTGGCCTTGCAATTTGTGAAGGCAGGAAAGCTCAAGGCTCTAGCGGTGACCTCGGTCAAGCGCACCCCCCAACTGCCCGAAGTACCCACCGTCAATGAGGCGCTGGGCCTGAAAGACTTCGAACTCAACGGCTGGTTCGGCTTGCTCGCCCCTGCCCGAACGCCCGCCGAGATCATTGGTCGACTGCAGGCCGAGGCCGACAAGGCTCTGCGCGACCCCGTCTTTATCGAGATCATCAAGACAGCCGGAGGTGAGACCGTCGGGGGCAGTTCGGCCGACTTCGAAGCCCGCATCCGGCGCGACCGCGAGCGTTTGGGCGAGGTGATCCGCGCCGCCGGCATCAAGGCCTCATGAACCGATCCAGTTGGCAGCCCTTCAGGGGCGCAGGCCCGCGTACTTGAATTCGCTACAATGCCGGACATGTCCCGCCTGCCAAACCCCTTGAAACTGTCCGCTCCCGCCAGCGGCCTGGGCCTGTGCATGCGGGCACAAACCTCCACCAAAACCACGACCATCAAGGGCTGACCCAGCCTGGTTCGTCGTGCCCCGCCGGCTCGATGAGCCGGGTTCAAAGGCCTGAAGCAATTGAACACCAGAGGGGCATCATCATGAAACTTTCCGGAAATCTTGTCGGCCTTGTGGGCTGGCGCGGCATGGTCGGCTCGGTCCTGATGGACCGCATGCAGGCCGAGCGTGACTTTGACCTGATCGAGCCGGTCTTTTTCTCCACTTCCAATGCCGGCGGTCCTGCTCCGGTCATGGCCAAGAACGAGGCCAAGCTGCAGGACGCCCATGATCTCGAGATGCTCAAGCGCTGCAGCATCATCATCACCTGCCAAGGCGGGGACTACACCTCCGAGGTGTTCCCCAAGCTGCGCGCCGCGGGCTGGAAAGGCCACTGGATTGATGCGGCCTCCACGCTGCGCATGAAAGACGATGCCGTCATCATTCTGGACCCGGTCAACAGTCCCGTCATCCAGGGGGCCCTGGCCAAGGGAGGCCTGAACTGGATCGGCGGGAACTGCACCGTCAGCTGCATGCTGATGGGCGTGGGCGCGCTCTAAAAGGCCGGTCTGGTGGAATGGATGAGCACGCAGACCTACCAGGCCGCATCGGGCGGCGGGGCCCAGCACATGCGCGAGTTACTGACCCAATTCGGCACCCTCAACACCCAGGTTCGGGCCCTGCTGGATGATCCCAAGAGCGCCATCCTTGAGATCGACCGCCAGGTGATTGCCAGACAGCGCAGCCTCAGCGCCGACGAGACCGCCCAGTTCGGGGTGCCGCTGGGCGGCTCGCTCATTCCTTGGATCGACAAGGATCTGGGCGACGGTGTCTCGCGCGAGGAATGGAAAGGCATGGCCGAAACCAACAAAATCCTTGGCCAAGGCGAAGGCTTTGGCAGTCCAGCCGTGCCTGTGGATGGTTTCTGCGTGCGTGTGGGCGCCATGCGCTGCCACAGCCAGGCCCTGACATTCAAGCTCAAGAAGAATGTACCGGTGGCCGATATCGAGGCCCTGATCGCAGCTGACAACCCCTGGGTGCAAGTCGTGCCCAACACCCGCGAAGCCACCTTGCAGCACCTTACCCCGGTGGCTGTCACTGGCACCATGAATATCCCGGTGGGACGGATCCGCAAGATGGCCATGGGACCGCAATACCTGGGCGCCTTCACCATCGGCGACCAACTGCTTTGGGGCGCGGCCGAGCCGCTTCGCCGGATGCTGCGCATCCTGCTGCAGGCCTGAAGCCGGGATCCGGCGTCGACGCGCTTTGGTGCTAAGGTCCAAAATCACCGACTTGACAGACACTGGCCCATGCTTGACCCCCTCATCAATGGCGCGCGCTGCGGCCTGGCCAACGCCGGGCTGACCTGTGCCCTGCTCCTGCCCCACGCCATCGTGTGGGCGCAGGGCGACACAGCGCCCCCCACGACAGCCCCCACGACATCTGCTCTGCCCGCACCCGCGGAAGGTGTTGCAGCAAGCTCAGCGGCAAGCACGGCACCCAAAGCGGCGCCGCCTCCGGCTCCGGTGGTCGTGTGGGTGGTGCCGCCCGGCCAGAGCGCCACCGATCTGGCCCTCGAGCGTGTGCCCGCTGGCGTAACCGTCGAGCAGTTCTTGGTGGCCGTGTATCGCCTGAACCCAGGGGCCTTCGCCGAAGGCAGGATCAACCAGCTGACCACCGGAGCCCAGATACAGCTACCCACTGCGGCCCAAGCACGGGCGCTGAGCCCTGAGCGAGCCCGAACCGAGCTGCAGGCCCTGCGCCAGGCCGCCGTCCAGACGCCCATCCCACCCGGCCAGGCCGCCGATGGGCAAAGCGCCCCCACTGCAAGTGCCCCGGCCTCCGACCCCTATGCGGCCGCGCCACAAGCGGCCGCCTCCGAAGTCAGCCCAGCCTCATCGGCACCCGCCGCCGCTCCCAGTGGGTTGCCCATCGATCCCCTGCTGCTGATCAGCAGCGGCGCTGCGCTACTGACCTTGCTGTTCCTGGCTTTCAGACCTCGGGAGCCTTCTGCCCGGCGGCAGGGGCAAGCCTCGGTTCCTGCCTCGGACAGCGTCGAGTCGCCGGCAAAGGGCGGACAGGAATCTCCCCCCTCAAGCCCCCGGCCGAAGTCCCTGGCCGATTTTGGTCCCCTGCCCTCGCTCGACCTGGACGACGGGCTGGCGCACAAGACGAGCGCCCCGGCACCTGCGGCGCCGACTGCTTTTGACTTGAGTCGCATCAGCCTGGACCTCGGCCCACAGGACAAGCGCTCCACATGAAAGCCGCTCGCCCATGAGAGTTGCACTGGGCCTGAGTTACCAGGGCGGGGCCTATGAAGGCTGGCAAAGCCAGCCCTCGGGCAACACCGTGCAGGACCAGCTCGAACAAGCGCTCAGCCGCTTTGGTGACCAACCCATCCGTACCTTGTGTGCTGGCCGCACCGATGCCGGCGTGCATGCGCTGATGCAGGTGGTGCACTTCGACACCGAGGCCGACCGCCCTGAAAACGCCTGGGTGCGCGGCCCCAACAGCCTGTTGCCGCCGGGTATCGCCGTGCAATGGGCCCGCCATGTGAGCGAGGCCTTCCACTGTCGCACCCATGCACTGGCCAGGCGCTATGCCTATGTGCTGCTCGAGTCACCAGTACGGCCCAGCCTGGAGGCCGGCCGGGTCGGCTGGGTGTTCCGTTCCCTGGATCAAGCAGCGATGGAACGCGCCGCAAGCCATCTGATCGGCGAGCACGACTTCACCTCGTTTCGGGCAGCGCAATGCCAGTCGCACACCCCCGTCAAGACGCTGCGCGAAATTCGCATCAGCCGTCGCGGGGCCTACTGGCGGTTCGAATTCGAAGCCAATGCCTTTCTGCACCACATGGTGCGCAACCTGATGGGCTGCCTGGTGCAGGTGGGTCAGGGGCTGCGTCCGGCCGATACCATGCCGCAGGTGTTGGCCGCGCGCGACCGCGATGCCGCAGCCCCGACCTTCTCGCCCGACGGTTTGTACTTTCTGGGGCCGGTGTATGACCCGCAATGGGGCCTGCCCAACCGAACACCGGCCTATGATTGGCTGCCATGAATCCTCACCCGCGCACCCGCATCAAGGTTTGCGGCCTCACCCGTGAGGCCGACGTTGAGGCGGCCGTGGCCGCCGGCGTGGACGCGCTGGGCTTCGTCCTCTACCGCCCCAGCGCCCGCTACGTCAGCGCCGAGCGAGCGGCTGAACTGGCCAGCCGCCTGCCACCCTTTGTCACGCCCGTATTGCTGTTCGTCAATGCCCAGCCTGAAGAAGTGGCGCATGCAGCTGGCTTGCTACCGCAGGCCCTGCTGCAGTTTCACGGTGACGAAACACTGGAGCAGTGCACCGTCTTTGGCAGGCCCTTCATTCGCGCCGCCCGCCTGCCGGCCGCCGATACCCCCCAGCAGCCCGGGCCAGCCTTCGATCTCTTAAACTACGCGGCTCGTTTCAAGGCTGCCCAGGCCATCCTGCTCGATGCGCATGTCGAAGGCTACGGGGGCGGCGGAAAGACTTTCAATTGGTCACATCTTCCACCAAGCGTCAACGCTCACCTCGTCTTGTCTGGTGGGTTGACGCCTGCAAATGTGACCGATGGCATCGCGCAAGTGCGGCCCCGTTGCAAGACGCTGGCCGTTGACGTGAGTTCCGGCGTCGAGGTGTCCAAGGGCATCAAGAGCGCCGACAAGA